>NZ_JBVIVK010000001.1:0-217922 GCF_055595715.1 Streptomyces sp. NPDC040410
TCGACGTCGTCCCCCAGCTCACCGAGGAGATCAACACCCGCAAGGGCTGATCCGGCCCGCGTGTCCGAGGCCCCCGCGACCGTACCCACGGCCGCGGGGCGTCCGGGAACTGTCCCGGGAGCTGGCGCCCCGCCCCGTGCGCCGGCTTCAGGCCGTGGAGCGCGCGACGCGGAATCCCACGTCGTCCACCCGGAAGGTGGGGTGGCTGCGGCGCCGTACCGAGGCCCGGCAGCTCCAGTGCTCGTCGAACCAGCCGCCGCCCCGCAGCACCCGGTAACTGCCGTAGACGTCGGCGTCGTAGACGTCCCAGCACCACTCCCACACGTTGCCGAGCGTGTCATGGAAGCCCCACGGGTTGGGCCGCCTGCCTCCGACTTCGCGGATCCGCTCCTGCGAGTTGCCCCGGTACCAGGCGATCTCGTCGAGCGGCCCGTAGCGCGGTCCGGGCCTGCCGGCACGGCAGGCGTGCTCCCACTCCGCCTCGCGCGGCAGCCGGTACCCGTCCGCGGCCATGTCCCATTCGACCGTCTCGTCGTCGGGCGAGAGGTGGTAGGCGGGCACCAGACCGTCGCGTGTGGACAGGGCGTTGCAGAACCGGACGGCGTCCCACCACGACACGGATTCGACGGGCAGCCGGTCGCCCCGGGCAGTACTCGGGCGCCCGCCGGTGACGTGTGCGTACAGCTCCTGGGTGACGGGGTGCGCGGCCAGTCCGTAGGGCGCGAGCTCGACCTCCCAACTGCGCTGCGTCCGCCGGTCCGACAGCGTGACTGTGCCGGGCGGGACGGCGATCATCGTGAGCTCGGCACTCGCATCCATGCGCAGATGATCTCACTTCGACCGCCGCCCCGACGCCCGTCGGTGGCGGTCGTGGTGGGCGACCCCGCCCGGGCCCTTCAGCAGTCGCCGTCCTGATGGAAGAAGCGTTCGCAGTCGGAGCGCACTGCGGGGCGCCACCGCCGTCGAGCGGTCAGCCGCCGCGGTAGGGGCCGTGAGCAGTTCGATCGCCGCCTGGGTGACGGGATGCGGGTCGCTCCGCCACCAGGCGAGGCGTACGGCGATCGGCTGGGCGTCGCGGACCGGGTGGTAGACGATTCCGGGCGCGGATACCGGTGGGCGGTGGACTCCGCCGTCACGCCGACGCAGCGGCCGCCGGAGATCACGGTCTGCCAGTCGTCGACGTCGTGCGTCTCCTCGGTCGTGGGCCGGGCGTCAGGCGGCCACAGTTCCGCTGTCGTGGTAGCGGTGCGCCGGTCGACGAGCAGGGTGCGCCCGCTGGGGTCGGCGAGCCGCACGGAGCGACGGCGCGCCAGGCAATCGTCGCCGGCCGTCGCGCACAGTCGCCGCTCCAGCCCCCGACGGCGGAGTCGAAGCGTCGGTCGTCCGGCGGCCTGCGCACGACGGCAAGGTCGCAGAACCCCTCCGCCAGACCGGCGGTGGCCGAGTTGGCGCGGACCAGCTGCAGGTCCGTACCGGGGTGCGCCCGGGCCCAGCGGCCGGAGTGGGCGAGCATCGGCGCGATCGTCGCGGCCGACTCGCTCAGCGTTCTCACCCGACGCGCTTGACCGGGGGCGGCCTTCCTCTGTGGCGGGGGCGCCACCGGCGGGCCCGGGTCACCCCGGCCCCGGCCGTGGTGTGATGGCGCCGTGAGCCGTGGCGCGGAAGACACCAACCGCCGGATGCTTCGGGCACGGGACGCGATGGACCGCGCCTACGCGCATCCGCTGGACGTCCCGGCCCTGGCCCGGATCGCCCATGTGTCCCAGGCGCATTTCACGCGCACCTTCCGGGCCACGTTCGGCGAGACGCCGCACCGCTATCTGCAGCGCCGCCGGGTCGAGCGTGCGATGTTCCTGCTGCGGGAGACCGACCGCAGCGTGACGGAGATCTGCTTCGAGGTCGGCTTCGGCAGCCCGGGCACGTTCAGCCGCACGTTCCGCGACATCGTCGGCCGGTCGCCGAGGACGTACCGCAAGGAGGCAGGGCAGTCCGCGGCCGCGGGCGTACCGACCTGCTTCACGATGGCGTGGATGCGGCCGCACTTGTGATGGTCCGCGGCGCCGGTGCCGTCCGCGACAGAGCAGTTTCGGACAAGTTTTCGCGGTGCCCGCTCGGTAGCGTGAGGCACATGTTCACCGCCATCACCCATTCCCAGATCTACGTCCTCGACCAGGACGAGGCCCTCGACTTCTACGTCGGCAAACTCGGCCTGGAGGTGCACACCGACGCCGACCTCGGCTTCATGCGCTGGCTGACCGTCAACGTCCCCGGCCACCCGGAGCGGCAGATCCTGCTCGAGAAGCCGGGCCCTCCCGCCATGTCCGAGGAAACGGCGCAGCGGGTCCGCGAGCTGCTGACCAAGGGCGCTACGGGCGGCCATCTGATCTTCAGCACGGACGACTGCCGCAAGACGTACGAGACGCTGCTCGGCCGGGGCGTCGAGTTCACCGAGGAACCCACCGAACGCCCGTACGGAATCGACTGCGGCCTGCGCGACCCCTTCGGGAACAGCGTCCGCTTCACCCAGCAGAAGGCCTGACGGCCCACCCCGCTCCCCGGCGCCTCCGCGGATGATCCGCGGAGGCGCTGCCCGTGTCTCCCGTCGATCTCGCGTCCGCGAGCGACGGGCACCGCTATAACGGGTCAAACACTGATCAACAGGGCACATAAAACTTGCATTATTCGTTCTCTTGAATCGTTCGTGTTTATGAGGGTAGGTTCGGCGGCATGACCGCATCCCAGCTTCCGACCGCCGCTGAGGAGCTGCGCGGTGCCGGCCTGCGGGTGACGGCAGCTCGCGTCGCGCTGCTCGAGACCGTCCGGGCCGGCGACCACCTCGACGTCGAGGCGATCGCCGCCGGGGTACGCGACCGCGTGGGCCACATCTCCGTTCAAGCCGTGTACGAGGCGCTGCACGCGCTCACCACGGCGGGACTCGTGCGCCGTATCGAGCCGCCCGGCAGCCCGGCCCGGTTCGAGGGCCGCGTCGGGGACAACCACCACCACCTCGTGTGCCGGTCGTGCGGTGCCGTCGTCGACGTCGACTGCGCGGTCGGCCACGCCCCGTGCCTGACCGCGTCCGACGACCGCGGCTTCGCGATCGACGAGGCGGAGGTCATCTACTGGGGCCTGTGCCCCGACTGCTCCACCGCCCGCACTTCAGCACCGTGATCCACCCAGTTCGGAAGGATTTCCATGCCTGAGAACCACGACGCAATCGTCACCGACCCGAAGCCGGAGGAGGCGGGCGGCTGCCCGGTCGCGCACGGACGCGCCGCGCACCCGACCCAGGGCGGAGGCAACCGCCAGTGGTGGCCGGAGCGGCTCAACCTGAAGATCCTTGCCAAGAACCCCGCCGTGTCCAACCCGCTCGGCGAGGAGTTCGACTACGCGGAAGCGTTCAAGAGCCTCGACCTCCCGGCCGTGAAACGGGACATCGCCGAGGTTCTGACGGACTCGAAGGACTGGTGGCCGGCCGACTTCGGCCACTACGGCCCGTTCATGATCCGCATGGCGTGGCACAGCGCCGGCACCTACCGCATCAGCGACGGACGCGGCGGCGCCGGCGCCGGCCAGCAGCGCTTCGCGCCCCTCAACAGCTGGCCGGACAACGGCAACCTCGACAAGGCCCGCCGTCTGCTGTGGCCGGTCAAGAAGAAGTACGGCCAGAACCTCTCGTGGGCCGACCTCATGATCCTCGCCGGCAACGTCGCCCTGGAGTCGATGGGCTTCAAGACCTTCGGCTTCGCCGGCGGTCGCGCCGATGTGTGGGAGCCCGACGAGGACGTCTACTGGGGTCCCGAGACCACATGGCTCGACGACCGGCGCTACACCGGCGACCGTGAGCTCGAGAACCCCCTCGGTGCCGTCCAGATGGGCCTCATCTACGTCAACCCGGAGGGCCCCAACGGCAACCCGGACCCGATCGCCGCTGCCCGCGACATCCGTGAGACGTTCCGCCGGATGGCGATGAACGACGAGGAGACGGTCGCCCTGATCGCGGGCGGTCACACCTTCGGCAAGACCCACGGTGCCGGTCCGGCGGACCACGTCGGCGACGACCCCGAGGCCGCCCCGATCGAGGCGCAGGGCTTCGGCTGGAAGAACAGCTACGGCAGCGGCAAGGGCGCGGACGCCATCACCTCCGGTCTGGAGGTCATCTGGACCACCACGCCCACCCGGTGGAGCAACAACTTCTTCGAGAACCTCTTCGGTTACGAGTGGGAGCTGACCACGAGCCCCGCCGGTGCCCACCAGTGGGTGGCGAAGGACGGCGCCGGCGCCGGCACCATCCCCGACGCCCACGACTCGTCGAAGAGCCACGCCCCGACGATGCTCACGACCGACCTCTCGCTCCGCTTCGACCCGGTCTACGAGCAGATCTCGCGTCGCTTCCTGGAGAACCCCGACGAGTTCGCGGACGCGTTCGCCCGCGCGTGGTTCAAGCTGACGCACCGCGACATGGGCCCCGTCGTGCGCTACCTCGGCCCCGAGGTCCCCTCCGAGGTGCTGCTGTGGCAGGACCCCCTCCCCGAGGCGACGGGCGAGACCGTCGACGCCGCGGACATCGCCTCCCTCAAGGAGCAGGTCCTGGCCTCGGGCCTCACGGTGTCCCAGCTCGTGTCCACCACGTGGGCCGCGGCCTCCTCGTTCCGCGGCAGCGACAAGCGCGGCGGCGCCAACGGCGCGCGAATCCGCCTGGAGCCGCAGCGCGGCTGGGAGGTCAACCAGCCCGACCAGCTGGCGACGGTGCTGCGCACCCTGGAAGGCATCCAGGAGTCCTTCAACGCCGCGGGCGGCAAGCAGGTCTCCCTCGCCGACCTCATCGTGCTCGCCGGTGCGGCGGGCGTCGAGAAGGCCGCCAAGGACGCCGGCTTCGACGTGGAGGTCCCCTTCACGCCGGGTCGTGTGGACGCGTCGCAGGAGCAGACCGACGTGGAGTCGTTCGCCGCGCTCGAGCCGGTTGCCGACGGTTTCCGCAACTACGTCGGCAAGGGCAACCGCCTCCCCGCGGAGTACCTGCTCATCGACAAGGCGAACCTGCTGACCCTGAGCGCCCCCGAGCTGACGGTCCTCGTCGGCGGCCTGCGCGTACTTGGCGCGAACTACCAGCAGTCGCAGCACGGCGTCTTCACCGGAACGCCGGGCGTCCTGACCAACGACTTCTTCGTCAACCTGCTCGACCTGGGTACGACGTGGACGGCGACGTCCGAGGACCAGAGCACCTTCGAGGCCCGCGACGACGCCACGGGCGAGGTGAAGTGGACCGCCACCCGTGCCGACCTCGTCTTCGGCTCGAACTCCGAGCTGCGCGCGCTCGCGGAGGTCTACGCGAGCGACGACGCGAAGGAGAAGTTCGTGAACGACTTCGTCGCGGCGTGGGTCAAGGTGTCGAACCTCGACCGGTTCGACCTCGTCTGATCGCACCCTGATCCGAACACGGCGTCCGGGCCGGCCGCAGGGGCCGGCCCGGACGTTTTTCACAGTCGGGTGAACGGCAGGCCGACGCCCCCTGGGCCACCGGTACCTCACCCTGCGGCGCCACCCTTTCCACAGGTGACAAATGGGTGAGGAAGCGTGAGGCAGCTCTCCTACTGAGCGCCCAGCATGAGACGCAGAGTGTCGGTGAGCACGGTGGTGGGTACGGCCGGGTCCGCGACCCGCTGGACGCCGAGCCCGATACCGAGACTCAGCAGGGCCATGGCGGCCTGGTCGGCGGGCATGGCGAGACCGGCGCCGAGTTCCTTGGCCAACGCTTCGAGGAGCTGAGCCAGCGCCTCGCGGACGGCTTCGACGCGTGCCGTGACCTCGTGCCGCAGCTCGTCGTCATGGCGGGCCCGGGTGAGGAACTCGACCTCGAGCGTCGTCCAGGCCTCATCACCGATGTGTGCTTCGCCCCACGCGGCGAAGGCCGCAAGGCGATCGTCGATCCGGTCGGCGCGCATGACGGCATCCGTGAGCAGGGCCAGCTGTTCGGCTCGGATGTCGTCGAGGACGGCGAGGCAGAGGCGGTCCTTGTTGCGGAAGTTCGAGTACACCGCGCCCTTGGAGTAGCCGGCGCTCTCCGCCACGTCGCTGAGAGAAGTCGCGGTGTAGCCCTTGCGCAGGAACAGCTCCCGCGCGGTGGCGACGAGCCGCCCGCGCGTGCGTTCCTGACTCTCGACGCGGCTGAGGCGGGCCATGTGCGTTCCCTTTCCCGTCCTTGCGCGGCTTCCCACGAAGCCCATGAGCTCTCGGATCCTATCTCCGCCGTGGGCTGTTCAGCCCCCTTCAGATACCGCTAGTATCCCGATCTCCTCGGTATCTCGAATGGGCGGAGAGCTCGGTGACCATGACGGGCACGAACACGGTCCCTTCTCGCGGACTCGTGCTGGGCTGCGGCGCAACTCTCGGTGCCGCCTGGACGATCGGCGCCCTGCACTCCCTTCAGCAGGCTCTGCAATGGGACCTTCGCGGCGCCGATGTGCTGGTGGGTACCTCGGCCGGGGCGGAAGTGGCGGCCATGCTGGGCAGCGGCATCGGCGTGGACGAACTGCTGGCCGCTCAGCTCGCCCGGGGCAGCGCCCGTCCGGAGCTGCTGCGCCACTTCGCGGCGCCGCCCGGGCGCATTCCGCCCCGCCCCGCGGCCCTTCTCGGATCACCTCGGCTCGCGGCCCGGGCGATGGGCGGCGCCCTGCCTGTGCAGACCGGGCTGTCCGGCCTCCTACCACGCGGACGAGGCGACGCGGACTGGTTGGCGGTGCTCGCCGACGCCCTGGCACCTGAGGGGAAGTGGGTTCAGCATCCCGCGACCTGGCTGGTGGCGACCGACTTCGACACGGGCCGGCGTACGGTCTTCGGCCACCCTGACGCTCCGCGGGCCGCGTTGCGTGACGCGCTCCGCGCGTCCTGGGCGGTCCCCGGCTGGTTCCCCCCGGTGCGCATCGCCGGCCGGCGCTACGCGGACGGTGGCATCAGCTCCCCGACCTCGGCCGACGTTCTCGTGCCCCGCGCACTCGACGAGGTGTACGTCCTGGCGCCGATGAGCTCGCTCTCGCCCGGGCGGCGACGAGGACTCGGCAGGGCCGAAGCGCTGCTGCGCCGTGTCATGACCCGCACACTCAATGCCGAGTGCGCCGCCCTGCGCGCGGCGGGCACCCATGTCGTCCGCATCGAGCCCACTGCCGCGGATCTGGACGTGATGGGCGGCAACTTCATGGACGCACGCCGCCGCCTGGCGGTCCTGGAGACGTCGCTGCGGACCACGCGGGCCCTCGTCCGCGACCTCCTCCGAGAGCCCCCTCCGCCGCACGTCCCCGGCAGCCGTCCCCACCCCCGGACAGGAGCCTGACATGCCCCGAACCGATGGTCCGACGGTCACCGCCACCCGGGAGACTCACGACGTGGAGGTACTGATCATCGGCAGCGGCCTCTCCGGCATCGGCGCAGCCGTCAAGCTGCGCCAGTCCGGCGTGCACGATGTCGTCCTCATCGAGAAGGCGGACGAACTGGGCGGCACCTGGCGGGACAACACCTACCCGGGCTGCGCCTGCGACGTCCCCTCCGCCCTGTACTCCTACTCGTTCGCGCCGAACCCCGAGTGGACGCGTGCCTTCGCCGGCCAGTCCGAGATCCGCACCTACCTGCGCGACACCGCGGCCGCCCACGGAGTCACACCGCACATCCACTTCGGCACCGAAGCCGTACGTGCGCAGTGGCAGCCCCAGGACGCCCGCTGGCACGTCGAGACGAACCGCGACCGCTACACGGCCCGCGTCCTGATCGCAGCGGCGGGCCCCTGGCATGAACCGTTGTTCCCCGACATCCCCGGCCTGGCCGACTTCCCCGGGGTGGTCTTCCATTCCTCGCGCTGGCGCCACGACCACGAACTGACGGGCGCGCGCGTCGCCGTCGTCGGCAGCGGCGCATCGGCGGTGCAGTTCGTGCCCGCCATCCAGCCGCGTGTCACTCGGCTGCACCTGTTCCAACGCACCGCCCAGTGGGTGCTGCCCAAGCCCGACCACCACGTGCCGCGCGCCGAACGATGGCTCATGCGCCGCTTTCCGGGAGCGCAACGCGCCCTGCGCAACACGGAATACGCGGCGATGGAGGCCCTGGGAGTGGGTTTCCGCCACCCGTCCCTTCTGCGCGCGGTCCAGAAGCTGGGCACGTTCCACCTCAGAGCGACGGTCAAGGACTCCCGGCTGCGCCGGGCACTGACCCCCGACTACACCCTGGGCTGCAAACGCCTGCTGATGTCGAACACGTACTACCCCGCTCTGACCCGGCCCAACGTCACCGTCCACGCCACGGCGGTCAAGGCCGTGCAGGGCAACCGTGTCCTCGGCGCGGACGGCAGCATCGCGGATGTGGACACCATCATCCTCGGCACGGGCTTCCACATCCTCGACATGCCCATCGCCCGCCGCGTGTTCGACGCCGACGGTGCCGGCCTGGACGACCACTGGAAGGGCAGCCCGGACGCCTACCTGGGAACCACGGTCAGTGGATTCCCCAACGCGTTCGTCCTCCTCGGACCGCACCTGGGCACCGGCCACTCCTCGGCCTTCATGGTCCTCGAAGCACAACTCGAGTACGTGGCAGGTGCCGTACGCCATGTACGGCAGAGGGGCTGGGCGGCCATGGACGTACGCCCCGAAGTCCAGGCCGCGTTCAACGCCGAAGTCCAGCAAGCACTGCCGACCACCGTGTACAACGCGGGCGGATGCTCGAGCTACTACCTCGACGGCAACGGCCTCAACAGCTTCAGCTGGCCCTGGTCGACGGGCCGGATGCGCCGACGGCTGGCTCGGTTCGACCCCGAGGCCTACACCTTCACTCCACGGCCCGGGACAGACCCCCGGTGAGCGGCCGCGTCCACGTCGCCTTTCGTATGCCGCACGGGATCCCGGGTACACGCACAAGCAGCACGAATCCCCGGAGGAGGTGACTCGGATGCTGTTCATCGGACTGCTCCTCCTCGCGGCCGCCGCCGCCTTCACCGGCCTGGTGATCGCCGACAACCTGTCCGGCGGCCCCGAGTACGCCGTGTCGATCCTCGATCGCGACCTGGCCACCATGAACACGCTCGCCGTCTTCTGTGCCGGCCTCGCGCTGGCGCTCATCTTCTGCCTCGGCCTGGCCACGGCGGTGAACGGGGTGACCCACCACCGCCGCAGGAACCACCGAAGGTACGGAGCAGGGCGCGAAACCACCCCGCTGGACGAGATGACGGGACCGGACGGCCGGGCCTGAGCGGCGAGCGGTGCGGCCGGGACGGGGGCGGCGACACCCGACCGGCCCGGGTTCGGCCGAGGCGCACACTGGAGGGAGCACATCCCCTCCGGGAGGATGCCGGGGTGCACCTGAACGGCGGGGCCTGCGCAGACCGTGCCTGGTCAAGCCATGCTGACCGGAGGAGTCATGCCCGTACCCAGTGCGACCGCCCCGTCCGTGCCGCTTCCCGCCACCGGCTTGTGGCGCCACGCCCTGCACCATCTCGCACACCTGCGTCGCCGTCGCTCAGAGCCCGTCGGCCTCTCCCGCACGGCACAGGTACGGGCGCTGCTCGCGGTACTGGACGACGCGGTGACCGCCCTGCAGTTCGCCGATGAGGCGGTGGCGGCGTGCGGCGCGCCGGGCAAGGTGTCCGGGCAGACCGCACAGCGCTGCGGACGCGCCGGCTCGACCTTCCACCGGCTTCAGGCACGGCTCGGGGACCTGCCGCTGACCGAAGCCGACCTGGTGGAGGCCCAGGGCTACGCAGGGCGACTGCTGGCCTACGACCAGTGGATGGTGCGCCAGTCGATGGATCTGGCCTTCGCCCTGCACACCGGCGCCGGTACCGAGGCGGCCCGGCTGCAGATCAACGGCCTGGGACGGCCCGCGAACGACCTGCGGCGCCTGCGCGACACCCTGCGTCAGACCGGACCCGGCCCGGCCTCGGGTCCATGATCGCTACGGTGCCGATGTAGCCGGTCTGCCGCTTGCAGCCGGCGTCGGCGGGCGCGGTCCTCTTCTCGAGGGCGGACGGCTCGTCGGGGTCGTGCTGCGGCTCCGTCAGCTCGCGGCGCCGGCCATCGGGGTGGGAGTCCTGATCCGGGAGACCGGTCTGCGCCCCGCGGGGAGACGTTCAGCGCGGTGGTCGCCGCGCTCTGCCTCGGCGTACTGCTCAGTCTGGTCCGCACCCGCAAGCACGCCTCCTGAGCCGGATCCGCCGCAGCGCCGAACCCGCGAGTGCAGCCCCGAAGAGGACCTCGCGACGCACTTGCAGCGGGTGGCCGACTTCTTCGAGGAACCTGCCGGCCGGCTGCTGCAGGCCCTGCGCGGCCATGCCCGACTGGACGAGGAGACGGCCGAATCACTGCGAGCCGGATTCCTGCGGGACCAGCGCGAGCGCGACGCGGCCGGCCTGCGCACGCTCCTCGCGCGTGATCACGATCTCACCCTCGACGACCGGACCGTCGACCACTTGGTGGATCTGCTGCTCGGGCCGCTGCACTACCGCGTGCTCGTGTTCGGCGCGCCCGTCGACAGGGAGTTCGTGGAGAGCACGGCCCGGCTCGTGCTCGCGGTCGCCCGGCAGTCCGTATCCGATTCGCCCGGCAGCCCGCGTCCCGTTGACCAGGGCTGACCGCACGACGTCCTCGCCACACACCCTCCACCGCGCTTCGTGCCGGGGCACTGCGGCCTGATGCCCTGGGGTGCCTTGAGCCCCTGCCCTGGCGGTCGGCCGGGGCACGGTCAGCGGTGCTCGATCACAACGCTCAAAGGTGCCCGGAAGGACAGCAGTCCGAGCATCGGCGCCTCTCCCCCGTCCGGCACAAGCCGCGCATCCGGCAGTCGGCAGGCAACCGCACGAAGCGCGATCGCGGCCTCCGTCCGGGCCAGGGACGCGCCCGGGCAGCGGTGGCGGCCGACGCCGAAGGCCAGGTGATGGCGGATGTTCTTCCGGTGCGGGCACATCCGCTCCGGGGAGGTGAAGACCTCCGGGTCGGATCCGCTTCCCATGAGCATCAGCAGGAGCTGGGCGCCGGCGGGCAGGTGCACCCCGCCGAGCTCCACGGGTCGCGCGGTGACCCGTCGCCAGGTGGTCACCGGCGGCTCCCGCCGCAGGACCTCCTCCACCCAGCCCTCGGCCAGGCCCGGCTCGGACGCCGGACGCGGCCACAGGCCGGGCTCGGTGAGCGCCCGGCGCAGCACAGTGGAGATGAGCTGTCCCGTGGTGGACTGCCCTGCGACGAAGACGAAGAAGCAGGCACCGACTGCCGTCGCCAGGTCGAGCGGCTCGCCGTCGGGCAGGCGGTGGCGGGCAAGCGAACCGATGAAGGAACCCGGTGGGGCCGTGGTGCCACGGACGGTCTCGGTCAACCACTGGTTGAACTCTCCGACCCGTTCTGCGAGTTCGAGTTGCCGCTCCAGGGCGGGCGCGCCCCAGAACAGCTCCAGTGCTGCGTCGCTCCAGCGTATGAGGGTGGACGGCTCGACTCCGCGGATGCCCAGCAGTTCCATCAGCACGCGGCACGGGAGGATCTGGGCGAAGGAGGAGAACAGGTCGCAGCTGCCGACGGCGTCGGTCTCGTGCTGCGCCGCGTCGAGCAACTCCTCGGCGATACGCTCGATCACCGGGACGGCGGCCGCTACGCGCTCGGCGTTGAAGAACCGGGTAACTGCTCGCCGGAGCCCCGGGTGACTGTCGGTGCCGTTGTTGGCGAGGGCGGGCGCGAGACTGAAGCCGGCCCTGGCGAGCACCCGCAGCACGGCGATGGGCAGCGGCGTCACGGCGTTCTGGGCGTTGTCCGGGCGGAAGACGTCCGGCTCGAGGAGTACCCGGCGCACCTCACGGTGGCGGCTCACCAGCCAGAGCCCGGTGACCGGATCGTGGTGCACGGGAGAGTCCGAACGGAGGGCGTCAAGCCAGGGGTAGGGGTCGCGCACGAACCCGTCACCGAACAGATCCAGCAGTTCAGGTGCGGGTGCGTCCAGAGCCGGGGAAGTCACGGCCGGAGGCTAACACGCGGATGATCAAGCCTCGCCGGCCTGTGCCCGGGATCACGGGACCACTCGACCGCCGTGTTTCATGCGCCGCCACGGTCGACGAGGTGTCGTCGGCACCGACTGATCCGCTGCGCCTCGACGACGGCGAGCACCGCGTCGCCCGATTCCGCGGCGGAACGGCCTGCGCCCGCGTCGATACGCGGAGCGCAGCGCCCGCAGTGCACAGGCCTGCGCGGGTCGGGACCACCGGCGGCGGCTACTCTTCGCTGGTGACCAGCTCATCGGTGAGCCGTCGACGCATGCTGGAGGCCTCACTCGGTGTGGCCGCGGCGGCGTTGGCGGCCGGGTGCGCGCAGGACACGGAGCCTGTACGGCGGCTGCGGTTCGCGACGGGGCCCGAGGGAGGGCCCTACAACGCCTTCGGCAAGGCCCTGGCGAAGGCGGTCGCGGGGAGCGGACGCCGACTGGAGATCGTTCCGGTGAGCACCTCGGCCAGTGTGGACAATCTGCGGAAGCTGGACGACGGCTCGGTGGAGCTGGCCCTGGCCATGGCGGACGCGGCGCAGGACGCGGTGCTGGGCAGGGCGCCGTTCGCCCACCGGGCCGCGGTGACGGCGCTCGCCCGGGTCTACGTCAACTACACGCACCTCGTCGTACGGGTGGACGGGCCGGTGCGCTCGCTGAGCGATCTCGCCGGGCGGCCGGTCGCCACGGGCGCGGCGGGGTCCGGTGTGCAGGTGGTGGCCGGGCGGTTGCTGCGCGCGGCCGGGCTGACCGGCGAGCGGGCGGTGAAGGAACGGCCCCTCGGACTGGCCGCGTCGGTGAAGGCTCTGCGCGAGGGCACGGTGGACGCGCTGGTCTGGTCCGGAGGGGTGCCGACCCCCGCGCTGTCGACGCTGGCACGTGAGCTGCCGCTGCGGTTTGTGCCGCTGGAGGGCCACGTGGGCGCGCTGCGCGAGCGGTACGGCCCCGTCTACACGGCCGTCACGATTCCTGCCGGGGCGTACGGACTGACGAAGCCGGTGGGCACCATCGGAATCGGCAACTATCTGATGGCCCGTGCCGGTGTGCCGGAGCACGCGGTGCGCGAGGTGCTCCAGGTGGTGTTCGACCGGTGGCGGGTGCTGCTGCGGGAGGTGACCGCGGGCGCCCGGCTGGAGCCCAGGTTCGCCATCTCCACCGGCGAGGTGCCGCTGCACCCCGGTGCGGTCGCCTACTACCGGTCGGTGTACGACTGAACAGGCGTCCGGCACTCAGCAGGACGGCAGCCGGAGCTCCACGGCGAGGCCGTGCGGGGCGTTGCCGGTCACGACGAGCCGGCCGCCGCTGAGGCGGGCGAGCTCGTCGGCGATGGCCAGGCCGAGCCCGCTGCCGGGAACGTTCTGGTGCTCGGGCGCCCTGGCGAACCGCCGTAGCAGCAGGGGCACCTGCTCCTCTGGCACCCCGGGGCCGTCGTCGACGACCCGCACGGCCACCTCGCCGTCCCGGAGTACGGCGCGCACCTCGACATGGCCGCCGGACGGCACGAACTTGGCGGCGTTGTCGAGGAGCGCGTCCAGGATCCTGCCCACCGCGTCGGGCACGGCTCGCGTCCGCAGGCCGTCCGCGACGGCCGACGCGGTCAGCTCCACCCCGGCCCCGTGGAACACCGGGGTCCAGGCCACGACCCGTTCGCGTACGGCACGTGACACGTCCTGCTCGGCCGGTTCCGTGGTGCCGGATTCCACGCGTGCCAGGGCGAGGAGGCCGTCGAGCAGTTCCTCCAGGCGTTCCGCCTCGTCCAGGGCGCGGGCGTGCTCGGCCCGGCCGGGGCCGGGTGAGACGTGCGGCTCGACGTTCTCCAGTTGCAGCACAAGGGTGGCCAGCGGGTTGCGCAGTTGGTGGGAGGCGTCGGCGACGAAGTCGCGCTGGCGGCCGATGGAGTCGGCCATGGCCTCGGCCATGGTGTTGAAGTGCTGCCGCAGGCTGCGCAGCTCCGGTGGACCGGTGTCGGAGACGGCCCGTGCCTTCAGTCTTCCGGAGGCCAGGCCCTCCACGGCCCGGTCCAGGTCGCGGACCGGGCGCATCAGCCACCGGGCGATGCCCACCGCGACCAGGGCCGCGGCGGAGAACGCGGCGAGCGCGCCGGCGGCGATGAGGGACCAGCGGTGCGTCACGTCCCTGCGGGCGGCGTCGGTGGAGACGGTCAGCAGTACCGCTCCGCTCACCCGCTCGTCCCGCCCGACCGGCTCGGCCAGCACCACCGTGTCCGGTCCCCAGGGACGGATCGTCGGCAGCCCTTCGGTGGAACGGCCGGTCAGGGCCCGGCGCAGGCCCTCTTCCGCCGCCGGGCCGGAGGACGAAGGGGTGTCAGGTCCTGCCCGGGCGACGGTGCGTCCCGCCGTGTCGACCACGCTCACCGAGGCCCCGTACAGCTCGGTGTAGCGGCGGATCTCAGTGGACAGCTCGGTGCGGTCGGCGTCGGTGCGCATCCGGTCGGCGAGGTCGGCGAACCGCACCGCCTCGGAGCGCCGCTGGAGCAGCAGGTGCTCGGTGCGCCCGTCGGCGTAGGAGCCGGCCAGTGGCAGGGAGAGCAGCAGCGTCGCGGCTCCCATCAGCACCATGAGCACGGCGAGGAGTCTGCGTCTCATCGCTCGCCGCCCACCTGGGGGGAGCCCAGCTGGTAGCCGAAGCCGCGGACGGTGCGGACCAGGTCGGACCGGCCGGTCTTGGCGCGGATGCCCGCCACATGGACGTCCAGGGAGCGGGAGGCGGCGAGGAAGGCGTCGCCCCAGATCCGGTCCAGGATCTCCTCGCGGGAGTGCACCTGGTCCGGCCGGGCGGCGAGGAACGCGAGGACGTCGAACTCGCGCCGGGTGAGCCGCACTTCGGTCCCGGCGACGGTGACCGCGCGGCCCGCGATGTCGATCTCCACGTCGCCGGCGCGGACGGGGGCCCCTTCGTCCTCCGTACGGAACGACGGCGTCCCGGTCCGGCGGCGCACGGTGTCGATCCGGGCCATCAGTTCGTTCATCCGGAACGGCTTGACCACATAGTCGTCCGCGCCGGCGCGCAGCCCCAGCACGATGTCGCGCTCATCACAGCGGGCGGTGACCACGATCAGCGGCGCGTCACAGACGGTGCGCAGGCGCCGCAGCAGGTCGAGACCGTCGAGGTCCGGCAGCCCGAGATCGAGCAGCACGAACTGCGCCTCGCGGACGTACCGCAGGGCGTCCATGGCCCGGCCGACTCTGCGGACGGTGTGCCCGCGCTGGGCGAGGGCGGTGCCCAGGGCCTGGGCCATGCGGTCGTCGTCTTCGACGAGAAGCGCGTGCATGTGAGTCCTTGTGCCGCTGTGACCTGGGCAGCAGCTTACGGAAGCGGCTCGCCCAGGTCACAGTGGGTTCAACTCGGGTCAGCGGACAGCTTCGACGGGAGGGGCCGCCGTCCCCAGGTCACGGTCGGCGTCCGCCTCGGTCTCGGCGCGGCTGAGCGCGGCATTGCGGGTGTCCGGCATGAGGACGTAGGTGATCAGGGAGATCATCGCGCACCCGGACACGTACCAGAAGAACATGGTCTCGTGGCCGCTGTCCTTGAACCACAGCGCCACGTACTCCGCCGTGCCCCCGAAGAGGGCGTTGGCGATCGCGTACGGCAGGGCCACGCCGAGGGCTCGCACGCGGGTGGGGAAGAGCTCCGCCTTCACCGCCGCGTTGATCGAGGTGTAGCCGGTGATGATCACCAGGGCGAGCAGTGAGAGTCCGAGCGCGGACCAGTACGAGGACGCCGAGCCGAGTGCGGTCATGATCGGGTAGGTGCCGACGGTGCAGCCGACCGCGAAGGTGATCAGCAGAGGGCGGCGGCCGATCCGGTCGGACAGCATCCCGGCGAAGGGCTGGAGCACGGCGAAGACGGTGAGGGCGGTGAAGCTCACCAGCGTGGCGGTGGTCTTCTCCATGCCCGCGCTGCCGATCAGGTACTTGGTGAGGTAGGTCGTGTACGTGTAGTAGGCCACCGTCCCGCCGAGGGTGAGCGCCATGACCAGGCCCGCCTGGCGGCGGTGCTGCCACAGCACCTTGAGCGTGCCGCGTGTGTTGTCGTCGTGGCCGTCCTCACCGTTCTCCTCGGTGAACGCGTCGGTCTCCGTCAGCCGGCGTCGCAGCCAGAACACGACCAGCGCGAAGAGCGCGCCGAGCACGAACGGGATGCGCCAGCCCCAGCTCTCCAACTGGGCGGTCGTCAGCGTGTGCTGCATCGTGATGAGGATGCCGAGGCCGAGGATCTGACCGCAGGTCATCGACACGTACTGGAAGGAGGAGCCGAGGCCGCGCCGGTTGCGGGCGGAGGCCTCGGTCAGATAAGTGGCGCTGGCGGCGTACTCGCCGCCGATGCTCATGCCCTGCAGCAGTCGTGCCAGCAGCAGCACCACGGCACCGAAGTAGCCGGCCTGGTCGTAGGTGGGGGCGAGGGCGATCAGCAGGGCGGCCACCGACATCATGGTGACGGTGAGGGTGAGTGCGCTCTTGCGTCCGTGCCGGTCCGCGGCGCGGCCGAGCACCCAGCCGCCGACCGGGCGCATCAGGAAGCCGACGGCGAAGATTCCGGCGGTGTTCATCAGCTGGGTGGTCGGGTTGTCGCCGGGGAAGAACGAGTCGGCGAAGTAGATCGCGAAGCTGGCGTAGACGAACCAGTCGTACCACTCGACAAGGTTGCCCAGAGACCCGCCGACGAGGGCGAGGCGGCGTTTCGCACGCAGGTCTTCGGGGGGTGTCCCGTGCGTGACGGCAGCGGATGACATGGCGGCTCCAGACGGAAGTCGTCCCTGGCGGGAAGCGGGGGGATGCCCCGATGCGGGGAATGCGCATGAGCATGCGGGCGGCTCCCGAGCCCGTACAAGGTCCGGCACCCAGATCTAACCTCCCGCTAAGAAAGGGCCCGGCCTGCGAGAAACGGCATAGCGGCGGGACACCTCTCGGCGAGTGCCGCCTGCCGCCTTCGCCTCGCCGGCTCGTCCCGCGCTCTCCCGTCCGTGGACGCGTGACGGGCCTTCAACCCCTCGTGGCTGGGCCCGCTGGTGTTCCACGGCGCCGCGAAGGCCGCGACGCTCTGCCCGGGCGCCGCTATCCGGGGCGTCCTGGACACGTCGTTCACCGCGGACTGGTCAGACACCGCGTACTGGTCCGAGTTCCCGCGCGGCTTGCCGGGATCGCCCGGACATGGCCGTCGACATCGAGCACGAGGACGCCGCCCACTCCCGGACCGGGGGACTCGCCCTGGCCGCCAAGAACCCGCACGGCGCAAGCGTCCGCCCCTGTAACCGTCCCGCACGTGGCCCCGTTCCGCTCAGCCGGGCCCAGGGGCCATGGCTCTACGCGCCCACCGAAGACGGTGAGACCTCGTGCGGGGTACGGAAGGTGCGCCGGTAGGCCTGGGGCGTGGTGCCCAGCCGTCGGGCGAAGTGGTGACGCAGGTTGTCGACGGTGCCGAAGCCGGACCGTTGGGCGATGGCGGTGATCGGGGCGTCGGTGGTTTCCAGATGGTGCTGGGCGAGCAGGACGCGCTGTGCCGTCAGCCATTGCGCGGGGGTGGTTCCGGTTTCCTGCTGGAAGTGGCGGGCGAAGGTGCGGGGGGACAGGTGGGCGCGGCGGGCCATGGCCTCGACGGTCAGGTTCTGGTCGAGGTTGGCTTCGATCCAGTCCAGGACGGGGGTGAGGGGTCCGGTGCCTTCCCGGGGCTGGGGGCGTTCCCGGTACTGGCGCTGGCCGCCTTCCCGGTGCGGGGGTGCGACCATGCGGCGGGCGATGGCGTTGGCAACGGCACTGCCGTGTTCCTTGCGGACCAGGTGGAGGCAGGTGTCGACGCCGGCGGCGGTGCCCGCCCCCGTGATCACCGGATCCTCGTCGACGTACAGTACGTCGGACTCGACCCTGGCCCCCGGGTAGCGGCGGGAGAGCTCCTCTGTGCAGTGCCAGTGAGTCGTGCAGCGCCGCCCGTCCAACAGGCCCGCCTCGCCCAGGAGGAACGCGCCGGTGCAGATGCTCAGGACCCTGGCGCCGCGCTCGACGGCGGCACGCAGCTCGACGGCCAGGCGGTCCGGCTGCCGCACCCTCAGGTCGTACGCCGGGACGCAGACGAGATCCGCGGAGGCGAGCCGGTCCAGGCCATGAGGGGCCCGCACGTCGAAGCCGTGCCGGGTGGGCACACTGTCGCCCGCGGCGGCGACAAGGGCGAAGTCGTACACGGGCAGCCCGCCGTCGCTCCGGTCAATGCCGAAGACCTCACAGAACACGCCCAGTTCGAAGGCGTGGCTGCCTTCGAGAGCCAGGACGGCGACATCGCGAAGCATGAGAGCCGGGCTCCTTCCGCGCTGGATGCGGTGGCAGGAATTTCAGCCTACCTGTCTTTTCTGCCACTCCCGCCGGATGCCTCGTCCCTGGAAGGCTCGTGGCCGTTCCAGGCATCGCACCGACAGCGAGGGCACCCCATGACCACGCATCCCTCCCCCACAGGCACCTCCGCGCCTTCGGCACAGGCCGCACAGGTCCTGCGCCGGCTCGCGCTCGACGAAACGCTGAAGTGGCGCGTCCCGGAGGATCCGGTCCTGGGTCCACTGGCCCGCAAGGTCGCAGGGCGCTTCGTGGCGGGTGACCGCCTGTCCGACGCACTGGACCGTGTGAAGCACATCCTTGCCGACGGCCACCGCGTGAGCGTCGAGTACATGGGCGAAAGCTGCCGCGACGAGCAGCGGGCCACGGCCGAAACCGCCGTGTTCCTCGACGCCGCCCGGCTTCTGCCGCCCGGCTGCTCGATATCCCTAGATCTCTCCCACATCGGCCTCGCAGTCGACGAGGAACTCGCCCTGGCCAACGCCGCCAGCATCGCGCAGGCAACCGCCGAGACCGGCCGTGAAATGATGATCTCGGCCGAGGGGTCCGACCGCACCGACGCCGTGCTGAACCTGCACCGCACCCTGTGCGAGCGGTTCGACCACGTGGGTGTGACCGTGCAGGCGCGCCTGTACCGCACAGCCGATGACCTGGCCGAACTCCTCACTCGTCCCGGCCGCGTCCGCCTGGTCAAGGGCGCCTTCCTGGAACCCGAGAGCATCGCCCACCCGCGCGAAGCGCCCGCCCTGACCGCCGCCTACCTCACGTACGCGGAACAGCTGGCCGACTCGGGCCACCTGTGTTCGTTCGCCACCCATGACTGGGACCTGATCCACCGCATCGACGGCCACCTCGGGGGGAAGGGCCAGGAGACCGCCCCCTGGGAGTTCGAAACCCTCCTCGGCCTTGGCCCCGACCGCCTCGACGCCATGGCGGGGCATGGCCACCCCACGCGTGAGTACGTCGTCTTCGGCACCGAATGGTGGCTCTACGTCTGCAACAGGCTCGCGGAAGACCCCCAACGCCTGCTCCAGGCTCTCATCGACGCCGCTTCCTGACGCCGGCACACGGTGGGTCGGTCAGCGCCATGGTGGCCCGGAGCGCGCCGGTGGCCGTTGCCGCCTTATCCCTCGGGGACGGCGAGGCCGATGCGTCAGCGGTTCGGGCGCGATGTTCCCTGGACCGGCAACCGAGCAGGCCGGGGTTGCTGCCGTGTTCGCAGGTCCGCCGCCGGGCAGCACACGCAGACATCGCCTCGAACATGTTCCTCGGGCGCGAACTCCGCCGCCCCGGCGTCCTCGGCAGTGTCTTCCGCATGAAGAAATCGGCAGAGCCCACCGCGGAGGACTACGGCGTGCGCACGGGCTCCCCCGCGGGCGGTACTTGCGCAGGTACACGCTCAGGCTGCTGCGGCCCGGGCGTGGCGGGGGCGAACAGCCAGCCTGCGGACGGCCGGGTCAGCGGACGGACCAGGCGGCGCACCGGCGGGGACCCCAGCACCATCGTCAGCAGGACCGCGCACAGCACCAGACCGACGATCTCGACCGGGGAGTCCACGTGTGAGATCCAGCCCTGCTCCCGGACCGGCAGTATGACCAATGGGTGCAGCAGGTAGATCGTGAAGCCGCCCGCGCCCAGCGTGGAGATCAGCGGCAGCCGCCGCCGGGGCACCAGCCGCAGCAGACAGAGCACGAGGGCCGCGGCCGAGGCCAGCACCAGCAGCCGGATGACCCAGGCCCATTCCAGGCTCAGCGGATCGGTCACGGAGTAGGGATGACGCATGGAAAGCCAGTTGCCCCTGACGTCCCGGTGAAACAGCCACCCCGCGACGCACGAGGCCAGGATCCCGGCGACCGCCACGGGCAGACTCCAGCGGCTTGTGAACCAGGTGTTCCCGAAGCCCTGGCCGATCCGCCAGCCGAGATAGAACAACGGAAGGTAGACGAGCGTGCGGCTCGCGGAGAAGGCCATCCCGAACTCGCCGACGTACCCCACGGCGAGGGCTACGCCCGTGGTGACGAGCAGTGGGTGGCGCAGCTGGACCACCAACGGCAGCAGCAGCCGCCAGAAGAAGAGGGACATCAGGAACCACAGGGTCCACGGCAGCTCGACGACATGCACGATGAACTCGGCGCCCAGCCAGTACGTCTCCAGCGAGTAGAGCAGGCTGAAGGCGAGGGCAGGCAGAACTATGCTCTGCAGCAAGGTGCGCAGGGGACGGGGGCCGAGCGGCCCCGCGTTGCTGAACACTCCGGCCAGCACGACGAAGGCGGGCACCCGGAAGGCCCAGCTGGCGATGTGGAAGGAGTGCAGCACGTCTTCCCGGGCCATGATGCTGCCGCCGGTGTGCAGAATCACGATCAGTGTGGCGGAGAGGAACCGGGCGTTGTCCCACCACGGATTCCTGGCCCGGTCCGCCCGGCCGTGGCGGTCAGCGGGGACAGCGGTGGCGGGTCTCGGGAGTGGCGTGTCCATCGCGACGGCGGGCTCCTGACAGCGGCTCGGCAGTGGCATGAGCCACGCCGTACTGGTGATCGACTTGACGGTGCTGGGCACACCGTGCCCGATCTCCGCGAAGGGCTTGGTTGCCGGTTGAGGTGCATACGGTGAACTCCACATGCACATCAGGAGCCCAGGCACCCCTGCCGGGGGGCGGTGTGCCTCCGTGCGGCGCGGCCGGCTGTCCGGCTGAAGGACGAGGGCTCCGCTTCGGATGGGGTGGTTCCACGGAAGCCGCCAGCCACCATGGCATGGGAAGCTCACTGGAACGACGCCGCTCCCATTCGGTGCCTCCACGGTCCGCAGGACGTCGGTCGGTGGTCAGGACGCCGTCGTCGCGGCGGCGCAGGCTGAGCTGGGGCGGCGGTTCACCGGCTGGGCCCGGACACACGGAAGGAACGCATGTGGGAACAGGCCGGAGTGGGGACGGGTCGATCGGGCTCGCGTCGCTGAACGTCTGCTGCGGACTGTCGAACCCGCTGCCTCCGACACGGGAACGAGCCGCCGAGTTCTGCCGGCTCCTCGAAGGGGCGGGGGTGGACGTCGTCAACTTCCAAGAGGTCTGGACACCGGGACTGCTGCGCTTCCTGCACCGGCAGCTGCCGTCCTTCCCCTTCGTCGCCCGCGCCACCGGGATGCTCGGCCAGCCGGCCGGCGGTCTGGTGTCGTTCTCCAGGCAGCCGGTGCGGTCGGTGGCGTACCGGTCGTTCCGCGGCGTGCGGCCGCGGTCCGGCGGGCCACTGTTCCGCGCCGCCCTGACCGTCGGCAGTGCCCTGCAGGGTGTGCTGACCTTCCGGCTTCCGGACCTGCCCGCCCTGGTCGGCAACGCTCACCTCACCGCCAACCGGGACGGCGACTGGTCGGCCGGCAACCGCCACGAGGCCCTGCAGGCCGGCCAACTGGCCAGACTGCACCAGGTACTGCGACGAGCAGGCTGTAGCGACGGTGAACTGGCCATCGTCAGCGGTGACTTCAACGTCCCCAGCAGTTCCTCCTTGTACTCCGCGGTGGTCGACGGCGGTGCGTGGCGGGACGCTTTCGCCGCGACCGATCAACCGACCTTCCACCCCGAACTGCTGCCTCCCGGCGCCTCCGCGCACCGGGTCGACTACCTCCTTGTGACGGGCGATCCCGGCCGTCACCCGGTCACGACGGCCGAGGTCCTCCTCGCTGACCGTGTCGCGTTGCCTGGGAGCGGCACGGCCTTCCTCTCGGACCACGTCGCGCTGCTCGCCCGTGTCGCGCTCGCACGCCGGGCCGCGTCGCCACACTGACACCAACGCCGTTCAGTGGGATCCCGCCACCGGATCGCCCATCGGTCAGGTTCCCACCGGTCACACCGGCCCGGTGCAGGGGAGGTTCACGGCCGCGGAAACGGCCGCGACGTCGCCGTCACGCCGATCAGGGCTGGCGACGCCGACAGCGTCGGCTCTCAGCCGAGCACGGTGGCGAGGGCCGGCAGCGTGATGTTCCGGCCCGAGACCACGGCTATCGCACGCCCATGGGGTGTGACCTTGCCCGCCAGCAGTGCGGCGGTGGCAGCGGCTCCCGCCCCTTCGGCAATACAGCCGCGCTCCGCGGCGAGATAGCGGATTGCCACGCGGATCTCGGCTTCGCTCACAGTCACCAGGTCGTCGACGTACCGGTCGATGAGGTGGGGAGTCACCGCACCGCGTTCGATGTTCCCGGCCAGGCCGTCGGCCAGGCTCTTGCCGATGCCGACCGTCACCTGGCCACCTGCGGTGACGGCTGCGCTCACCGCCGTGGAGGCCTCGGCCTCCACACCGACGATCCGCACGTCTGGTCGGGTCGAGGCCCACAGGCCCAGACCGGCGGCGAGACCTCCGCCGCCGACGCCGCAGACGACCGTCATTTGCGGTGGCCGTTCCTTCAGTTGGGCGACGAGTTCGAAGCCGATGGTTCCCTGACCGGCGATCACATGCGGATCGTTGTAGGGGGACACGTAGTGGGCTCCCTCGGCTGCCAGTTCCAGCGCGTGTGCCTCGGCCTCGTCGAACGAGGTGCCCCGCTGTACGAGGTCGATGCCGAACCTCCGTAGCAGTGAGATCTTGGCGGGTGAGGCGTTTTCGGCGACCACCACGGTGGCGGGGCGGCCCAGGGCCTGGGCCGCATAGGCGACCCCCAGTGCGTGGTTGCCCGCCGACGCGGCGACCACCCGGGTTCCCTCCTCGACCGCCGACAGGGCGCTCAGCGCTCCGCGGACCTTGAAGGAACCGGTGGGCTGGAGCGATTCCAGCTTGAGCAGGAAGTCCGCTTCGGATGGCCCGTCGGTGCCGCGGTCGACAGGAGTGGGCCGGAGGTGGCCACGGACGGTACGCCAGGCCTGCTCCAGATCGAGGGGCGAGGGCGTGCGCACGGTGCGCGGGGCCGCCGCTCTCAGCGGATCGGTGGGTGAGGGAAGCATGGAGTCTCCCGGGAGTTCGTGGTGCCGTCGAGCAAGGCTCCACCGCCACGAGCCCAGGAAGAAGACGCGTGCCCTTCACCTGAGCGTAAGGTTCTCTTATGCTCGATCCCCGCAAGCTCAGCCTGCTCAGAGACGTGGCGCGCACCGGCTCGATCGCCGGCGCCGCGCAGCGGGCCGGCTGCACGGCGTCAGCGGCCTCTCAGCAGTTGTCGGCGCTGGAACAGGAACTCGGTGTCACCTTGCTCGAACGATCGGCGCGTAGCGTGCGCCTCAGCGAGGCGGGTCGGGTCCTGGTCGAGCACACCCACCGCGTGCTGGCGGAACTGGAGGACGCCGCGCAGGCCGTGCACTCCGTGTCCGGCCTGCGCGGCGGAAGGATCAGCGTCGCCGCGTTCAGCACCGCGACAACCGCTCTGGTCGTCCCGGCGCTCGTCGCCTTCCGACGCAAGCACCCCGAGGTACGCGTCTCCTTCACCGAGGCCGATCCCGAGGACTCCATCCCGGCTGTCGCGGCCGGTGACGTAGACCTGGCCGTCACCCACCAGTACGGCGGCCTTGCCCGACCCGACCTGCGCGGATTGAGTCAGGTGCTCCTTCACCGCGACCCGCTGCTGGTTGCGGTACCCCCACACCTTCAGCGCACCGGGCAGGCGACCGCGCGCCTGAGTGACTACGCGCAGGAGACCTGGCTTTCCACCCTGCCGACCGAGGGCTTTCAGGCTGTTACCGAACTCCTTTGCCGCGCACAGCACTTCGAACCCGACATCGCCTACCGTTCCGATAGCTACGATGTTCTCCTGGCGCTGGTGGCGGCCGACTTCGGCGTGGCCCTCATCCCGGAGATGGCAGCTGTGTCCCGTGCCGGCGTCAGCTTCCTCCGCGTGTCCGAGCCTGCGGGGATCGCCCGCGATATCCACATCACCACACGGGCTGCTGACACATCCCAGGCAACTGAGGCTCTTGCTGGTCTCGTTCTGCGGCGTCGGACCCATGTCGCCGGCAGAACGGGCGTGGTTGGGGCGCGGTGATCCTTGTTCGGGGCCGATCGCTTCGCGGCTGCGATCGCTCGGTACCGGAACTCGGACCGGACGCCCTGCCCGCGCACGGGGCGGTGCTCGCGGCTTCCCGCAACAGGCCTTGACTCAGGCAGTCGGGCTTGCGTCCCAGCTCCGGACCACCGAGTCGGCCTTCAGACCGCCTGACGGCGTCTGACCCGTTCCGTCGCCCTGGTGAACTGCGGCACGGCCTCCCCTGACGTCTCCCACGGCCACGACGTCACCACGCCATCGAGAGCCTGGAAGGCGGCTGTCGCTTCCGAAAGCCGATCTGCCTCGACCAGTGCGTAGGCAAGCGTGTTCAGGTCGGCGAGTGCGGCCGCGTGCTGCAGAAACCCGGGTCTGAGCCACAGCTGTGCCGCACGCTCCAGCACTGCGGATTCCCATGGCTGCTCCCATGAGGAGTGGGATGTCCAGGCCTGCACGCCGCCGCGCAGAACGACCTTCACATGACGCCGCACCACCGCTGTCAGGGCGAGACCCGCGGTGGGCGCATCGGCCGGCGCGCGATCCTGAACCGTCTCGACGAATTCCATCCACTCCAGATGCGAGCCGCATTCCTCCGGCGAGAGGTAACCAAGCATTTCCCAGTATGCGTGGCGGTTCCAGGGGTCTCGCTGGACTGCCTCGTTCCAGACACTGTTCGTTTCCGAGAGTGGCCGCTGAAGCAGGCGCAACAAGGCCAGCAGCACCACCCACGGTGTGGGGTCTTCGGGGTTCTTCGCCGCTGCCTCGTGGCAAGCCTCTGCGATTTCCGGTGCGTCCGGCACAGAACCGTGGTGACGGCCTCTTACGACGTCCACCCAAGCCTTGAACAGGCGAGCTTCTCCGTCATTCGGCTGACGCCTCAGCCACTGCTCAGACAGTTGCCGTTCGGCCACCGCCTGCCCAAGAATCGCCAGACGATGAGCTTTCCGGTCCCAGTCCTTTCGTGCGTCGGCGTCCCGCAGGACTGCCGCGATGGCGTCCACTTGGATATCGACCATGTTCGGCGTGGGCAGCCGAACGAGAAGCTTCAGAACCTTGCCCAGTTCTTTGTCATCAAGCTCCGGGAGCAGGCGCGGCTTTGAACGGCGGGAGAGAATCGGCACCCACGCAGCCTATTGCCGTACGCCATAAATCGGGTCACGGCCTCCCAAACCGTTACCAGGCGATGCCCTACTTATCCGTATCGTGAGACACTCCACAGGGCCGGACCGCCGTCACAGCACCAGCTGATCAGCTGCCTGGAGCAGTGCCTGCCGGGCGGCTTTGACGGTGGGATGGTGGCCGCTTCCCCGGCGTACGACTGTGAGCAGCCTGCGCCTGTGATGGGCCCCCGGCAGCGGCTGCACCGGGACGGTCAGCCGGCGGCCGTGCCACACCAGGCCCGGAAGCAGCGCGGCCGCATGGCCCTGTTCAGCCAGTCGCAGGTGCAGAAAGTGATCGGTGGACTCGTAGCGTACGTCGGGCTCGAAACCGGCTTCGCGGCACAGTGCCATCGACCAGCGGCGGGCTATGGTCCCCTCCGGCTCCATGATCCACGGCTGCTCGGCGAGTCTACGCAGCGCCTCGGCGGGATCGGCCGCGTCCTCGATGTCCGGATGGGCCACATGCAGGGTGTCGTCACACAGGTCCTCCTGCTCGACCTCCGCGGGCCGTGGGCTTGGGATACCCGGGTACTCCACGTCGATGATCAGGTCGAAGTCGCGAGCGAGCAGTGCCGAGACAGCGCTTTCCCGCTCCATCTGTGTGAGATGGACCCGCAGCAGCGGATGGGCGGTGTGCAACAGGTTCAGCGCGTTGGGAACGAGGGCCAGAGCGGCACTTTGGAAGGAGGCGATACGCAGCGTTCCGGTCAGATCTGTCAGGGACGTCGCGATGTCGGCCTCCGCCTGTTCCAGCCGCTCCAGCACGGCCTCGGTGTGCGCCACGAGTATCTCTGCCTGTGGCGTGAGGCGTACGCGCCTACCGACGTGCTCGAGCAGGGGGACACCGGCCTCCGATTCCAGCAGCGACAACTGCTGGGAGATGGTGGACGGGCTGTACGACAGGGCAGCGGCGACAGCAGCCAGCGTGCCGCGGTGCTTGAGCTCTCTGAGGAGTCTGAGCCGGTGAAGATCGAACATGTCAGCGCCTGAAACCGTTGGCTTTCTCATTGGCGAAGTTGTTCCGTAGGCCCAGGCGTTGAGCCCGTTCGAGCCTCGTGGTCGAGTCGTGCTGGCGGCGGTTGCAGGGGTCAGCGCCGCGGGTTCCTTTTTGATGGGCGTACTGAGGGTCGGCGTGCGCATCGCGACGGACGGGTGGCCGTGGTGAAGCACACCCCGTGGACGCCGTGCCGTACGTCTCCAGGGCCGGTTCGGCCTGCCGGCCGGCTGGTGCGTAGGGGCTGGACGGCCACGGTTCCCTGGGCGCGGTCGGATCGTAAGGCGACATGTTCGCCGTTGTGAAGCGATGCGGCGTACACGATCAAAGCTGTCCATGGCCGGCAAAGGGGCAGGACCGCGTCAGGCAGGCGATGTCACGGACGACCGGAGCCTGGGCGGGCCCGCCCCCACGGGTGTCTGGCCTACGACCTGCCCTGGGCGTCCTCTGCGGCCTTCCGCAGGCCTGTCACACGGCCGCGGACGCCGAACCACCCGACGACGAGTGCTCCGACGATCAGCGGCAGGCACAGTACGGTGGTGCGTCCGGGACCGCCGTCGGCGTACATGAGGACCAGGACGGAGGCGAGGAAGCCGAGCGTGACGATCTCGGTCCACGGAGAGCCGGGCAGCCGGTAGCCGGGACGGGTCAGCTCGCCCTTCTGGGTCTTCTGCCAGAACAGCAGGTGGCAGACCATGATCATGCCCCAGGTGGCGAGGATGCCGAGCGCGGCGAAGTTGAGCACGATCTCGAAGGCCTCCGCCGGCACGACGAAGTTGAGGCCGACGCCGAGCACGCAGATGCCGGTGGTCAGCAGGATGCCGCCGTAGGGGACCTGGGTGCGGCTCATCACGCTCGTGAACCTGGGGGCGGAGCCGGACATCGCCATGGAGCGCAGGATGCGGCCGGTGGAGTACAGGCCGGAGTTGAGCGAGGACATGGCCGCGGTCAGGACGACCAGGTTCATCACACCGCCCGCCGCGGGGACGCCGATGTTGGAGAGCACGGTCACGAAGGGGCTCTCGCCGGCGACGTACTTGTTCCAGGGCAGCAGCATCGACAGCAGGATGACCGAGCCGACGTAGAACAGGCCGACGCGCCACATGATCGAGTTGATCGCCTTCGGCATGATCTTCTCGGGGTTCTCGGTCTCACCGGCCGCGACGCCGACGAGCTCCACCGCCGCGTAGGCGAAGACGACGCCCTGGATGATCAGCAGCATGGGCAGCAGGCCGTTGGGGAAGACGCCGCCGTGGTCGGTGATCAGGGCCGGTCCGGGGGTGTGGCCGTCGACGGGGTGCTGGGTGACCAGGAGGAAGATGCCGATGCACATGAAGACCACCAGCGCGCCGACCTTGATGATCGCGAACCAGAACTCCAGTTCGCCGAAGAGCCGCACCGAGATCAGGTTGACGGCGAGGACGACCGCCAGGGCTATCAGCGCGATCACCCACTGCGGGATGTCGGAGAACATGCCCCAGTAGTGGGTGTAGGTGGCCACCGCGGTGATGTCGGCGATACCGGTGGTGGCCCAGTTCAGGAAGTACATCCAGCCCGCCGTGTACGCGCCCTTCTCACCGAGGAACTCCCGGGCGTACGACACGAAGGCGCCGGACGAGGGCCGGTAGAGGACGAGTTCGCCGAGCGCGCGGACGACGAGGAAGGCGAAGACACCGCAGACCGCGTAGGCGACGAACAGCGAGGGACCGGCGTCGGCGAGGCGGCCGCCGGCGCCGAGGAAGAGGCCGGTGCCGATGGCGCCGCCGATGGCGATCATGTTGACGTGCCGGGACTTGAGGGACTTGCTGTAACCCGCGTCTCCGGCGTCGACACGACGCTGGTCCGACTCGGGCGGCGCTGCGGGCTTCAAGAGAGGCTGCTCACTCACGCCTGCGTCTCACTTTCCATGATGGATTCGGCACGGTCCGCTGGTTTCGGTCCGCCCGAAGTTCGGTCAGGTGGCCTCGACTGAGTCGAGGGTGGGTTGTTCGTCGACCGGTGTCGTCCGGTGCGCTGCGACCACCTACGGGGAAGGCGCCCGCTCGCCGTCACCTCGGCCTCGGTGCGCACTCCCGGATCCGCGGGAGACGACGTGAGGCTTGCCGCCTGGCCCCAGACGGCTTCCCCCGCACGACCTGTCTGACTGACTGACAGGCTTCATGACGACAGTCCTCCGGGTCGCTGGACGTTGTATGCGGCTGGCGCGTGACGCACGGTCTCCGCATGAGCGGTGAGGGTGGCACTTCGGGTTCCGACACACCCGTAACTAAACCGAACATGCGTTCGTTCGTCCGGGATGGGTGATCAACCCGGGGCTACTGTGCCGACCGGTCCACGCTTTTACCAGCGAAGATTTCCGATCGTTTTCCGTCGATAAAACCGAATGTTCACCTGGCGCCCGTGGCCCCGTGCACTAGCCGGCCCCGCGCGGGTCTGGACCGGAGAGCGGTGACGGCCGGCACGGTACTCGGCCTGGTACTCGGCCTCTCCCCCAGGAGGTCAAATCGGCCGGGGCCGGAGCCCCGGAGCGATGGGATTTATCCACGAACTGCACTCGGAAACATTCGCCGAAACAGACCTGTTGAAGACTGGTCCAGCACGTTTGGGGGAGCTCACTGCTCCCCGAACGTCATCCACTTCTCCGGCTTCTCCAGCGATGCGAAGCCCACCTTCGCATAGACTGCGTGCGCGTCTGCCGTGGCCAGCAGGATGCGCCTCAGGCCGTAGGGAGAAAGGTGGTCCCGGACCGCGGTGGCCAGAGCGGTTCCCAAGCCTTTTCCGCGGGCGTCACGGGCGATGTACACATCGCACAGCCAGGCAAAGGTGGCCTGGTCGGTGACCACACGGGCGTAACCGAGCTGGTCCCCGGAGGCACTGTCGTAGACGCCGAAGTTGAGGGAACAGGCGATGGCCAGGTCCTGCTTTTCCCTGGATCGACCGACGGCCCAGTAAGCATCCTGCGACAGCCACTCGTGGATCAGCGCGAGATCGAGGCGTGCAGGGTCGGTGGATATCTCGAAACCAGCAGGAAGCTCAGCGTTCATGGCCGCATTAAAGCAGTTCACGCCACTGGCGCAAGCTCCTCCAAGGGCCGCTTCCTGGCCGGTGTCACCCACGCCACACCTCGCATCGGAGTCCCTGCGCACCACTCACTTGACTGCCCTGGATCGAGTAGTTCCACGGCGCCGTTGCGGGCCCGTGTGAGAGCCTTCCCTCCGGGGCGGACGTGAGCTATGGCTGGAAGGCCGGACCGGGTGCCAACGGCTTCTCCAAGTTGAGTAGTTCTACAGATGTGGCCGGGCGGAGAAGCACGGGATGATTGCCCGCGGCCGCCGCCGCTGAGGGCGGTGACGAACGGGGACATCAGCCAGTCGCACTGCCGGCTGGCCGTTTCTCGGCCGTGTCGCGGCGGGGTGCCGACACCGTGAACCCGCGCACTGTGCCAGACGGAGAACACTGCACATGACTCACCATTCATACCCCTGCTCTGTCCGGTGGTCGGACATGGATGTCTATGGGCACGTCAACAACGCCGTCTTCCTCACGTATCTGGAGGAAGCCCGCAGTGACATGCTCGGCTTCCATGCCTCCATGGCCGGGGTGGACACCTTCGCGGCAGGCTGCGTGAGCGTCAGACACGAGATCGAGTACAAGACTCCCCTGGAGTGGCGCGAGTCGGCCGTCACCATCGAGGTCTGGGTCACCGGCCTCAGGGCGGTCTCGTTCAACCTCGCGTACGAGGTCAGGGACGAGAAGACGCTGTACGCGAGAGCCGCCTCCACCATGGTCCCCTACGACCTGAAGGGCAGGCGCCCGCGGCGCCTGACCGAAGCCGAACGGGCCTATCTGACGCGATTCCTGGACCAGCCGACCACCTGACCCGGCCGGCCGCGCATGAGCGCGCGCTTCTCGTGGCGCGGCTCGCCAGGCCCTTGTTGTCAGGTCGCGGTGGTGGATCCCACAAGCGACGTTGCGTTGTCCTCGAATGGGAAGGTCGATGAATCGTAGGTTTTTCGTCTCCGGTCTGGCGTTGCTGGTGATCGCCTTGATCTGCGCAGCCGCGAGCGTGCGGGCCGACACGCTGGTCGATGAGTCTCAGTGGCGCCTCGACAGAGACATCACGACAGCCGAGCGGGCCTTGCGTGCGTCGCGCGGTGCAGAAGGGGCGAGGCAACTCGCGCTCCTGCGCGAGTGGGAGAGCTCGCGCCGATGGGCCGAGTTGAACCTGGCCGACGTGGACGAGTGGGAACAGAAGCGGTTGTGGACAGCCGTGGGTGCCGGTGTGGCACTGGTTTCAGGGTCGGTGCTTCTCCTGAAGAGCCGCCGCCGGAACACGGCGCCCGGAGTACCTTCTCCCCAGACCGGGCTGGAGCAGGCTCATCGGACCCCGTGACCTCCTGCGCAGAAGGAGCGGGGGTAGCGCACAAAGGGCAGTCGGCCGGGCCCGTCGTCCGGCGGCTGTCTGCCCCGAGGGGCTACGGGGCGAGTCCGCGTAGGACCGCCGTGGCGAGGGCAGCGTCGAGTGCGCCGACGCCGGTCAGGTCTGCGACGGTGATCGCCTCGTCCGGACGCTCGAAGGGCCTTTCGAGCAGGAGGCCGGCGGGGATGTCGCTGGTGGTGGTCGTGGCTCCGGCGCGGACCGCGTGGCCGAAGTCGCCATGGTCCACGCACTGCTCGTGGTCGTCCGTCGCGATCACTGCGGCGCGGGCGAAGAGCGCCGGGGGGAGCTCGTTCTTGTGGGGCATGTCCGTGCCGATCCCGGTCACGTGCGCGCCAAGGCGGACATGGGCGGCCTGCAGGACCGGGGCGGTGGCCGGCGTAGTGGTGATGACCATGTCGGCGCCCGCGGCTTCTTCGGCGGAGGCGGGCCGGGCATGACGGCCCCGCGCGTTGAACTCCTCACACAGCGCTCGGGTGTTGCCAGGGCTGCGTCCGTGAACGAGTACCGTGCTGATCGGGCGGAGTCCGGCCAGCCATTCGACTTGGAGCCGGGCCTGTTCTCCGGTGCCGAAGACGGCCAGGGTCGCGGCGTCCGGACGGGCCATGGCGTGGGTGATCAGTGCGCCCGCGGCCGCGGTGCGCCAGGTGGTCAGCAGGCCCTGGTCGTCGAGGATCGCGCGCACCTGGCCCGTTCGGGCGCTGACAACACACACCAGGCCGTTGTTGGACGGCAGGCCGGCCTCGGGGTTGCGGTAGAAGCCGGTGGCGATCTTGACAATGAACTCGGGGGCTCCGGTGACCCAGCCGGCCTTGACGTGGCAGTCCCCGTCGGCGTCGGGGAACTGCATGTGCAGCGGTGGGGGCACGGCGGTGCGTCTTCTGGCGTGGGCGATCAGTGCCTCGCGGACGGCGTCGAGGACCAGGTCCGCGGTGGCGACCCGCTCGATGACGGCGGCGTCGAAGAGGGGCGGGGTCACCGCTGTGCCCGCATCCACTGCGCGAAGGCGGCAAGGCCCTCTTCCGGGTTGCGGCGGCCGATGCCGATGCGGAACCGGTCGACGGGTGTGGGGTTGAGTTCGGAGCGGTAGATGCTCGCGGGGAGCAGCAGAACGCCGGCCTCGTCCACGAGACGAGTGCAGACTTCCTCCACGCCCTCCGCGCCGAGGTAGCGGGGGTAGGCCACGCAGCCGCCGTCCGGCGCCTTCCACTCGAAGACATCCGCGAACTCGGCGAAGAACGCTTCGAATACCGGCAGGTTCTCCTCGATCAGGGCACGGTTGCGGTCCAGGATCGGCTGCCGGGCCTTGAGCGCGATACGGGCCAGAACCTCGCTGGGGGCGGAGTTGCAGATGGAGGTGTAGTGCTTGGCCCGCTCCAGCCGGGTGAGGAGGTCCCGGTCGCGGCAGGTGATCCAGCCGATCCGCAGGCCCGGCAGGCCCAGGGCCTTCGAGGTCGCGTTCAGCGACAGGGCGCGCTCGGACAGGTCCGCGGCCTGCGCGAGGGTGCGGGCCGGATCACGTTCCAGGCCGCGGTAGACCTCGTCGCTGAACAGGTGGATGCCGCGGTCGTCGCAGAGCCGCGCCAGTTCCGTGAAGTCCGCGACGCTGACGACCTTGCCGGTGGGGTTGTTGGGGAAGTTCACCGACACCACCCGGGTGTTCGGCCGGATCGCTGCTTTCACCTGATCCAGGTCCAGGGCCCAGTCCCGGTCCGGGTCGAGAGCGACGCCGGTGACCTCGCACAGGGCCAACGGCACGGTCTCGGCCGCCTGGTAGTTCGGGGTCACGACCACCGCGTGGTCGCCGGCGTCCAGCAGCACGTTCATCGCCAGATACAGGGCCTCCTCGGCGCCCGCGAAGCAGATGACGTCAGCGGCGTCCGCCTGCTCGTACGTCTGGGCGATCACCTCGCGCAGCGCCGGATCGCCGTAGGTCTCGGTGTAGCCCAGGGACAGGTTCTCGAACGTGGCGCGGTCCTGGTCGTCAGCCAGCGCGAGCAGCTCGCTGAGCGACAGGGTCTGGACGTCGGAGGCGGTCAGGTGGTGGCGCGCCGTGAACTCCCACCGGGAGAAGTGGGTTTCGAGGCGGAAGTCAGGAAGCCGGGTCACAGCGTCGGGTCCTTTGTGCTGGGTGCTCTGAGTTCGGTCAGCAGGCTGTAGAGGGTGGATCGGGAGACGCGCAGGGCGTTGGCGACGATGGGAGTGGCGCGGCGCACGGCGAAGACCTTGGCCTCCTCCAGTCGGGCGAGGACGGCCAGGCGGTCCTGGCGGGTCAGGCGCTCCACCGGGCGGCCGCACTCGCGCACGTACGCGCCGACGACGTGCTGGACGCGCTCGCTCCAGTCCTGTTCGAACAGCGGCTCCGGGCGGGAGACGGTCGGAGCGCCGAATGCGGACAGCACGTCCGCGGCCCGCTCCAGCGGCGTGCGGTCGAGGTTCACGCACAGCACCGCCGAAGCCTTGCCGTCCGGGTCGCGCAGGACCGCGCTGACCGACGACAGGCGTCGGCCGTCCGCGAGCAGCTTCTCGTACGGCCCGAACACGTCCCGGGCCGACGGATCGAGCGAATCCAGCTCGCCGAGCAGCGACGGGTCCCCCGGACCGCGTGACGACATCGGATTCCAGATGGCCAGGATCCGGTCGGTGTCCGGATCGTGCAGGACCACCTCGGCGTACGGACCGAGCAGCAGCGCAACAGCCCGGCACGCCGGTGCCCACGTCCGCACCCGAGGGTCGGAGCTCTCATCCGCAGTCATGCTCGGACTATAAGTCCAGGCTGGATAGAATGTCCATGGAGCTGATGCGTGTCAGGCGCTGTGCTTGTCATCGGGCATTGCGCTGTCGAGCACGGCGTTCAGTGCCCGGCGGTCGAGATGGTGGACCTGCCCGTGTGGCACCGAGACATGGACTCCGACCCAGCAGGGGCGGGGGCTCGTCACGGCGAGCTCTACCGCCAAGGGGTGCTCGCAGATCCCGACATCGGGGCGGCGGCGCAAAGCGGTGTCGATCGTCTCCCCGGTGAGTTCCTCGCCCTGGTGCCAGAGGGCCACGGGCCCGACTGACCGCCAAGCGTTCACGGCGCCCAGTTCGGCGAACTCCACCATGGCATGCGGGGCGCTGCCAAGCAGAGCGAACAGTGCTGCCTCGGCCGCGTGCCCCGCGGTCAAGGTGTCGTGTGCGTGCCCGGTCCGAACAGCGGCCTCGTCCCAGCGGTCGACCGTCCAGCGCACGCCGCAGAAGGCGTGCACCGGCCACAGGATTTCCACAGCGATGTCGTGCTGAGCCGCCCGGGCGACCTGATTGACGGCCTCCAGCGCACGGACACGACCCTCCGCGAGGGTGACCGTCGCCGCCGTTTCCCACCTCCCGTCAGCAGCCACCTGCAGTACGGGCGGTGTCTCTGAGGGCACTGACTGCCCAAGCACCGACCACCATGGTTTCGCACTGTGTTCCGACACCACGTCATCGTCTCCTCGGCGCTGTGATCTTCGCAGTCCGGTCGGCGCGCGGTCGCGCGCCGCAGCTGCAGCTCGTCGATGAACCACTGGACGGCCGATCACCGACACTCCCGGTGCGGTCTTGAGTAGTTTCACCGATGCCATGCAGGTGGCCGGGAGCGCAGGATTGTCGTCCGTGGCCGCCGGTGATGGAAAGGCCGCGCCCAAAGCAGCAGGGCATTGGCATCCCCGGCCAATGCCCTGCCCCCCTTCACGGGGCCGTGCTTGAGCGACCGGCACCATGAAGGCGTGCGCTTCCGGTTCCACGGGCGAGGAAGGCGACGTACCCGGCAGGCCCCCGCAGAGTCGGCCTGCCGGATACGGGGGCACAGCAAGGGGAACAGGGTGGAGACGATCCGAGGTCAGGGCCGGGACCGTCGAACTGTGCCGACACGCGCCGGCGGGACGGGCTGACTGCCCAGCAGCGGACGGAAGGAGCTGTCCGTGGTGCCGCCGCGCCCGGCGTCATCGCCCGGCACGGCGCACACTCGCGATGTCCGTTCCGAAGGCGACCAGGAGCTGCCCGTCCGGAGCGGTCGTGAGGGCGGAGACCGGCAGCGGGAGCACATACGCCGTCTCGGTCTCGTGGCCGGTGCCCGGTTTCCACAGCCGTACCCGGTCCGCTTCAGCGGTGACCGCGACCGGTTGTCCGTCCTTGGAGCTCACGATGACGGTCTGGCAGCCGGTGGCGGTGTCGAGCGCCGTGGAGGCCGTCTCCTGCCGGGTGGTCAGGTCCCACAGGCGCAGTGTCCTGTCCCGGCTGCGGCTGATCGCGACGGGGCCGTTCTCCGTGTGGAGGGCATCTACGGAGGTCACCCAGTCGGTGTGTCCGGTCAGGGGTTCCCCGGTCTGCCGGCCGGTGCTCAGGTCCCACAGGCGGACGGTCCTGTCCCAGCCGGCGGTGACGGCGATGGGGCGTCCTTCCAATCGGGTCGTGCTGACGGCGGTGACCCTGCTGGAGTGCCCGGTCAGGGGTGTGCCGACGGGTTCTGCGGTTGCGAGGTCCCACAGGCGCGGGGCCGGGTCGGAGCCTGCCGTGACGAGGACGGTCCTGCCGTTCACTTCGGCACAGGCCAGGGCCGTGACCCTGGCGTGCCCGCTCAGGAAGGGCTCCCGGAGCAGCCGGCCGGTGGCCAGGTCGTGGAGGTGGATCCGGGCGTCCGGGCCGGCGGTGATCACCACGGTCTCGCCCTGGAACTCCGCGGTGGTCAGAGCGCGCACCTCGCCGACCGGGTCGGTCAGGGGCGCGGCGGCTTCCCGACCGGTCGTCAGGTCCCAGATCCGCACGGTGGCGTCCGCGCCTGCGGTGATGGCGACGGGCTGTCCGCGAAGGGTGGCGGTGTCCACTGCCACTATCGATCGGGTGTGTCCCGTACCGGGGTGGCCGGCTGGACCGTCAGCATGCTCGAGATCCCAGGTCCGGACGGTGTGGTCCGCTCCGGCCGTGACGGCGACCGGGCGGCCGTCGACGACAGAGGTGGCCACGTCCCAGACCTGGCCGACGTGTCTCGTCAGGGGCGTGCCCTCCTGCTGGCGGGAGTTCAGGTTCCACACTCTCACCGTCTTGTCGAGAGCCGTCGTGACGGCGAGGTCGCGCCCCTCTGCCGCTACGGCGGCGATGGACAGGACACGGTCGGTATGCCCCCTGAGTGCCTGTTCCAGGCAGAGTCCGGTTGCCGTGTCCCGCATCCGGACGGTGTGGTCCTTCTCCGCGGTGAGGATGACGTCGCGGCCGTCCAGCACCGCGCGCGCCGCAGGAGCGTCGGGGCTGACCCCAGGCAGCTGACCGGCGCAGGGGCCGCCGATCGTGCGGTCCGCGACCAGGTCCCACAGGCGGATGTCCCCGCCTGCGGGGACGACCGGCCGGCCGTTCGGCACGATGGTCGCCAGCACGCGCATGCCGTCCTGGTATTCGGAGCCCCGAGTGAGGTCCCACATGCGGAGCGACCGCTCTGCCGCGAGGGTGAGAGCGACGGTTCGGCCCCCCAGCAGTGCGGTTTCTGTTCCCGGCGCCGGTGCGCTGCCCAGGCGGTCGGCGGTCAGGCCGCCGATGAGGTGCGTCTCGTGTGAATCGAGCGTGACGGTGACGACGCCCCCGTCGACCACCGTGATGGTGGTGACGCCCAGCGTTCCCTCTTCTGCCCGCGACAGCACGAGATGGGCTTGAGGATCACCGACGGGGCGGCCCGTGTCCAGGTCCCACAGAAACGGGGAACGGTCGTTCCGCGCCGCCTGCGCGACGGGACGGCCTTTGAACATCACGGCCTTGGCCACGGGAAGGCGCTCCCCCATGCGCCGGCCGCCGGCCAGGTCCCACACCTGCGCCCCGCCGTCGGGTTCCGAAGTGACAAGGACGCGCCGGCCGTTGAGCGTCGCCAGGTGCGTCATGGACGGGAACGCATGTATCAGACCGCCCGTGGACAGACTCCACACATAGACCGTGCGGTCCGCGGATACGGTGACCAGAACCTCGGGCGGGCCGTCCAGCACCCGCATGAACTCGCCGACGGTGCGCCCGGTTTCCAGATCCCACACCAGCACCGTTCCCTCGGCGTCCCTTGTGATGGCTGTCGCCTGCCCATCGCATGTCGCCGAGACCACACCCACCACCTCCGCCGTGTGCGAGGAGACCGGATCGGTGCTGCCCGTCCCAGGCTCGTACACTTGCGTGCCCGTCGTCAGGTCCCACACGCGGAGCGTCTTGTCCCGGCTGCCCGTGACGGCTACGGGCTTCCCGTCCACAACCGCCGTCGCGACGGCTATGACCGGGCCGCCGTGACCGGTCAGGGAACGCAGGTGCCGGTAGTCCATCAGTGAACCGCTGGCCCAGTCCACCATCCATGTGGCAGGAGCCACGTCCGGAAGCTGCGCAGTCGCCAACCGAGCCGCGAGAGCACGGTCGCCGAGCCGCGCCGCGTCCAACGCCAGGACCTGGCGGCGCCGGGCGAGGCTCATCCGCTCATGGACGCCGACCGACGCCCGGTACACCGCGGCCACGAAACGAGATCTCGGATCACGCCCCTTGTCCAGCAGGTCCAGCACCTGAGCCGGTTCGCCGGCAATCAGAAGCTCCGGTTTCGACAGAAGTGCATCTGTGTCCGACACAAACATCCTCGTGAGTGGAAGTCATCGCCGTGGTACCGGACCACCGGCTCCACGGCCGGAACCGGTCCCTTGCCGGTCGTCGGTTCTGCCCTGGCGCGCGGCAGAACGACTTCCGCGACCGGCCACGGGCACAGAACGCCACGGACCCCGGGGGCCGTTCACCGAGAGGAATTGTGCGCGACTGGTGCCTGCTCGGCATCAGTAAAACTACTCAGGTCTCGGGCTGTTCCCGGAGACGGCGAACTCCCGGGCGACGGCACCGCCGGGAAGACGGCCGCAGTTCGTACTCCCCGCCGTGCGTGTCCGGTAGGTCGCCAGTCCCCACTGCTGGTCGACGACGAGTTCGAGGCCCTGTGCGTGAAAGGCGGGCAACAGCCGCTGGATACGTGCCCTGAGGGCCCGCAGGGTCATGGGAAGCCCGGGTGTTCCCAGCAACAGCCTCAGTTGGTGACAGCACACCACGGTCTGCGCGGTGGCCAGCACGTGGAACAGCAGCCGTTGGCTCGCAGTTGCTCTCGCGCAGCCAGTGGGAGGCGGCACGGGTGAACGCCGTCTCAGGTTGGCCCGAATGCGCCAGGTCAGCTCGGCGAGCGGGGCCTGAGCGTCCAGGACGTCGCAGGCCCCCGCGCCGAAGGCGGCCACAGCGTCATCGCTGTGGTCGCGTAGGACGGCCACCGGGGCGACCAGGGACACGGCTCGGACCAGCCGTGTCATGAGGTCGGTGTCTGTCGTTGGCGCGTCCAGCAGGATCATGGCGGGTCTTCGTTCCAGCATGGCCGAGTACGAGGATTCAGCGCCCCATCGAACGACGCCGCCCGGAACGAGACCCGCTCGCTCGAGCCGTGATGTCCGATGTGAGCCGATGCCCTCGACCGACACCATCAGGAACGCAGGCTGGCCCGGTATCTGCATCGAACGGCAGCGTTCGGCATGCTCAGGGAGTGATGTCATGAACAGCAATCCATTGTGAGGGTCCTGCAAACCTGTCAGTGGGTCCTTGCCGGACGTGTAGGGGTCGCCCGGCCATGGGGGAGGCAGCCGGGCGACGGTCAGGAGGAGTCGCGAGCAGTCGGCCGCGGCTGTGGGTCATGCCTGTCTCGGCACGTGCCACGGCGATCGGCCCACGACCACTGTGCCCTCAACACGCGTTCTGCTCTAGCGAGTGTTTCCGACCGATACAGGTGGACGAAAGTGACCGTTTATGGCTCTGTCATGTCCATCTGTGTCCCCAGGTGCCCAGCTTCACTCCTGCGGCTGCGACCGGGCCACCGGCTGGAGCGCGGGGGCTCCTCGTCCGCGCAGGTAGTCGGCCTCCGCGGCGAGCATCTGCTCGAGGGCCACTATGGCGTGGGGTGTGTGACGCGTGTCGAGGCGAACCGTGTAGAGAAAACGCGTCAGTGTCGGATTGGTGAGTGGTTTGGCGACCACGTCGGTGAGCCCACGGGGCAGCGCCAGGCGCGGCAGCACCGCGACGCAGAGGCCGGCGGCCACGAAGCCGAGCACGGTGTTGAAGTCGTCGCCCTCGTACTGCAAGCGGGCTGAGAACCCTGTTGTTTTGGCCATCTGCGACAGCAGTTCCAGGCGCAAGGCCGCTTCTGGGGCGGCAATCCATGTCTCGGAGGCAAGGCTTGCCAGCTCGATGGTGTCGCAGTCCGCCAAGGGGTGAGCCTTGGGCAGCACAGCGACGACGGGTTCTCGGGCCATGAGGGTCCGGCGGAGTGTGCGAGGTGGCGGGAACGGGATGAAGTCGTAGTCGTAGACCACGGAAAGGTGCACGTCACCGCGCTTCACACGGGTGTAGCTGGCCTCGGGCTCGAGTTGGGAGAGGGTGACCTGGACGTCGGGGTACGTGGCGTGCAGTCGCGCCAGAGCCTTCGGGACGATGCTGTTGGCCGCAGAGGCGAACGCCCCCAGCCGTATCTGCCCGGCCGTTCCGGCTCGGACGGCGTCGAGTTCCGATGCTGCGGTTGCCAGGGCTGTGCGGACGCCCTGTTCCGCGTCGAGCAGGATGTGGCCGGCCTTGGTGGGGCGAACCGGCCGGCGTTCCAGAACACGCAGGCCGACTCGGCGTTCGAGCTCGGCGATCTGCTGTGAGACCGCCGGAGAGCTGTAACCCAGCTCGCGGGCGGCCTCGGCGAAGGAGCCGGTTCGGACCACGGCTTCCAGGGTGGCGAGGAGACGGGGATCTACTGTCTGCACCTGATAAGCATGGCTTATCTGGTGCAAAGATGTCATTACTTGTGCTTACCTCTGTAAGGCTGCAGGATTCTGCCGCCGACAGGATGCGAGCCGCACGCCCCCTGCCGCACCCCCCTCCAGTGAAGGCAGCACTCGGATCTCGTGTGCGCCACTTGCCGCTGAACCCTGATGCCTGGCCCCCCGCGAGAGCCGCATCGGGCATCCCGGCCCACAGATGGGGATCAGCCACGACTGTTAGAGGGGCGCCCTGTGCCCCGGAAGGGAAAACGAGTGCAACTGCCGCTGATCGGGCTCTCGACATACCTCGCCGACGCCCAGTGGGAGGAGTGGGCGATGCCCGCCGCTCTGCTGCCGGCCGCGTATGGACAGTGTCTGCAAGCCGCTGGTGCCCTTGCCGTCATGATGCCCCCGGACACGCCGGCTGCGGCTGCCTCCGCCATCGCGCGCGTGGACGGGCTCATCCTCACAGGCGGCGAGGATCTGGACCCCGCCCTGTACGGCGAGCAACCTCACCCGCTCACGGAACCGTCAGTGCCTGTCCGTGACCGGTGGGAGCATGCTCTGCTCACCGCCGCCCTGGAGCGGGGCATACCCGTGCTCGGGATCTGCCGGGGTATGCAGCTGATGAACGTCCACGCGGGCGGCACGCTCATCCAGCACTTGCCGGAGAGAGTCGGACACGATGTCCACACCGGCCGGCCCGGCCTCTTCACCCACCATGTGATCAAGCCGGTTCCGGGCACCCGGGTCGCCGCACTGTCGCCTGAGGTGATGGAAGTGGCCTCTCACCATCATCAGGCAGTGGAGCGCCTCGGCGAGGGCGTGGTGGCATCGGCATATGCGGAAGACGGAACCATCGAAGCCCTTGAACTCCCCGGCAGTGGCTTCGCATTGGGCGTGCAATGGCATCCGGAAATGGGCGTGGACCTGCGAGTGATCGAGGGCATGGTGTCGGCCGCCAGGCAGTCGCCGACATCAGTTGCGTCCGCCGGGCTTCCGACCGGACTACCGCAGGCCATGTAGCCGCAGGCGATTTCGCGAAGCCCCCTGATGCCAGGTTGTCGTCCTGACTGTCACCGGTTGGTTCTGTCGACGGATGTCACTCGGAAACAGTCGCTGGAACATGTCACGTCAGGACGCCACACTGGTCGAGGGGGGTGAGCCCGGGCACCGGCCGCGGGCGCGGGAACGACGCGGCCGGCATGGCACGCCGCGGTAGCCGCAGACCTCATCGTCCGGGCGCCTTCGCGTGGGGACAACAAGGTCAGTCACCAGGCGGGTCGCACCGAGCGGGCAGGTGTCACTGGCGCCGCTTGTCATCTCCCTGCTCGTACACCCAGACCGCGAGTTGGGAACGGGACGTGAAGCCGAGCTTCACCAGGATGCGGGCGACATGGTTCTCCGCCGTCCGTGATGAGATCACCAGCTTCGCGGCTATGTCCTTGTTACTCATGCCCTCGGCGACCAGATCGGCGACCTCCTGCTCCCTCCTGGTCAGGCGGGCGCCACTGTGTTCACCTCTGCCCGTGCGGGGATCCCGGGGGCGCCGCTCCTCCAGCACATAGGCGATCGCTTGCTCGTAGGAGAGTGCGGCACCTCGGCGGTGCCCGTCGGCGAAGTCCTTCGGCGACAGCGCGGCCCGCACGTCCTGCTCGCACCGCCGGTGGGACTCGACGAAGAAGGGAACGGGCAGCAGGGCACCTCCGGCCTTCTCCCACAGAGAAGTGAGGATGCCGAGAAGCTGGGCGGCGCGCCCGTATCTACGGCCTGCTGCCGCGTTCCACGCGAGCAGTTCCACGTCCAGTCCCGTGCCGGGCAGGTCGTTGAGTGGCTGCCGGAGCTGGAGGGACTGTCGTGCCAGTGCTTCGGCGGTGTCGAGGTCACCACGCTTCCAGTGGATCACTGCTTCCGCGTAGCGAGCCTCGGCCGTGATCCAGGTTTCCTCGTGCGCGGTGGTGATGGCACTGCATTCCCGGCACACTGCCAGAGCACGGTCGTGCTGCCCCAGGAGACAGAGCACGATCGCCAGTTTGACCATGGAGCTGGTGGCCCGCTCGAGGTCTCCCAGGGCGAGGTGACGCGCGACGGCGTCCTCGAAGAGAGCCGCCGCTTGCGGCCGGTCGCCGCGGAAGACCGCGATGAGCGCCTGGTGGTGCTGTGCCCAGGCGAGAGCTGACAGGTCGCCCTGCGTCTCGGCCGCCCTGCGATAGTCAGCGAGGGTCGAGAGTCCTTCTTCGACGGCTCCCTGCATGAGGCACAGCACGGCATGATTGCCAAGTGCGTTGGTGCGCTCCGGACTGTCCCTGCTCTCGGCCCTCAGCAAGCGCCGGAGCCAGTACCGTCCCTCCCCCACTGCGCCGAGAGTGAACCACTGGCGTGGTGTGACAGCCATCCGCATGCCGGCTTCCGCCTCGCCGGGCGTGATGAGGCAGTACTCGAGAGCCGCCCTGGCGTTGGCGTGGTCCTCGCGCAGGCGGGCCAGCCAGTCCGCCTGCCGGGGGCCGAACCAATGGCGTTGCGCCTCGGTGGCGAGGTGCAGATAGTGGTCGCGGTGACGGCGCCGCAGAGCCGCCAGGCTCCCGGAACGCGTCAGCCGGTCGTAGCCGTATTCACGGACGGTTTCCAGCACCAGGTAGCGCGGACGCTCGGCGTTGTCCGTCTCTCCTCTTATGACCAGCGACTTCTCGATCAGACCGTGCAGCAGTGCCACCATTGCCTCCCTGGGGAGGTCATCACCGGAGCACACGGCCTGGGCGGCTTCGAGGTCGAAGCCGCCGGAGAACACCGAGATACGGGCCCACAGCTCGCGCTCGCCTTCGGAGCACAGCATGTGACTCCAGTCCATCGCCGCCCGCAGTGTCCGCTGCTGCGGCGGTGCCGCGCGACTGCCTTCGGTCAGCAGGACGAAGCGGTTGTCCAGACGGTCAAGGATCTGCCGTGCGCTGAGGGTGCGCATCATGGCCGCTGCAAGTTCGATCGCCAGGGGCAGCCCGTCCAGACGGTGTACCAGCCGCTGTACCGTACCGGCGTTGTCCTTGGTGAGCATGAACCCCGGCAGAACCGCGGCCGCTCGTTGTTCGAACAGGGACACCGCCGGGTAGCCCGCCAGCTGCTTCGGCGTGAGACTCGTGTCCGGCAGCGGGGCGTCCAGTGGAGGCACGGGGAAGGTGCGCTCACCCGTGATACCGATCACCTGTCGGCTGGTGGCGAGAACACGCAGACCGGGGGCCGCCCGCAGCAGGACGTCGATCATCTGCGCGCAGGCATCCACCAGGTGTTCGCAGTTGTCCAGAACAAGCAGGACCCGTCGTCGGGAGAGATGTCCGGCCACCACGTCGAGGGGCTCGGGCACACTCTGATTCTGCAGCCCCAGCGCTGCGGCGACGCTCTGCGCCAGCAGCTTCGGGTCCCGCACCGTGGCCAGCTCGGCGACGTACACCCCGTCGGGGAACACCCGCGTGAGGGGGCCGGCCACGTGGAGCGCCAGACGCGTCTTGCCCACGCCGCCCACTCCGGTCATCGTCACCAGGCGAGAGACAGTGAGCAGTCGTCGGATCTCGGTGGCGTCGGCCCGTCGGTCGACGAACGTGGTGAGATCGGACGGAACCACTGACTTGCGTCTTTGTTGCACGTTCACACACAGGATCCAAACATAAGAGGTCCTGTGGCTTTCCGGCGGCTCCCGTCAGCTCGGGAACGGAATACCGGCTCGCTGACTGCCTTGGGGCAGTCGGCAGGAGGCGCAACCGTTCGGGCAGCCTCGGCGTGCAGGGTCAACGCACCTGCCGGTGGACATCGGACCGCCTCTCCTCACGCGCCTCGGCCTGCTGCTCACAGGCCCAGACGGCGAGTTGCGTCCGGGAGGTGAAACCGAGTTTCGCCAGGATGCGTGCCACATGGTTCTCTACCGTGCGCGGAGAGATCACCAACTTGGTGGCGATGTCCTTGTTGCTCATGCCCTCGGCGACGAGATCGGCGACCTCCCGCTCCCGTCTGGTCAGTGGACCACCGCCGTCGTTCGGTCTCCCGGCCGGCCTCGGAGCCGCAGGAGTGTCCGTCTCGTTCACCGCCTCCTCGAGCACGTAGGCGATCGCCTCCCGGAACGAGAAGGCGCTGCCTTGGCGGCGCGCCCGGACGAAGAACTCCTCCGTCAGAGCAGCCCGCACGTCCGACTCGCACTGCTGGTGAGGCTTCATGATGAACGGGGCGGCCAGCAGAGCACCCCCGACGGCCTCCCAGAGGGGGGCGAGGATGCCGAGCAGATGGGCGGCACGCTCACTTCTGCCATCGGCCGCCGAGCACCAGGCCATCACTTCCACACACAGGGCAACCCCCGGCAGGTCGTTGAGGGGCAGCCTCAGCCGCAGTGACTCGCGTGCCAGCGCGACCGCCTCACTTCGGTCACCGCTCTTCCAATGGACCATGCTCTGTGTGTAGAGGGTTTCGGCGGTGATCCAGGATTCTTCGTGCGCGGTGGTGATGGCGCTGCATTCCCGGCAGATCTCCAGGGCGCGATCACGCTGCCCGAGGGCGCAGACCGCCATCGCCAGTTTGAGCATGGACGAGGTCTGCCCGATGAGGTCTCCCAGGGCGCGGTGACGTGCGACCGCGTCTTCGAACAGGGCCGCTGCTCCCCGCACATCGCCACGGAGGGCCGCCGCGAGCGCCATGTGATGCTGCACCCAGGCGAGGGCCGTCAGGTCCTCCTGCTGTTCGGCCGCCCGCCGGTATTCGGCGAGTACCGAGAGTCCCTCTTCGACGGCGCCTTGCATGAGGCACAGCAGGGCGTGAGTGCCCAACGCCACAGCGCGTGCCGGGCTGTCCCCGGCGTCGGCCTCCAGCAGACGTGCCAGCCAGTACCGCCCCTCGCCCACGGAGCCGAGAGTGAACCAGTGACGTGGTGTCACGGACAGCCACATGCCGGCTTCCGCCTCGCCGGGCGTGGTGAGGCAGTACTCGAGAGCCGCTCTCACATTGGGGTGGTCCTCTCGCAGACGCGCCAGCCAGTCGGCCTGTTGCGGGCCGAACCAGTGGCGTTGTGCCTCGGTGGCCAGGTGGAGATAGTGGTCGCGATGACGGCGCCGGAGCGCCGTTTCAGCCCCGGTTTCCGCCAGTCGCTCGTATCCGTATTCACGGACGGTCTCCAGCACCTGGTAGCGGGGATGTTCGGCGCTCGCGGTGTCCTGCCTGGTGAGCAGGGACTTCTCGACCAGCCCGTGCACCAGTTTGATCACCAGCTGTCTGGGGAGTCCGTCACCGGAGCAGACCGCCTCTGCCGCATCGAGGTCGAAGCTCCCGGCGAAGACCGACATCCGCGCCCACAGCTCACGCTCGTCTTCGGAGCACAGCGTGTAGCTCCAGTCCATCGTCTCGCGCAGGGTCCGCTGCCGTGGCAGTGCCGCGCGGCTGCCTCCGGCCAGAAGTGCGAAGCGGTCTTCAAGGCGTTCCAGGATCTGCCGCACGCTCAGGGTGCGCATCATGGCCGCGGCCAGCTCTATCGCGAGGGGCAGGCCGTCGAGTCGGTGCACCAGCCGTCCCACTGCCTCGGCGTTGTCCGCGTTGAGCGTGAACCCCGGCAGAACCGACACGGCCCGCTGTTCGAACAGCGAAACCGCCTGATAATCCGCCAGCTTCTGCCAAGGGAGGCCGGCTTCCGGCAGCGGGGCGGCCAAAGGAGGCACCGGGAAGGTGCGTTCACCCGTGACCCCGATCACCTGGCGGCTCGTGGTGAGCACGTGCAGCCGGGGGGCGGCGCGCAGCAGAGCGTCGACGACGCGCGCACAGGCGTCCACCAGGTGCTCGCAGTTGTCGAGGACGATCAGGAGTCGTCTGCCGACGGCGTGCTCGGCCACCACGTCGACAGGTGCTCGTCCGCACTGGTTCTGCAGTCCCATGGCGTTGGCGATGCTCTGCGCAAGGAGCTGCGGATCGCGCACGGTGGCCAGTTCGACGACGTACACACCGTCGGGAAACGACTGCGCGACGAGACCGGCAACCTGGAGCGCCAGACGTGTCTTGCCCACGCCTCCGACTCCCGTCAGGGTCACCAGGCGCGAGACACCGAGCAGGCGTCTGACGTCGGCGATCTCAGTGCGCCGATCGACGAAAGCGGTGAGATCGGCCGGCATCTGAGCCCTGTGAAGTTGATCCGATTTCATGCGGTTGATCCAAACACAGGGCTCAGGTCGACCTGAGGGTGGGCCCGGAGCGGGCGCGGGTTGTGGGGCGCAGGTCCCTGGAAGAGCCGAGGTCCGCTTCGGCCGGTCACGTCTGAGGTGGGTCGGGCCGGAGGGGGCGGCGCGACCGTTCAGGACTCGCCATCGGCATGAAGACCCGGTCCCCGCCGGCCACGACCGAGTCGAGGAACGCGCCGGCGGCCATGAGCACACCGGCGGTGCCCCGTCGTCCCTGTCGGCTCGCAACCCGAGGCCCGAGCACGCGCACGAAGCGGGTGGCCGCCGCGAGCGGGCGCATCATGAGCGTGAGGCGCCGGATGCGGCCCTCGTCGTCGAGTTCGAGATGCTGCGTCTCCTCCAACCGCAGGGCACCGACATGGCCCGCGGCGCGCAGTACGGCGTGCCGTCCCTCCCGGAACTCCGCCTCGTAGCGGATGTCGGTGAACACCTCGAACACGCACATCAGGAGCTCCTGCAGCTCGTGGTGCCCCCGGAAGGTGAACCGGTCGGTCAGGGGCGAGACCAGTTCGACGTCCTCGGACAGTGCGGCCACGGCCGCGCTCGCGTCCCCCGCCTCACCGGCCGCCCGCCATGCCGCGATGTAGTCGGTCATGCCGTTCCCGCAAGGCGCTCGGCGACGACGAGGGTGCCCGGAGCTGCGCGCCCGCCCGGGCCGGGCTGGACCGCAACCCCGTCCGGGCGGACCGCTTCGCCGCACGCGTGACAGGTGACAGACACCTGCAGGATCTCGCCGCAGTCGTGCCGGAACATGATCGGCGGGCCGTCCGGGGAGTGCCAGCGGTCGCCCCACTGGGTGAGCGCGATGAGCACCGGCACGAGTTCCCGTCCCGACGCGGTGAGCGCGTACCGGAACCGCTGCGGTCGCGCTGAGTACTCGACCCGTTCGAGCACTTTGCCGTCCACGAGCCTGTCGAGCCGTTCCTTCAGCAGCGGGCGCGACACACCGAGGTCGCGAACGAGCTCGTCAAAGGTGTCGATGCCGAGCGAGACGTCACGCAGGACCAGCGGGGACCACCAGTCGCCCATGACGGCCAAGGCGCGCGACAGCGAACAGTGGAACGAGGCGAACGAGGCACGAGGCATGGCCACGAGGTTAGTACATTCAGATTTTGAACGCGGCCTCCTCGGTGGGTGCCGTGCACAGCCCAGGTTGACCGACACCACCCCGGGTCCGCGCACCCGGAGGAACTGTCCGCCACGTCTGGGGCCGCGCGGGCCGCGCCGTCGATCCCCTCCGAGGGTGACCTCCCGGAGGCCCGACCGGTCGTCGTCGGCGGCGGCGGCGGACGGGAGATGGCCGCCGTCTCTGCCGAGGACCTCGCCGCGCGGCTGCGGGCCGCGACAGGCCGCCGGAGCGGCGCAGGCGCGCCCCGAAGTCGGCGCCCCGCTGGTCCGAAAGCCGTGTCACCTCGGAAAATCGGCCACCGGATACGGCACGAACGCACTGCTGTTCTCGTCGATCAGCAGACGCCGGCCGAGGGGCGGGGCGGCACGCTGAGGGCACTCCAGGCGCTCGCAGACGCGGCAGCCCATGCCGATGGGGGTTGCGGCGGACGCGCTGGTGAGGTCGAGGCCGTCGGAGTAGACGAGCCGGTGGGCGTGGCGGATCTCGAGCCGAGGCCGACGGCGAAGGTCTTACCGGGTTCGCCCCAGCCGCCCCGGTGGCGGGTGATGGCCCGTGCAGTCCACAAGTACCGCTGCCCGTCGGGCATTTCGGCGATCTGGACGTGGATAGCCCGGGTCCAGATCTGGCAGTGGCTGCGCCACCGGGTGGTCGACCGGGAGACCGTGCTGCGGCTGCTCGACGACGAGCTCGCGGCCCTGGGCGCCGAGTACCCGTGGGCGGCAGTCGACGAGGTGCGGGCTGTCTTCGAACGCACCGCCATGGCAGGCGAATTGCCGCTCTTCTTCGCGCCGGACGGCCTACACCCGCCACCTCGTACGGCGGCCGGCGGTGACCTCGTGAACGCCCGTATCGAGCGGGTCGGCGTGGTGGGCGGCGGTCAGATGGGCGCCGGGATCGCCGAGGTGTGTGCCCGCGCCGGGCTGGACACCGTGGTCTGCGAGGTGGACGCCACCGCGGCCGGGCGGACCCGTGCACAGCTCCCTCGAACGCGCTGTGGAACGTGGTCGCAGCCGCCCGGGCGGTCCGGCGAGCTGCCCACCTCGGTCGACGCGCCGCACCGGCATCGTCGAGGAACTCGTGCGCCTGCGCCTGCTGTCGGCGCACGAGCGGCCGCCGTCGAGGACGTCGTCGGGTGCGGGAACGGGGCGGGGGCGGATCACGGATCTCGGTGGCGCCGACCGCGCGCGGCCGTGGCGACGCCGCCCGGCGCTCGGCGACGAGCACGTGCTGCCGCAGTACGGAATCCGTCCGACCGCCGTGGTACGGACTCCGTCCGAAGGGCGGAAAACGCGGGAGAGGCCGAGGTCACAGTGGCGGGGAGGGAAAGGTCACAGGCGCGCCCCCTGCTGCTCCTTTGTCGATCTGACCTAGCATCCGAGCATGACGGTCCTGCCTGACGACGGGCTCTCCCTGGCCGCCGAGTTCCCTGACGCGACACAAGAGCAGTGGCACCGCCTGGTGGAGGGCGTCCTGCGCAAGTCGGGCAAAGAGGTCTCGGGCGCGGCAGCGGAGGACGCCCTGTCCACCCCACTGGAGGACGGGCTGAGCACCCGCCCCCTCTACACCGCCCGCGACACCGCGCCCGAGCCCGGCCTTCCCGGTTTCGCACCGTTCGTACGCGGCGGCCGCGCCGAGGGGAACACCCTCGGAGGCTGGGACGTACGGCAGCAGCACCCGGCGGTGGACGGCGACGCGGCACTCGTGGACCTGGAGAACGGCGTCACCTCGCTCTGGCTGGTCGTGGGCGAGAAGGGCATCCCCGTCCCGTCGCTCGGCCGGGTTCTCGACGGCGTGTACCTGGACCTGGCGCCGGTCGTGCTCGACGCGGGGCGCGACGTCGAGGCCGCCGCGCGGGAGCTGCTGCGGCTGTACGAGGAGCGCGGCGTCGCCAAGGAGGCCGCGCGTGGCAACCTCGGTGCCGATCCCCTGGGCCACGAGGCGCGTACGGGCGAGGCCCTGGACTTCGCCGTCGTGGCAGGTCTCGCGCGACGGTGCGCCGACGAGTACCCCGGGCTGCGGGCGCTGACCGTGGACGCGCTGCCGTACCACGAGGCAGGCGGCTCGGCCGCTCAGGAGCTGGGCTGCTCGCTGGCGACCGGTGTCGCGTATCTGCGTGAGCTGGCCGAGGCCGGGCTCAGCGTGGAACAGGCGTGTGCACAGCTGGAGTTCCGGTACGCGGCCACCGCCGACCAGTTCCTGACCATCGCCAAGCTGCGCGCGGCACGCCGGTTGTGGGCGCGGGTCGCCGAGGTGTGCGGGGCACCGCGCGCGGGCGCGCAGACGCAGCACGCCGTGACCTCGCCGGTGATGATGACCCGGCGCGACCCGTGGGTGAACATGCTGCGCGCCACGATCGCCACGCTCGCGGCCGGAGTCGGTGGCGCCGACGCCGTCACCGTGCTGCCCTTCGACCACGCGCTCGGCCTGCCGGACGCGTTCGCGCGCCGGATCGCCCGCAACACCTCCACGATCCTGGTCGAGGAGTCGCACCTGTCCCGCGTGATCGACCCGGCGGGCGGCTCCTGGTACGTGGAACGGCTCACCAACGAACTCGCCCACGCCGGCTGGGAGTTCTTCCAGCGGATCGAGCGGACCGGGGGCCAGGCGGCCGCGCTGCGTTCCGGATGGCTCGGCCAGGACCTCGCGGACACCTGGCAGGCGCGCAGCGCGAAACTCGCCAAGCGCAGGGAGCCCGTCACCGGCGTCAGCGAGTTCCCCCACCTCGGCGAACGGCCCGTGGAGCGCGCGTCCGCGCCCGAACCGCCGTCCGGCGGGCTCCCTCGGGTGCGCCGCGACGAGGCGTACGAGGCGCTGCGCGCCCGCTCCGACGCCCACCTCGCCGCGACCGGATCCCGGCCCCGGATCTTCCTGGCCGCGCTCGGTCCCGCCGCCGCGCACACCGCGCGGGCGGCCTTCGCCTCGAACCTCTTCCAGTCGGGCGGCATCGAGCCGGTCACGGAAGGCTCCTTCGAGGAGAGCGGCGCCACGGAGGTCTGCCTGTGCTCCAGTGACACGTTGTACGAGGAGCGGGCCGCGGACACGGCACGGGCTCTCAAGGCGGCGGGCGCACGGCACGTGTTCCTCGCCGGCCGCCCGGGGCAGTACGCAGATGTGGACTCCTACGTCTTCGCGGGCTGCGACGCCGTCGCCGTGCTCTCCGCCACCCTCGACCGCATGGGAGTGTCCTGATGGGAATCCCCGACTTCTCCGGGATCGAACTGGGGACCCCGAACGCCGGGGGCGGCGCCGACGACTGGCGTACGGCCGTGAAGAGGGCCGCCGACGGGGCGGACCTGCTCTGGGAGACCCCGGAGGGCATCACGGTCAAGCCGCTCTACACGGGCCGTGACCTGGAGGGCCTGGACTTCCTGGACACGTATCCGGGTATCGCGCCGTATCTGCGCGGCCCGTACCCGACCATGTACGTCAACCAGCCCTGGACGATCCGTCAGTACGCGGGCTTCTCCACCGCCGAGGAGTCCAACGCCTTCTACCGCCGTAACCTGGCGGCCGGCCAGAAGGGCCTGTCGGTCGCCTTCGACCTGCCCACCCACCGCGGCTACGACAGCGACCATCCACGTGTGACCGGTGACGTCGGCATGGCGGGGGTGGCCATCGACTCGATCTACGACATGCGGCAGCTGTTCGACGGCATCCCGCTGGACCGCATGACCGTGTCGATGACGATGAACGGCGCCGTGCTGCCGGTACTCGCGCTGTACATCGTGGCTGCCGAGGAACAGGGCGTACCGCCGGAGAAGCTGGCCGGGACCATCCAGAACGACATCCTCAAGGAGTTCATGGTCCGCAACACCTACATCTATCCGCCGAAGCCGTCGATGCGGATCATCTCCGACATCTTCGCCTACACCTCGCAGCGGATGCCCCGCTACAACTCCATCTCCATCTCCGGCTACCACATCCAGGAGGCCGGCGCGACGGCCGACCTGGAGCTGGCGTACACGCTCGCGGACGGCGTGGAGTACATCCGGGCCGGGCGGGAAGCGGGCCTGGACGTGGACGCGTTCGCGCCGCGGCTCTCCTTCTTCTGGGCGATCGGCATGAACTTCTTCATGGAGATCGCCAAGCTGCGCGCCGCACGCCTGCTGTGGGCGAAGCTGGTCAAGCAGTTCGACCCCAAGAACACCAAGTCCCTTTCCCTGCGCACCCATTCGCAGACCTCCGGCTGGTCGCTCACGGCCCAGGACGTGTTCAACAACGTCACGCGCACGTGCGTCGAGGCGATGGCGGCGACGCAGGGGCACACGCAGTCGCTGCACACCAACGCCCTCGACGAGGCGCTCGCGCTGCCCACCGACTTCTCCGCGCGGATCGCCCGCAACACCCAGCTGCTGCTCCAGCAGGAGTCCGGCACGACCCGGGCCATCGACCCGTGGGGCGGCAGCGCGTACGTCGAGAGGCTGACGTACGACCTCGCCCGCCGCGCCTGGCAGCACATCCAGGAGGTCGAGCAGGCCGGCGGCATGGCGCAGGCCATCGACGCCGGCATCCCCAAGCTGCGGGTGGAGGAGGCGGCCGCCCGCACCCAGGCCCGGATCGACTCCGGCCGCCAGCCCGTCATCGGCGTGAACAAGTACCGGGTGGAGAGCGACGAGCAGATCGAGGTCCTCAAGGTCGACAACTCCTCGGTGCGGGCCCAGCAGATCGAGAAGCTGCGGCGGCTGCGCGAGGAGCGCGACGAGCGCGTCTGCCAGGACGCGCTCGACGCGCTGACCCGGGCGGCCGACGGCGGCGGCAACCTGCTGGAGCTGGCCGTGCACGCGGCCCGCGCCAAGGCCACCGTCGGTGAGATCTCCGACGCCCTGGAGAAGGTGTACGGACGCCATGCGAGCCAGATCCGTACGATCTCCGGCGTGTACCGCAACGAAGCAGGTGAGTCGGCGTCCGTGGAGCGCACCCGTACGCTCGTGACCGCCTTCGAGGAGGCCGAGGGCCGCCGGCCGCGCATCCTGGTCGCCAAGATGGGCCAGGACGGCCACGACCGCGGCCAGAAGGTCATCGCCACCGCCTTCGCCGACCTCGGCTTCGACGTCGACGTCGGCCCGCTGTTCCAGACCCCGGCGGAGGTGGCCCGCCAGGCCGTCGAGGCGGACGTGCACATCGTCGGGGTGTCCTCGCTGGCCGCAGGGCACCTCACCCTCGTACCGGCACTGCGCGAGCAGCTCGCCGAGGAGGGGCGCGAGGACATCATGATCGTGGTCGGCGGGGTGATCCCGCCGCAGGACGTGCCGACGCTGCTGGAGATGGGCGCGGCGGCCGTGTTCCCGCCCGGCACGGTGATCCCGGACGCGGCGCACGATCTGGTGCGACGGCTGTCGGCCGACCTCGGCCACGACCTGTAGAGCCCATGGCAGCGATCGATCTCGACACATATGTGAAGGGCGTCCTCGGCGGAAAGCGGGCGGTCGTCGCCCGCGCGATCACTCTCGTCGAGTCCACCCACCCCCGGCACCGGGGCTTGGCGCAGGAGTTGCTGACCGAGCTGCTCCCGCACAGCGGGAAGGCCCGGCGCATCGGGGTCAGCGGGGTGCCCGGGGTGGGCAAGTCGACGTTCATCGACGCCTTCGGCACCATGCTGACCTCGCTCGGGCACCGGGTCGCGGTACTCGCCGTCGACCCGTCGTCCAGCCGCACGGGCGGCTCGATCCTGGGCGACAAGACCCGCATGGAACGTCTCGCCGTGGACCCGGCCGCGTTCGTACGCCCCTCCCCCACCGCCGGCACGCTCGGCGGGGTTGCCAAGGCCACCCGTGAGTCGATCGTGGTGATGGAGGCGGCGGGCTACGACGTCGTGCTGGTGGAGACGGTCGGCGTCGGCCAGTCCGAGACGGCGGTCGCGAACATGGTCGACTCCTTCCTGCTGCTCACGCTGGCTCGCACCGGGGACCAGTTGCAGGGCATCAAGAAGGGCGTCCTGGAGCTGGCCGACGTCATCGCCGTCAACAAGGCGGACGGTCCGCACGAGCGCGACGCCCGCGCGGCGGCGCGCGAACTGGCGGGCGCGCTGCGGCTGATGCACGGCAAGGACGCGTACTGGGCTCCTCCCGTGCTCAGTTGCAGCGCCCGCGAGTCGGCCGGCCTGGACACCGTCTGGGAACGCCTCGACCAGCACCGTGCGCTCCTGGACTCCACCGGCCGCCTCGCCGCCAAGCGCCGCGACCAGCAGGTCGACTGGACCTGGACGATGGTCCGCGACGAACTCCTCGGCCGCCTGCACGCCGATCCGGCAGTACGGGCCCTCGCCCCGGGTCTCGAACAGCAGGTACGCGACGGTCAGTTGACGGCCACGCTGGCCGCCGAGCGGATTCTGAAGGCGTTCGGCGGCGCGGCGTAGCGCAGGCACCGGAGGATGGTGAGCGCGACGGGTCGTTGTCGGTTCAGGTGGTGGGTCCGGTGCTCGGCGATCAGGTCTCCCCAGGCGCGCATGCGCCGGATGACGCCGTACGCGCGCTGTCGGCATACGCGACCCCGTCGGATGAGGTACTGCCGAGGGCGCCGGGGCCGGTGACTTCCTGTCGGCACCGGCCCCGGCACCCTCGTCCGGGTGGGCTCAGGCCGCCGCCAGGGCGGCAGGCTCCTCCGCCTCGTCCAGCAGGTTCATCAGGGCCGCCCTGGCGCGGGCCACGCGGGAGCGAACCGTGCCGACCGGGCAGTCGCACACCTCGGCCGCCTCCGCATAGGGCAGGCCGGCCAGTTGGGTGAGGACGAACGCCTCCCGGCGCTCGTCCGGCAGAGTGCCCAGCAGGTCCAACAGGGCGATGCCGTCGTCGAATCCGGGCAGATTCCGCGGCTGGGCCAGTTCGACGGCCAGCTGCCAGTCCGGTACGTCGGACAGGCGAGGCCGGGCGGCGTTGTACCGGTAGCTGTCGATGACGGCCCGGCGGGCGATGGACAGCAGCCACGCACGCGCCGAGGAACGGCCCTCGAAGCGGTTGATGCTGCCGAGTGCGCGCAGGAACGTGTCCTGCGCCAGGTCGTCCGCGGCCTGGGGGTCGCCGCACAGGTGGGCGACGTACCGCCGGACGTCGCGGTGCAGGGCGCGCACGAACTGCTCGACGGCGTGCGCGTCACCGCCTCGGGCGGCCAGCGCCCACGCGGTTATCGACTCGTCGGCCTGTGCGGTGGGGGCGGTGTTGCTGCCTGAGGCGGGCACGGCAGAGGTGGTCACCTGGTGTCCTTCTCGGAATCCGTGATCCGGACCGGGGGGCGCGAGGGCGCGGGCGGTCCGGTTCCGGTGAGTGGGAAACAGCCGTACGGCGCGGAGGCGCGCAGGCACTCGCGCGGGCGTACGGCCGAGGCCCGAGGCGCACACGGGCAGCCTCGGGAAACCAGCTGCCGTCAGAGGGCAGCCGGCCCCACGGGAGGTCCTCGAGAGGTGATCGCGTGGACGATCAGAAGGCTCGGCGCCCGGTCCGAGCGAGGACGCCCAGGACGGAGGCGGGGGTGGTCCGGTGCGGCCGGCAGAGCGAGCAGCAGCCGCAGCGGTGCCGCCAGCCACCCGGCCACGGCCCGCAGGATGCGGAAGGCGGCCTTCTCCCCGTGCGCGAGCCACAGGCCGGTGAGAAGTGCTGCGAGCAGGTGGGCGGCGAGCATGCCGACGGACGACGATCCGGCGCCGTCCGTGGAATGCCCCATGTGATCCATGTGGCTCACGGTCATGCGTCCCATGTCCATGGAGTCCATGTGCGTCGACCCCATGCCCATGATCACACTCATGTGCGCGGATCCCGTGTCGCTCATCTCCGTGGAGGTACTGCCCCAAGACGCCGACCGGGCAAGGGAGAACGCCGAGTGCAGCACCGTCTGCGCGGCGACCACGACGGCCACGATCAGCGGCAGCCCGCGCTCACGGCCCGCCAGACCCCAGCCCACCGCACCGGCCACGGCCACACCGGCGGCCAGCGCCCACGCGGGCACGGAGGAGCCGGACATCATGACGTGCCCCAGGGCGGCGAGCAGCACGCATGCGGCCGCGAACACCGCGGCCCGCACCGTGCGAGAACACCACCCTGCTGTCATGGCGCCTCATCCTCGCATCCGAGCGTCGGTCGTCATGCATGAGTACGGAAAGTGCACTTGAGGTGCACTGAACCAGGCGAGTGTGATCCAGGCCATGCCGGGAGCCGGAACCGCCCTGGCTTCTTCGCTCGGGCGGGACCACCACGGCGAGGGTCCTGATCGGCCCACCGCGCGCGCTCGAATCGCAGCGTGAAGAACGACACGAGCATCGGGGTCGGCAGGCGGGCCATGGCCGGCGGTACCCGTCACCACGTCGTAGCCGGACGCCCAGCCGAGTTCGGCGCGGATCCTCACGACATACCGAAGCCCCGCTCACTCGGCCAGGAAGTCGGTCATCACCTCGTTCACGGCGTCCGGGCGCTCCAGATAGCCGTAGTGCCCGCAGTCCGCTATCTCGGTGTAGCGGGCTCGGGGGACGGCCTCGGCGAGTTCCCGTGACAGGTGCGGGCGCACGACCAGGTCGTCCCGGAAGCCGATGACGAGGCAGGGGCGGTCGATCTCCCGGTAGTACGCGAGACGGTTCGGGATGACCTCGAGACCGAGCTGCCGCCGGACCGCCGAGGGGTCGGGCGCGGTCATCTCCAGGACGGCCAGCCAGTCCCGCAGTGTCTCGTCGTCGTTGAGGGTGCGCGGTGCGAGGTTCTGCAGCGCCAGCTGGTACGCCGACACGGCGGGCGGGAGTTTGAGACCGCTGTCGGCCAGTTCGAGGTCGGCGGCCGCCATGGCCCTGATCAGTTCGTCCGCTCGTCCGCAGCTCGACATCAGGACGGCCCGGCTGACGAGTTCGGGCCGGGCGAGCACGAGTTCCTGCGCGATGATCCCGCCCAGCGAGTGGCCCACCAAGCGGCAGGGCCCCTCCCCGAGGTGCTCGATCAGGCCCGCGACATCCGCGACCATGTCGTCGAGTGTGAAGCCTCCGTCCCCCGAGGCGGTCGTTCCGCTGCCCCGGTTGTCGACGGTGATCACCCGGTAGCCGGCCCTGCGCAGCGCCGGCACCTGGTGGGTGCGCCAGACACGGCCCGGCGCGCCGGTTCCGGCCACCATCACCACCGGCTCGCCGGACCCGTGGTCGTCGAACCAGAGATCGACTCCGTTGACGTGCGCCACCGGCATCGGTGTACTCCTCCCCTGCGGGTAACTCGGAAGACTCCGGGCCCGCCGACGGCGTCGGCGGCCGTCGGCGGGGCCGGTGTCAGACGCGGCCTCCGGTCTTCAGTGGCCGGTCCAGATCGGGTCACGCCGTTCCGCGAACGCCCGGGGGCCCTCCGCGGCGTCCGCGCTGTGCATGCGCCGCTCCTCCCAGACGTAGCGGGTCGCGAACGCCTCCTCCAGCGGCCGGTCGAGCGAGCGCATGACGGACTCCTTGATGGCCCGCACCGACAGGGGCGCACTGCGGACGATGTCATCGGTCCAGGCGGCGACCCTGTCGTTCAGCTCCTGCGGCTCGGTGACCTCGTTGACCAGCCCGAGGCGCAGAGCGGTCGCCGCGTCCATCCGGCGTCCGGTGAGGAGATACCCCATGGCCGTCTTGAGGGGCAGCTGCCGGGCCAGCCGGAACGCGCCGCCCGCGCCGGGCACCAGCCCGAGCTGTACCTCCGGCAGCGCGAACACCGCGTCCCGCGAGGCGATGACCAGATCGCAGGCGAGGACCAGTTCGAAGCCGCCGCCGAGCGCGTAGCCGTGCACGCGCGCCAGCACCGGTTTGGACAGGGAGAACCGCTCGGTGAGCCGCGGCCAGCCGGGCAGGCCGCGGCTGCCGAACGTCGTGGGTCCGGCCCCCTCGGCGGTGAGCCGGGCCCGTTCCCCGAGGTCCTGTCCCACTGAGAAGGCCCGGTCGCCCGCCCCGGTCAGGACCGCGACGCGGACGCCGTCGTCCGCCTCCACGTCGTCCCAGACAGCGGCGAGTTCCCGGTGCATGCGCAGGTCCATGGCGTTGAGCACGTCGGGCCGGTCGAGGGTGACGCGGGCGACGCCGTCCTTCTTCTCGTACCGCACCCGGAGGCGGTCGGCGTCACCGCGGCCGGCCGTCATGAGGAGCCCGCCGCGAACCTGCCCACCTTGTCGATCACGTCGGCCCCGTACAGCCGCAGCGCCTGCTGGAGCGCGAACTCGGCCATGTACGCGCGGAACGCGTCCACCGGCTCCTCGGCGAGGTTGAGCATGTGCCGGTTGGCGAGCACTGCCTCGCCGTCGAGCCGCGCCAGGCTGCGCTCCACGGCGGCGTCCATCTCCGCCGGCTCCACGACCTCGTCGACCAGCATCCGGGCCGCCGGTTCCGACGCCCAGATCCGGCGGCCCTCCAGGATCACCTGGCGCGACAGCCGCGGCCCTGCGTACCGGCTGAAGCGGAAGTTGGCGACCCCGGGGATGATGCCCTCCTTCGCTGCCGGGAGGCTGAGGTAGGCGTCGGACGCGGCGAGGACGTGGTCGAAGACCAGCAGCAGTTGGGCCCCGCCGCCGATCGCGAAGCCGTCGACGGCGGCGACCCACGGCTTCTCGGCGTACGGCGTGTGCCAGGCGGCGGGGTCCTCGACGCGAATCCCGCGGAACAGCTTGTGGAGGTAGCCGAGTTCGCGGCGCAGCAGGAAGTCGACCAGGGAGATGTCGCCGGAGCTGAGGTTCTTCAGGTTGATGCCCGCGCTGAAGACCCGCTTGCCCCGGTGGCGGGGGTGGCTCATCTCGCCGCCGCGCACCAGGCCCATCCGGACACCCGGATCGAGCAGAGCCAGGTCGACGGCCGTCTCCATGTCGTCGACCTGCTGGTCGTCCTCGGCGTTGAGGCAGTCGTCCCGGCACAGCGTCAGCCGGGCGACCCCGTCGCGGCGCTCAAGCCGTACGGCCTCCATCTCCACGACGCCCGTCCGCCGGAACCGCGGCAGCAGCGCGAGCGCCCGGTCCGTGGGGCGGAGCATGGACGCGAGGAGGTGGGGGCCGGCGACGGGCGAGCGCAGGACGGCACGCAGGAGGATGCCCTGGTCGATCTCGTGGCCTTCCTTGTCGGCCTGCGGCCGGCTCCGCTCCCGCTCCAGCACGTCCGGCGTCGGCACCAGACCGGGGTAGGCGGTCGCGGCAGCCGTGACCAGTTCACCGATGCGCAGTTCGCGGGTGCGTCCCTCGGTGAGCCGGTCGTAGACGGTTTCGGCGTGCGTCTCCAGGAACCGGGCCCGCTCGCCGCGGGCCCGGTTCTTCACGGCATCGGCGTCGGCCCGCTGCGCCGCGGTGCGCTCCGCCGGGGTGGGCAGCGAGGCCAGCGACTTCTCCGCCTGTTCCACCGCCTCGGTCAGGGACTGCCATCCGTCGAGCGCGGGCGCCGGGCGGGGCGGGGTCGTCGTCATGCGGCCTCCCCGGAGGCGCTGCGCCGAAGGGCGCGGTCGCAGGCCGCCAGATGGGGTCCGAGGGCGTCCTCGAAGCTGGCGTGCTGGGCGTCGAACAGCAGCTGGCGCCGGATGGCGAGTTCCTTGCCGGACACCTCTTCGATCAGCTGCTCCGTTGCGGCCGCCGCCGCGTCCGGGCCCTCTGCCAGTTCGTCGGCGATACCCAGCGCCAGCGCCTCGGACGCGGAGAGAGGATGCCCGAAGAGCACACTGCGGCGCACCCGGGCGGCGCCGGCGAGCCGGACGAGCCGGAACGTGGCCATACCGGGCCAGGTGGACTCCCCGTCGAAGGGCACGAGCAGCCGGGTCTCCGGCGTCGCGATGCGGATGTCGGCGACGAGGAACGCGTCGAGGGCCGTTCCGCCGCAGTCGCCGGTGGCGAGGGCGACGGTCCCGGCGGGCAGCCGCTCCAGCCGCCGCAGTACCCGCTCCCACTTGGTGACCAGGGCGACGTCCAGTGCGTCGGCCCAGCCCGGTTTGGGCGCGCCGGTGACCCGCAGGGAGACGATCCCGCCGGCGCCCCGGTCCTCGGCCCGGTCGCACAGGACGGTCAGGTCCTTGACGGTGCCGGCGGTGAGGGGCCGGGTCCCGTCGATGACCAGCGTCAGCACGTCACTTGTGTCTCTCATGGCGTTCTCCCCCGTCGTCACCACTGGACCAGCGCCGTCTCGAGCGTGGACCCCGGTCCCATCGTCATCAGCACCCCGAAGTCGCCGGGCCTGGTCACCTGCTCGTCGAGAAGCCGTTCGTAGGAGAACAGGAACGAGCCGCTCGACACGTTGCCGTAGTCCCTGAGAACCCCGGTCGTGTGCCGTAGGTCGTGACGGGTCAGTCCCAGGTTGACGGTGACCGCGTCGATGACCTTCTTGCCGCCGGAGTGCACCAGCCAGTGGCCGATGTCGCTGCGGCGCAGGCCGGTGTCCTGCAGCAGTCGGTCGACGACGATCTCGGCGTGGGCGCCGACGACGTACGGGATCTGCGGGTCGAGGTAGAAGCTGAACCGGTCCAGCTCGCGGTCCCAGTCGTAGCGCATCGCGTCGATCGCGTCGGGGATGATGCAGCTGGAGAACTTGAGGACGGTCGGTCCCTCGGCGGCCCCCGACACGTCGTCACCGGGCCCGGACAGAAGCGCGATTGCGCCGGCTCCGTCACCGAAGAGGCTGTTGACGACCGCCGTGCGCATCGAGGAGTCCATCGCGTACGCGGCGGAGCAGGCCTCCGTGCAGAGCACCACGGCGAGTTCGCCGGGGTGGGCGGCGGACCAGCCGGCCACGACGTTCAGCGCGTTGAGCCCCGCGTTGCAGCCCATGCCGACGATGTCGCTGCGGCTGCAGTGCCGGTCGATGCCCAGTTCGCGGATCATCAGGGCGCTCAGGCCGGGGGTCAGGAAGCCGGTGGAGGACACACAGCACAGGTGCCGCAGGTCGGCGAGTTCGGCACCGGCCCGCTTCAGGCAGGCGCGCAGCGCCTCGGCGCCCATACCGACGGCCATGGCCTTGTGCTTGTCCAGCAGGTCGCCCTGCTGCTCCGGGTGGCGGACGCCGTCGGCGTCCGGTTCGGGCAGGGTCAGGTGGCGCCGGTCGATGGCGCTGTTGCGGAAGACCGAGCCGATCCTGGGATCGGTGATGCCGAAGGCATCGAGCACTTCCTGCTGGGAGTAGACGGCGGGCGAGGCGGCGGTGCCGACGCCCACGATCCGCGGCCGGAACGGAGTCCTCAGGGATCCGTCCCCGGTCAGGACCGGACGGTGGTCGAGGTAGTGGTCGAGGCTGCTGGTCATCGGAAGGTCCACCCCCACATGCGCGGCTTGCTGCGCGGTTTCCGTGCACTGATGCCGGTCACTTGCCTTCGCCTTTCCGTGGCAGAGTCGGTGATCTGAATTGCCGGAGAGCAGAGCCGGCCCGGGAATTCGGCGGTCGACGCGGTGGTCCGCTACTCGGTACTCCGCGCCTCGATGAATCGGGCGAGCCGGGCGATGCCCTCTTCGATGTCCGCGTCCGTCAGATAACTGGTGGACAGGCGGAGGGCGTTCCGGCCGCCGCCCTGCGGATAGAAGTAATTCATCGGCGTCCAGATGACGCCGAAGTCCTGGGCGGACCGGGTCAGGGCCTCGTTGTCCGCCGTGAAGGGGACGTGCACGGTGAGGAAGAAGCCTCCCGCCGGTTCGTTCCACCGCACGCCGAGTGCCGCGCGCCGGTCGGCCGGGAGACGGGCGTCCAGCTGCCGCAGTGTGGACCGCATGGCGCGCCCGTAGTAGGCGGCCGGTTCGGCGTTCAGCTCGGAGACCCGGCCGGCCGCGGACAGCAGGGCCCCCGCCACGGCGGCCTGGCTCAGCGACGAGGTGTTGACCGTCACCATGCTCTTGATCTTGGCGAGTTCGCCGGCGAGGAGACCGGTGCGGCCCGTTTCGTCGGCCACCCTCTGGTCGGCGACCACGAACCCGACCCGTGCGCCTGGAAAGACCGTCTTGGCGAACGAGCCGAGGTGGACGACCGTACGGGAGCGATCCAGGGACTTCAGGGTCGGCAGCGTGACGCCGGGGCTCACCCTGCGGTACGGGCTGTCCTCGATGACCAGGACGCCGTGGCGCTCGGCCAGCTCCAGCAGCGCGGCACGGCTCGCCGCGTCCATCGTGGTCCCGGAGGGGTTGGAGTGGTCGGGGACCACGTACACGGCACGGGGACGGCGTCCCCCCGCCCGCTCCCGCAGCATCACCGCCTCCACGTCGGCGCAGGAGAGCCCGTCCTCGCGCTCCTCCACGGCGGCCACCGACACGTCCAGCAGCCGGGCCGCGCCGGTGATGCCCACATAGCAGGGGCTGGCCACGAGGAGGACGTCGTCCGGGCCGCGGAAGAGGGCCCGCAGCACCAGCAGCATGGCCTCCTGCGCGCCGACCGTGACGACGATCGACTCGGCCGGCACGTCGATGTCCTCGTCCGCGCGCAGCGAGTCGGCAACGATGTCGCGGATCTGTCCGGCGGTGGGGCCGTACTGGTACATGGCGGTGCGCACGTCGTCGTCGGACCAGCCCTGGGCGGTCAGGTGGTCCAGGTACCGGCGGAGGTAGGTGAAGATCCGTTCGGTGTCGAAGAACCCGTCGTACGGCCGTCCGGGGGCGAAGGAGATCGCGTCCGGGTAGCGATGCGTGACCTCGTTCAGGAAGTTCATCGTGTCGAGGACGGGGTCGGCGAGGCTGCGGTGCAGGTCGTTCCTGCGGAGGTCTGCCCCGGCCTCCGTCGTCCCCTCCGCTGTCAGGAATTCCGCGAGAACGGGTTCCAGCGCTTCTTCTGCCGGCCGCGCACAGTCGTCCAGGCTCCGTCCGGCCATGGATATCCCCTCGGCGGATTGGATTTTCAGTGGTTGATTTCGGCGGCCAGGATCACACGTTCTCAACCCGCGTCACAACGCTGTCCAACACGCCAAAATGCTCACTTGGACGGGGAGTTGACGAGCAGTTCCCCTATCGCACGGCAATGCCGTACGTTTTCATTCCCCATTGGGCGAACACGGGAGATCGGCGAACCTTCTGAGGTCCGCCGGAAGGTCCGTCCGTCTGCGCACCTTCAACTTCCGGTAGATTTTGGTCAGATGCTGTTCCACCGTGCTCACCGTGATGAAGAGCTTGCGGGCGATCTCCCGGTTGGTGCATCCGGACGCGGCGAGCGCACCCACCCGGCGTTCGGCTCCCGTGAGTTCGGTCAGCGCGTCCGGTGCTCCGTTCACTGAAAGGCGGTGCGCCGACGGATCGCCGAACGGCTCGGCGTCCGCGGAACGGTGGTGCTGCGGCAGTTCCGGCTCCGGGCGGGCCGGCGGCGCTGTCCGCGGCCACACCCGCTCCCGCTCGACGGTGCGCCGGTCCAACGCCCGCACGGCCTCCGCGTCGGCCGGTGCCTGCCTGAACTCGGCGCCGTCGCCGCCCGCTTCGAGCAGCCGTAACGCCTCCTGGAGCAGGGGAAGCCGCTCGTCGGGCGCGCTGGTGGCCAGCAGCGCGCCCAGGGTGCCGGTCCCGGACCGCGGCTCGTCGCCGGTGGGGACCGGTCGCTGCCGGAACACGGCTCGCGCCTGGTCGCGCCGGCCCGTCGCCATCAGGGCGGCCGCCGCACCGCCCTGCCAGTCCGCGAGCTCCGGTACGTCGAGCCGCCACCGCGCCATCAGCTCCCCGCAGGTCTCGAAGTGCCGCAGCGCGGCGCCGGGCCGGCCCGCGGTGAGGTGGTAGCGGCCGAGTGCCTGGAGGTAGGGCAGGGCGAAGGGTGTCTCGAACATGACTGCGGGCACAGGGACGTTGAGGTACGCCATGGCGGCGTCGAGGTCGCGGCACGCCGTCGCCGCCCGCACCGCCAGGGACAGGGGGACGCCGATCACCACGCCCCACGCCTCGGAGCCGACGAGAGTCAGCGCCGACCTGGCTGCCGCGGACGCCGTGGTGATGTCGCCGGCGCGCAGCGCCTCGGCCGCGCCGAGGGCCTCGAGCAGTGCCCGTCGCATGGGCACGCGCCGGTTTCCCGGTTCCTCCAGCAGCCGCTTCGGCCAGGACACGGAGTCGTCCGGCCGGCTGCCCTCGGCCCGCAGGAACAGGCCGCCGGGCGGGGTCGCGAAGCGGGCGCCCCGACCGGGGCCGCGCGAACCCGGTGTGCAGTGCTCCGCCGTGGTCAGGCCGGCCGTCAGGTCGACCAGCGCCCCGGCCGGCAGCAGCGCGGGGACCGCGGACACGGGGCCCGCCCCGGGTGGCTCGGCCCGCGGGTCGTGCCGCAGGCCGGGCCGGCAGAAGGAGAGCCGGAGCCGGACCAGGCGGACGCCGGCGCGGACTGCGGACGAGGCCGGCCCGGCGCCGTCCCAGAGGTCGGCGCCCTCGGCGGCGGTCCGGCCCTCGATGATCCGGAGCAGGGCGTCGGCCTGCGCGAAGTCCCCCCGCCAGACGAGCTGTTCGACCACGACCAGGGCCTCGGACCCGGCCAGCAGACCGTCGCGCACCATGCGTTCGAGCTGCGGGAGGTACCGGGAGGCCTTCGCGGGGTCGATCAGCCACAGCGTCTCGGCGAGCGCGGCGGTCACCTCGGCTTCCTGGACCGGGTCTGCGCAGATGCCGGAGGCGTGCCGCAGGTACTCCACGCCCGCGCCGACGTCCCCGGTGTCCCGGGCGTCCCTGGCGGCGCGGCGGAGGATGTCGGTCTGCCAGGCGGCGGCGACCGGTTCATGGGTGGCGAGCAGTTGCTCGGCCACGGCGATCGCGGGGGCTCCGCTCTCGTGGAGCAGTTCCGCCGCCGCGGACCGCATCCCGAAGAGGTCCTTGGTGGGGATGTCCGCAAGGACGGCCGACCTGGTGCGCTCATGTCGGAAGCGCACGCCGGAGAGCAGGCCGGCGGCATGCAGTTCGGCGATGCTGCGGCGCACCGAGGTGATGTCCTCGCTGAGGAAGTCGGCCATCAGCGCCGGGGTCGCCGACTCGCCGAGTACGGCGAGGGCGCGGGCGGCGGCGAGCAGCGCCGGCTCACCGCGGTGCAGGCAGCGCAGCACGGCGTACCGGAAGGACTCCCCCGGCAGCGGGACACGCACGCGCACACCGACGGCTCCCGGACCGGCCGGCCCGCGCACGCCGGCCGCGTCCCCACCCACGAGAGGCCGCTGCTGCCCGGCTGCCGACGGCAGGCCGTGCGGGCCGGGTTCCGCCGACAACCCGCCCTCCGCCACGTCGTCGATGAGGGCGTGCAGCAGCAGGGGGTTCCCCCCGGTCGTCTCCGCCCACGGCTCGGCGGCGTCCCGTGCCCCGGGGCCGATGACCCCGCGGGCGGCCAACTGGCCGGCGACACCGTCGAGACTGAGCGTTCCCAGCCGGATGCGGTGGCTGGAGGGCAGGTGCAGGGTCTCGGCGTGGAACGTCACAAGGCTCTGCTCGTGGCAGGAGCTCTCGGTCAGGACGACCATGATCGGAGCCGAATCGATGCGGCGTATGAGGTAGCTGAGACAGTCCAGCGAGGCCTCGTCGGCGAAGTGCACGTCGTCCACACCGATGACGAGCGGCCCCTCGCCCGCGAAACCGGTGACGGTGCGGGAAATCCGCTGCAGCAGGGCGAGCGGCACCCTCCCGGCCTCGATCGCGGCGAGGCCGGAGGCAGGTCCCGCGGCGTCCTCCTCGACGAACGGGTACTCGACCAGGCCCGCCGCACGCATGGCACTCATCAGCCGGTCGATGAGCCCCAGCCAGTCGAATCGCTCACTCGCGGAAGCCGTCACCGAGAGGAAACGGCCTCCCCGTGCCCTGACCCGTTCGGCGAAGTTCTGGATCAGAGCCGTTTTTCCGCAGCCGACCGGTCCGTTCACCAGGGCGACGGCGCCCTTGCCGTTCACAGATCTCGAGTAGACCTGCTCAAGCAGTCGAAGTTCTCCATCCCTTTCACTGAGATTCACGTCTCGGAACTTCAAAGGACCCCCCGTGATCCATGTCCGTGTACACAGCGGCGTTTCACTCGGTGCCGCCGACTCGCAATACCCTCGCAATAAATCAAGAAGAACAATGAAACCGCTTCCGATCTGCGCCGATACCGACGTGGGGGGATGAGTTACGGCCCTGCTGGATGCAGGGGAAGCGGTACGCCCAGGATACCGGCTCGATCCTGTCGCCCGTGGTCTGGATTTCGGACATACGTGCCGGACGGTATCGATCGTTTTGAGACAGTCCTTATTTCCCCGCCGTGAAATTTCATGAGAAGGTCACGGGCGAGCAGGTGTCCGCATCCCGAAACGCATAGGCGGGGCCGCAGGCCGGGGCGACCGCCCGGTGAGTTCGGCCAGTGGCTGAGCAAAGGACTGACGCAGGGCTCCTGGTGACGAAACAGCACAAACAAGTACGCAGCGGCCCGGCGGAAACCGCCCGGGGCGCCCCCTCCGTGTCGCACGTGACGGGCCTCCGGCTGCCCCCGGCGTCTGTCCGTACCGCCACTTCAGGACCCGCGCTCCGGCGCAGGCGGTTGCCGCGGCGGCCCGGCCCACGGCAACGTCCGGAACGAAATCCTCATCACAGGTGGCCGAAACACCCTAGTGTGCACCCGCATCAGTGGTGTGCTTCAGCCCTGCCGATCGATCGGTCTGAGCCACGGAAGTGGAATGCCCGCCGCCGGGCGCCCACCGGCCGGGACCTCGGGCACCGTCTCCCCTTCCGGCTCAGCCGCCCAGCCTTCGTGCCGCAGGGTGCCGAGCACCGACGCCGCCAGGCCGGACGGCACCGGGACGCGCACCTCCAGCACGCCGCCGGCCCCGTCGCCGTCGGCCCTCAGGACCGCCGTCTCCTCCGGGGCGACACCGAACTCCCCCACCACACGCAGCAGTCGCCGCAGCGCGCCGGGACGTCCCGGGACGGCCACCAGGATCCCGGCGTCGGCGGCCGCCCCGCCCGCCCGGGTCGCGGGAAGCACGGCCAGGCCCTCGACGCCCCGCGCGAGCAGATCGAGCATTGTCCGCATGCCCCGTCCGCGCCCACCGGGATCGGGCTCTCCGTTCTCCGATCCGCCCTCCGATCCGTCCTCCGGGCCCTCCGATCCGCCCTCCGATCCGTCCTCCGCCTCGCGCCCGTGCCCGGTCCGGCTGCCGTCCACGTCGCCGCCCGCCAGGCCGTCCGCGGAGTCGGGCTCGGGCTCGGCCAACAGGTCGAACGCCGCCACCAGCCGGGACAGATCGGCGTGCAACTCCCTGACGACCCCGGCGATGGCCGGGGCGTTGGCCTGGACGATGTCGCCCCAGAGCCGTGAGTCGCCGCCGGCGATCCGGGTGACGTCCCGCAGCCCGTGTCCTGCGAACCTGGACATTTCGTCGGGCCCCTCCCGCAGTCGCGCCGCCATCAGGCTGGCCACCAGGTGGGGCACGTGCGAGGTCAGTGCCACCGCGTCGTCGTGGTCCCGGCTCCGGGTCATCACCGGCACCCCGCCGCACAGCTCCACCAACTCCCGGGCGGCCGCCAGCGCCAGCTCCGAGGTGCACGCCGACGGGGTGAGCGCCCAGGGCCGGCCACGGAACAGGTCGGCCCGCGCGGCCAGCGGGCCGGACCGTTCGCGGCCCGCCGTCGGATGGCCCCCGACGAAGCGGGACGGGTCGGGAGCCTGGCTCAGCGCCATCCGTACCGGCACGGACTTCACGCTGGCCACGTCGGTGTAACTGCGGGCAAGGAACCGGCGGCTGGGCCCGGGCCAGCACGCCGCCGACCGCACTGGGCGGCACCGCGAGGACCGCCAGGTCCACGGGCCGGTCGGGCTCTTCGGCCAGCCCGGCCCCCAGGGCGGCCGCCGTCCGCGCGGCCACCGGGTCGCGGTCGGACAGAAAGACCGTCACCCCCCGCAGGCTCGCGGCGAGCGCCACCGAGGTACCGATGAGCCCCGTGCCGACGACGGCCATCGTGCGCACCATGAAACATCACTCCGTCCAAAGGCCATCGACGTGCGAGTGAAATGCGGATCGAGTTCATGAACCAGCCCCGGCCGACTACCAGCGCGGACAAAATCCAGTACGGGTTCGACTGATCCCGTTTAGGGTCGACGGCTTTCCGGCCCGCCGTCCAACCAAACCCGTCCGGTGTTCATGGCCGAATCCTCGGGATTCGTCCTACAGTTCAGAAAACTCGTTCCTTTTCTGGTTGGGGGACACATGCGGGCCCTATCAAATGCCGAGGCCGCGGATCCGCTCGGCGACCTCTCCATCGACTATGTCGAGCTGTACGTCGAGCATCTGGAGGAATCGGTATTCGACTGGGTCGACCGGTATGCCTTCTCCGTCACCGGCACCGGAGGCTCGGCCGACCACCGCAGCATCGCCCTGCGCCACGGGCTGATCACGCTCGTGGTGACCCAGGCCACCTCGGACCAGCACCCCGCGTCCGCCTACGTGGCCGCGCACGGCGACGGAGTCGCCGACATCGCCCTGCGCACCGCGAACGTGGGGGCCGCCTTCGCGGCCGCGGTCGCGGGCGGCGCCCACGCCCGCCGCGGTCCCACCCGGCACGCGGACGGCGGTCCGGGCACGGCCGGCGGGCCCGAGGTCAGCGCCGCGATCGAGGGCTTCGGCGATGTCGTGCACACGCTGGTGCAGCGCGCCCCCGGCGAGGGCCCCGGGCTGCCGTCGGGGTTCGTGCCGGCGCTGCGCGGCGCCGACGAACGGGCCGAGGACGTGGGCCTGCTGGACATCGACCATGTCGCGGTGTGCCTGAACACCGGCGACCTTGCGTCCACGGTCGACTACTACATGAGGACCCTCGGGTTCCACGACATCTTCGAAGAGCACATCGTGGTGGGCGCACAGGCCATGGAGTCGAAGGTCGTCCAGAGCCCGTCCGGCATGGTCACCCTGACGCTGCTGCAGCCCGACGCGTCCGCCCCGCCGGGGCAGATCGACGAGTTCCTCAAGGGCCACCAGGGCGCCGGCGTACAGCATCTGGCGTTCTCGTCCGCGGACGCGGTCCGCTCCGTGCGGGCCCTCGGACGGCGCGGTGTCAGCTTCCTGAACACGCCCTCCACCTACTACGACCTGCTCGGCGAGCGCATCGACCTGGACCCGCGGCGGCTGGCGGACCTCAGGGCCGCCCACGTGCTCGCGGACGCCGACCACGGAGGGCAGCTGTTCCAGATCTTCACCGCTTCCACCCACCCGCGGCACACCCTGTTCTTCGAGGTCATCGAAAGGCAGGGCGCGGAGACCTTCGGCAGTTCCAACATCAAGGCGCTGTACGAGGCCGTGGAACTGGAGCGGACGGGCCAGCGTGGATTCCAGCCCTGACCCGGATCCGGTGGCGGCCGGCGGGTACGGCGGCGACGCGGGCGCGGCGGGAACCTTCGCGAAGGACCCGGAACGGGCCCAGTGCCTGGCCGACTTCGAGCGGGCGGCCGCCGCCGCGCTCCCCGCCGACGTGCGCGACTTCGTCGCCGGCGGCAGCGGTGCCGAGACGACCCTGGATGCCAACCGCGCCGCGTTCGACCGGGTGTTCGTCGTACCCCGGATCCTCCGGGACGTCTCGGCGTGCACGACCGAGGCCACTCTCCTGGGCCGGCCGGTGAGCATGCCGGTCGCCGTCGCTCCGGTGGCGTATCAGCGTCTGCTGCACCCGGAGGGCGAACTGGCCGTCGCCCGCGCGGCGAAGGCGGCCGGTGTGCCCTTCACCGCCACCACGCTGAGCAGCGTCCCCGTCGAGGAACTGACCGCGCTGGGGGGCACCGTGTGGTTCCAGCTGTACTGGCTGCGTGACACGGAGCGCTCCCTGAACCTGGTGCGCCGGGCGGAGGACGCCGGCTGCGAGGCGATCGTGCTCACGGTCGACGTGCCCTGGATGGGGCGCCGGCTGCGGGACGCGCGCAACCGCTTCACGCTGCCGGGACACGTGACGGCCGAGCACTTCGCACGGGACGCGGTGTCCGCCGCGCACCGACGCCCCGGGGACGACGTGTCCGCGGTGGCCGCGCACACCCGCCAGGCCTTCTCCGCCGCGGTGAGCTGGAACACCGTGCGCGCGCTGCGGGAGTGGACGAGTCTTCCGCTCGGGGAGTGCTCGCGCCGGAGGACGCCGTGCGGGCGGCGGAGTGCGGCGCGGACGCCGTCGTGGTCTCCAACCACGGCGGCCGTCAGCTCGACGGCGCGATCGCCAGCGCCGAGGCGCTCGGCGCGGTGGTGGGGGCACTCGGGGGGCAGTGCCAGGTGCTGGTGGACAGCGGCGTCCGAGGCGGGACCGACGTGTTGCGGGCCCTCGCCCTCGGCGCCGGCGGCGTGCTGGTCGGCCGGCCCCTCATGTGGGGTCTGGCCACGGCCGGGGAGGCCGGCGCGGCGCGCGTGCTCACGCTGCTGGCGGACGAACTGCGGGACGCGCTCGGCCTGTCCGGCTGCGCGGGCGTCGCCGAAGCGGCACGGCTGCGCACGGTCCGCGCGACCCACGACGTGGGGAGCCCCCTGTAGGTACGCGGAAGCATGGCCAACACGAGGAAATCCAGGACCGGGAGAACGAGGAGACCGCCGCGGATCGCTTCCGCTGCGGTCTCCTCGTTCTCCCGGCCCCCACATAGGGGCTGCTGCATGTGCGCCGCCCGCCTCAGGGGCGGGAGACCGGGCGTCCAACCGTCCGCTTTCGACACTCGGACGCCCGGCCTCGGCGCTCAGCCGATCTGCGTGACCTCGTCCCTGACCCGGACCGCGAACTCCGACCACAGGTCAGCGAACTGCCGGGCCAGGTCGGCAACGATGTCACTGCAGTGCGGGGGGACGTTGTTGATGATGGCGTCCCACTCCTCCTTGCGCACCGTGTGGAGCGCAAGCAGGCGCAGCAGGTTGCGTCCCGTCTCCGTGAAGCGCAGGGCCGGGTCGGCCTTCAGCCGTTTCACGAGCGCGGCCCGGTCCAGGACCGGCTCCCCGCGGCCGCCCGCGCGGGCGAGCCCCAGTGAGGTCACCCGGGACTCGTCCGCCCCGGTGGCCGTCGCGCCTCGGCGCCGCGGCAGCGGGTCCTCGCCGTTGCGCAGCCGGTTGCGGACATCGCGGGCCGTCTCCGGGGAGATGCCCGCCGCCCGAGCCACCTGGCGCAGCGACAGGTCCGGGTTCTCGGTGAGCAACTCCTGCGCTTGGAGCCGCCCCACACTGCCGTCGACCGGTCGCAGCCGGCCGTCCTGACCCAGTCGGCGCCCGGTCGGCTCTGCATCGACGCTCTCGCGCCGCCTCAGGTCGCCGACGGTCCCCGGGGAGATCCCGGTGACGGAGGCGACCCGCCGGTCCGACCACTGCGGGTGCGTCACAATGATGCGCTGGGCGGCGCGTTTGCGGTCCGCCAGGGCCAGCGGCAGCCCATGGGCGACGTTCAGTTTCACCCTCAGGACGAAGGCCGCTGCTTCGTCCCCGTCGAAGAACCTGGCGGCGATGGTGTGTCCGCCCCGAAGGCGGGTGGCCTTCAGCCGGTGGAAGCCGTCGATGACCCGCATCGTCGACCGGTGCACCGTGATGGGCGGCAGCGGATCCTGGACCGCGGCCAGGATCTGAATGTGTTCCGGCCTCTCTCCGGCCAGTCGTGGTGAACCCGACAGGTCGAGCGTGTCGATGTCCACTTCCACGACGGGCTGCTGATTGAGTTCCTCCTCCTCGAGTTCCATCCCGGCGCCTCTCAATCGCCGTCGCCGACACGGCCGAAGGCCGCCGTCCGCGCAGGGATTGCCTGTCGCACCACCTCGTGGGCGACACACTCTCGGCGCTTTGCCAGGGATTGCAGGAACCAGCCAGTTTCCAATGCTCTCGACTCCCCCTTGACGATTTTGAGCAGAAGATCAGCGGCTGAAGTGCTTCCGCAGATGTGACCGAAATTGACAGCATCGAATGCACATCGAAACCCCTGCTCGCGCCGCCCGGACGCCCCTTACGCCCCCTATTTCCTAGGGGTTGTAAGGGTCGGGGCGTACGACGGGAATGCCCCGGGGGAAGGGGCACCCCGAGGGGGTCAACTCGCGGGGGCGACGCGGCGGGTGCCCGGCCGGCCGGCCAGCGGCATGGCGAGGGAGCGGCCCATCAGCGGCGACAGGATGGTGACGGCGTCGGCGATCTCCCGTATGTCGTCTCCGGTGAGGGCCTGTTCGCCGTCGCACAGCGCCTCGCCGGGCTCCGGGTGCACGTCGACGATGACGCCGTCCGCGCCGGCCGCGAGCGCGGCCCGGGCCAGTGGGACGACCAGGTCGCGGCGGCCGCCCGAGTGGGAGGGGTCCACGACGACGGGGAGGTGCGACAGGCGCTGGACGACCGGAACGGCGCTGATGTCCAGGGTGTTGCGGGTGGCGCTCTCGAAGGTGCGGATGCCGCGTTCGCACAGCACGATGTCGAGGTTGCCGCGCTGGGCGATGTACTCGGCAGCGCTGAGCCACTCCTCGATGGTGGCGCTCAGGCCGCGCTTGAGCAGCACCGGCCGGCCCGACCGGCCGACCGCCTGCAGCAGCGCGAAGTTCTGCATGTTGCGGGCGCCTACCTGGAGCATGTCGGCGTAAGAGGCGACCATGTCGACGTCGCCCGGGTCGATGACCTCGGTGACCACCGGAAGCCCCGTCTCGGCGCGGACCTCGGCGAGGATCCTGAGGCCGGCCTCGCCGAGCCCCTGGTAGGAGTAGGGCGAGGTACGCGGCTTGAACGCGCCGCCGCGCAACAGCGAGGCACCTGCCTTCCGGGCCATCAGGGCGGCCCGCAGCGTCTGTTCCGCGGTCTCCACGGCGCAGGGCCCGGCGATCACGCTGAGCGTGCCGGGGCCGATGGGCACGCCGCCGACCCTGATCACGGACCGGGCGGCGTGGTGCTCCCGGCTGACCAGCTTGTACGGGGCGGACACCCGCATGACCTGGAGGACGCCGCGGCGGCTGCCCAGGTTGAGTGCCTCGAAGTCGTCCACGTCGCCGACGAGTCCCACGATGGTGCGTGCGACCCCGCGGCTGACGAAGGCGTCGCCCCCCGCCGCCCGTACCAGTTCGACGACGGCCTCTACGTCTTCCTGTGTAGCCTCGGGGGCCATCACCACGACCATGACTTCTCCTCTGTCTGCTGACTTCTGCGCGACGTGGATGGCATACAACGGGTTGTGCAGCGATGCCCCCGCCGGGCGGGGGATGACCGGCAGGGGGCACCGCCGTATCAGGTGGTGGCCAGAGCCTCCGTGGGGGGCAGCCGGGCAGCGCGTACGGCCGGGTAGAAGCCGGCGAGACCGCCGATGACGAGGGTGGCTCCGACGCCACCGATCATGGCCCAGGGCGGCACGACGGAGGGCAGGCCCTGGTAGGCCGCGTAGCCGGCTGTGACACTGATGCCGAGGAGGACGCCGCCGAGGCCGCCGAGCGCGGACAGCAGCAGGGCCTCGGACAGGAACTGGGTGCGGATCTGCCCCCGGGTGGCGCCCAGTGAGCGGCGCAGGCCGATCTCGGAGCGGCGCTCCAGCACGGAGATCACCATCGTGTTGGCCACGCCGACGCCGCCCACCAGCAGGGCCACACCGCCGAGTCCCAGCAGCAGACCGCTCAGCGCGTCGTCCGTGGCCTCCTTGGCGGCGAGGGCGTCGGAGGGGCGTGAGACGTTGACGCCGCTGGGGTTCTCGGGGTTGGCGGTGGCGCCGAGGACGGCCTGCACGTCGTTGACGGCGGATTCCTCGGTACGGGTGTAGACGGCCGTCGGATACCCGTCGAAGTCCAGGAGTTCTTCGGCGACCGGCCAGCCCACGAGTGCCGCGGAGTCCAGCTCCGGCAGGAGTTCGTTGGGGGCGAGCAGGCCGACGACGGTGAACCAGCGTCCACCGATCCACACCTGGACGTCCTCTCCGGCCTGGTGCACGCCGATCTGCTCCGCCGCCTTGGCGCCGAGGACGACCGCCGGATAGCGGCTGTTGGCGCCGTTCAGCCACCGGCCGTCGACGATCTCCGTTCCGGTGCTCTCGGGCAGGTCCGTGCGGGCCGCGTCGACGGTGAGGCCGCCGGTCTCCTCCTTGGGGATGTGGTCGTTGCGGTAGATCTTCGCGCTCGTCTTGCCGATGGCGGAGACCGACTCGACGGCGTCGATGTTTCCGATCATGCCGACCGACTCGTCGGGCAGATGCGCGGTGTCACCGCTGATGGACTGCCCTGGCGTGACGGTGAGCAGGTTCGTCCCGAGAGCCGCCAGCCGGCGGTTGAGTCCCTCTGTGGACGAGCTGGAGATGCCCACCACCGAGACCATGGCGGCGATGCCGATGGCGATGCCGAGCGCGGACAGGAAGACCCGCATCGGCCGGGAGCGCAGACCGGAACCGCCGACGCGCACCACGTCGGCCGGACCCATCCTGGCCGGCTTCGGCCGGGTGGGAGGCGGCAGCGTGAGCCACTCCAGTTCCTCCGCGTCCGGCTCGGTGTGGAGCGTGCTCATGAGGTGATCTCCTGGGGAACTCGGCCGGCGAGTGCCGCCGGGCGGCCGGAGTCGTGCTCGATCAGACCGTCCCTGACCCGGACCTCGCGGGGCAGGGACGCGGCGATGTCCCGGTCGTGCGTGATGACCACCACCGTCGTGCCCGCCTCGTGCAGTTCGTGCAGCAGCTCCATCACCACGGCACCCGACCGGGAGTCCAGCGCTCCGGTCGGCTCGTCGGCCAGCAGGAGCGGCGGGTCTCCGAGTACGGCGCGGGCGATGGCCACCCGCTGTTTCTCACCGCCGGACAGCTGGTGCGGCTGGTGATCGAGCCGGTGGCCGAGGCCGACCCGGCGCAGCGCGGCCTCTGCCCGCCGGCGCCGCCAGGCACGCGGCCTGCCGCTGTAGAGCAGTCCGTCCGCGACGCTGTCCAGCGCCGCCACGCCCGGGGCGAGGTGGAACTGCTGGAAGACGAAGCCGATGGTGCGGGCCCGCAGCGCGGACAGTTCACGGTCGGTGAGCTCGTGGGTGAGATGTCCGTCGATGCGCACCGTGCCCGCGGTGGGACGGTCGAGGGTGCCCATGATGTTGAGCATCGTCGATTTCCCCGAGCCGGACGGGCCGACGATGGCGAGCAGTTCGCCGCGCCGGATGACGAGGTCGGCGCCCTCGAGGGCGTGGACGTCGCCGTATGCCTTGGTGACCCCGCTCAGGTGCACGACGGGGTGGGCCGGACCGGTCACTTGGGAACCCCCACGACCATGCCTTCCTTGACGTCCGCGCCGGTTACCTCGACCAGGCTGCCCGCGAACATGCCGAGCTTCACGGGGACGTACTCGACCCCCTTGTCGGTCACGGCCTCCAGGGCGTACCCGCCGCGTTGCGCGGTCAGCGCGTTGACGGGGACGGCGAGGACGTTCTCGCGGGTCTCGGCCTTGAGGACCACGTCGACCTGGGCGGCCTGGTACCGCCCGAGCTTCTTCTGGTCCTTGATCTTCAGCTGTACGGGGATGGTGGCGGTGTCGCTGCCGCCTTCGGCCTGCTGGCCCGAATCACCGCTGCCGCTCCCGTCGCCCTGCGCGGGCGGTGGGGTGCCGACGTCGGTCACCACGGCCTCGACACTGGTGTCGTCCGGGAGGGTGACGGTCGCCTTGGTGCCATGCTTGACCAGGTCCTCGTACTGCGGGTCGAGGTCGACGTTCACGACACGCTCGGTGCCGGTCCAGGACAGCAGGCTCCCGCTGAGCAGGGCACCGGGAACGGACTTGACCTCCGCGACGCGGCGGGCGCTGGACGCCACGACGGCGTCGCCGACCTGGACGGTCCCGGTCTCTTCCCGGTCGAGGTCCTCCTGCCACTCCTTGACGGCGTCGGCCGTGTCGCCGGTGTAGGTGTCGTCCACGGTGAAACCCGTGTAGCCGAGGGCCTTAAGGTTCTTCTCGAGGATCCTGACGTCTTCGCCCTCGCTCCCCGTCTCCAGACTGCGGTAGAGGGGGATGGAGCCGTACAGCAGCGGGACCTTCTCCTGGCCGACGCGATACACGGTGTCTCCGCGCTCGAGGACGACACCGTCGGTCGGCAGCCAGGTGACGACCTCCGCGCCGGAGTCGCCGCCGCCGGAGCCCTGCTGGCCGCTGCCCGAGCCGGTGCCGCCAGAGGAGGCGGGGGCCTGGACGTCGGTCGCGTCGCCGTAACTGAGGTTGCCGTTCACCGTCTCGGTGTCGGTCAGCGTGGTGCGCTGCACCTTGGTCGTGGCGGGCGGCCCGGAGGGGGCCGCGCTCGCGGAGTCCTCGCCGTCGCTGCCGAAGGTTCCCGACGCGGCCATTCCGGCGGCCGCAGCCACGGCGATCGCGATGGCGACGAGCAGCACGGTGCGCACGGGTCGGCGCCTGCGGCCGCCGCGGGCCGCCGCCGGCTCGTCGGATCCGCCGTCGTCACTCCTGGCGGCGGGGGCCTCGGCGCCGTCTTCGGGCTCGGCCCCCGCCACCGTGCCCGGTGTCCTGCGCTCCAGGGCCGCCTGCTCCTCGCCGCGTACGGCGAGCTCGGTCTCGTCGGAGGTCGTCACTGGCCCGGCCCCGGTCCCAGCATCAGCCCGCCGCCCGGGTACTTGTCCTGGCAGGCCTGCTGTGCCTTCTGGAACTCCTCGGGCGTGATCCCGGCCGCCTTCGGGTCTATCGTCATGTTGCTGCCGTTGATCTCCGGGTCGGGCAGCTTGGTGAGCCCGTTCTCCCGCAGGCACTTGGCCCATTCCGCGACCTTGGCGGAGTCGAGCTGGCCGCCGCCGGCGGCGGCACCGCCCTGGCCCTGCGGCATCTTGTCGCGGCAGGCCTCCTCCGCCTGCTGGTACTCGCTGGAGTTCGGGTCGACGTCACCGGGGCTGATCCGGACACCGCCGCTGTCCTGCTGCGGGTCGGGGAAGTTGGCGACGCCGTTGGACCGCATGCACTCTGCGTAGTCCAGGGCCTTCTCGAAGGGACTGGTCGGGGAGGCCGACGCGCCGGAGCCGGCCTCGTTGCTCGATGCGGCGTTCTCGGTGTCGTCGGAGCAGCCGGTGACGAAGACGGCGACGGCGAGCGCCGACACGGCCAGCACGGTGTGCGAGAGAGCTCGCTTCTTCGGAGTGAACATGCGCTCAGTTCTACGCAGCGGGCGGTCACACGGCGGACACAAAAGTCGGCACCAGCAACACCCATGACACCCACGACACCCACGACACCCACGACACCGATGACGCGAAAAGGCCCGGCGGACGGCGGAACGAGGTGTCGGCCTCGCTCCACCGCCCACCGGGCCGCGGGTGTGCAACCGTGCTGATCCGTCAGGCGGCGCTCTCGGAGGCCGCCGCGCGGGCGCTCTCGGGAGATGCCGGGGCGACGCCGACGAGCGACGCCAGCATCGAGATGAAGTCCGACAGGGTCGGATGCTCGACGACGGCCCGCGTGCCGAGCTCGACCTGGTAGGCGTCCTCGACGTCGGTCAGCACGTTCAGCGCCGCCAGCGAATGACCGCCGAGGGCGAAGAAGTCGTCCGTGTCCCCCACGTCCGGCACGCCGAGCTCCGCGCACCAGAGGGAGACGACGAACCGGCGTATGTCCGCCGGACTGCCCTGGCCGACGGTGTCCTTCTTCATGATGTCCCCCTCGCGTTCATGGCGTCCCTTCACGTTCATGGCGTCAACTTGCCGTTCATGGCGTCCCCTTGCCGTTCATGGAGTGTGATCGCGCCGGAGGGGCACCTCGCCGCGGCCCCCCGTACCGATCCGGTCAGCCCGGCGCCCGGCGCCGGGATCTTGAGCAGGACCTTGCCGTCGTCGTCCGACTGGTCGAAGACCGCGGGCAAGAACAGCGCGCACATGCCGCCGCCCACGCATCTGCCGCGGTCGACCTCGATCTCCAGCTTCCCGTCCACGCGTTCTCCTCTCACCAGGCGACCGGCAGGCGCTCCAGCCCGTAGGCGGGCGAGTGGATACGGAAGCGCACCTCTTCGGCGGACACCGCCGGGCGCAGCGCGGGGAACCGGTCCAGCAGTGCCGTGATCGCGATCCGCAGTTCGAGCCGGGCCAGCGCGGCGCCCAGGCAGTGGTGGATGCCGTGCCCGAACGCGACGTGGGACACCGGGTCACGACCGGGGTCGAAGCGGTCGGGATCCGGAGTGAGCGCCGGGTCCCGGTTGGCCATCGGCAGGGAGCACACGACGTTCTCGCCCGCTCTGACCAGTTCCCCGCCGACCATGACGTCCTCCCGCGCGATCCGGGGCGTGGGGGCGTGCGGCACGGACAAATAGCGCAGCAGTTCGTCGACGACGCGGTCCGCCGTCCGTGGATCCTCGCGCAGGGCTGCCAGTTCGGCGGGGTGTTCCAGCAGGACCAGTGTGCCCAGGCCGATCATGCCGGAGATGTTGTCCAGGCCGGCGAGCATCAGCAGGACGCACAGGCCGCGCAGTTCTTCGTCGGTCAGCTCGTCGCCGTGGTCGCGCACGAGGGCACCTATGAATCCGTCGTCGGGCTCCTTGCGCTGCCGTTCCACCAGGGTGGAGAGATAGCGCTGGAACGACTCTCCCGCGGCTGCCCGGCGCTGCCTGCCCCGCCCGGCCTCCAGGTGGGCGTGGCCCCGGCGCAGGAAGTCCGCGCGGTCGTCGCGGGGTACCCCGATCAGCTCGCACAGGACCGCGCCCGGCACGGGCGACGCGAACCGCTCCACCAGGTCGGCCGGTGGCCCGACACGTTCCATGGCGTCCAGACGCTCGGACACGGCCCCCGCGATGTACGGCTCCATCCTGCGGAGGCGACGAAGGGTGAACTCCGGTGTCAGCAGCCGGCGGAGGCGGGTGTGCTCGGGCGGGTCGTAGTCCATCAACTGGCCGACGGCGTGCTCCGGCCGGGCGGTGTCGGGTGCGCCCGGCCGGTGCGGGGCGCCGGTACGGCGGCGGGTGGAGAAACGGGTGTGGTCGCCGAGGACCTGGCGCACCTCCTCGTACCCGGTCACCAGCCAGACGGGGCGGCCGTCCGTGCCGGGGCCCACGGGCAGTCGCGCGACGGGGCGGCCGCCGGTGAGCGTACGCAGGTCGTCCGCCGGATCGAAGCGGGCCCGGCGGGTGTGCACGGGCACGGCCGGCATGTCACGTGGCACGTCATCCCCTACCAGGCGACCGGCAGCGCGTCGACGCCGTAGTTGGGAGCCAGCGTGCGGTAGCGGAGATCCTCCGGCCGCACCGCCTGCCGCAGCTTGGGGAAGCGGCCGAGCAGGGCGGGGAAGGCGATCCGGAGGATCAGCCGGGTCAGCGGGGCCCCCAGGCAGTAGTGGATGCCGTGTCCGAAGGCCAGGTGGGAGGTGACCTCACGGGTGATGTCGAGATCGTCGCGCGAGGACTGCGGGGGCTGGGCGGGCTGGAAGCGGTTGACCGCCATCAGGGAACACACCACGGTCTCCCCCGTCTTGACCTCGTGCCCCTCGATGATCATGTCTTCGAGTGCGGTGCGCGGCGAGGCCGTCGCGATGACCGAGACGTACCGGATCAGCTCCTCGACTGCCTGGTCGGCCAGCTCCGGCCGGTCCTGGAACAGGGCCAGTTGGTCCGGGTGCTGCAACAGCGCCAGCGTGCCCAGTCCCAGGGTGCCGGCGACGTTCTCGAACCCGGCGGCCATCGTGGTCGCCGCGGTCCCGACCAGTTCGTCGTCGGTGATGTCGCTGCCGTGCTCCCGGATCAGCCTGCTGAGCAGGTCGTCGCCGGGGGAGCGCCGCTTCTGCCCGATCAGCTTGTGCATGTACGCCATGTAGGCCTTGCCGGCCGCCTGCTGCTGTTCGCGGCTGCGGTTGGTGGCGCGGGTGAGGTCGAGGTTGCGCGCCAGCTCGGCGTGGTCGTCGCGGGGGATGCCGAGCAGCGCACAGCTGACCAGCCCGGGCACGGGCCAGGCGAAGTGCCGCATGAAGTCGGCGGGTGATCCGGCCAGTTCGAGGGCGTCGAGGCGGTCCGTCACGATGTCCGCGATGAGGGGTTCCAGCCTGCGCATCCGGCGCAGCGTGAACTCCGGTGTCAGCAGCTGCCGGAGCCGGGTGTGCTCGGGCGGGTCGTACTGCAGCAGGTTGCCGGGCTGGATGAGCCGGCGGGAGTCCTCCTTGCTGTCCGCGGGCGGCAGGGTGCTGAATCGGTCGGCGTCCCCGAGGACCGTCCGTACCGTCTCGTTGCCGGAGGCGAGCCAGGCGCGGGCCGAGGTCCCCGGTGCGACGGTCTCGGTGAACGGGCACTCCCGGCTCGTGCGGCCCAGTTCGGGCAGCGGATCGAGTCCGACCCGGCGGTTGTGCAGGGGTATTTCCGGGGGTTTCGGCATCGGCGGTTCCCTTTCGTCATTTCTCGCTGCGGGATCCGTGGCCCACCGTTCGAGTCTGAAATCGCACGGCGTGGGCGTCAATGAATGTCCAACTGACCAATTCCGCAGGGGAATACAGGTGAAGGGAATATGAGCACGCGAAAGGCGGCGGGGGCGGCGTGCCGTACGGCATGCCGCCCCCGCCGGATCATCCTTGCGGAGTACTCCTTTTCCGGATCACTCCTTTTCCGCGCCGGCGGTTTTCCCGAGCTTCTCCGTGAGGACGCGCCCGATGTGAGCGGCCGGCGTGGGCTTCAGCATCTCCTTGTGGCGGGCGACGATCTCGTGGGACTCCACGTTTCCGGCGACGTACGGATCCCAGGTGGCGACCGCCTCCGGTATCGGCTTCTCCCGGGGCCGGTCCACCGTCGCGACGAAGACCAGCAGGTCGCCCCGGAAGTGACGCGGCGTGTAGTCCGGCATGAAGCCGGCCGTGTTCTGGATGACCTTCTTGACGTTTTCCAGTACGGGACCGCTCACGCCGGTGACGTCCTGGCCGCCGGGACCGCGCTGCATACGCCGGCCGCTGTCCCGGCCCTCGGGCGTCTCCTCGTCGTCGTAGGTGTACAGCGAAGTGCCGACCCCGTGCTGGGGATAGGCGTCGAGCACCGCGAGCAGTGCCACTTCCTCGCCGAGCTCCTCCAGCCGGGTGGCGACGGCGTGCGCGAGAACTCCACCGAGGGACCAGCCGAGGAGGTGGTACGGGCCGGTGGGCTGCACCGTGCGGATCTGCTCGGCGTAGTCCGCAGCCATCTCCTCGATGCCGTCGGCCGGCGGTTCCGCGCCCGTCAGACCGCGCGCCTGCACTCCGTAGACGGGCAGGTCCTGCGGCAGGTACTGGAGAAGGGCGGCGTAGATCCAGCTCAGACCGGTGGTCTCGTGCAGGCAGAACAGCGGCGGGCGGGTGCCCGTCGCCCGCAGGGGCAGCAGCACCTCCAGCTCCCGGCTGTCGGTGACGGTGCGCCGGGCCCGGGAGCTCCTGTCCCGCTCCTCGCCGGGATCCCGCAGTGTGAGCAGCCCGGCGGCGGTCCGCTGCGCCCGTTCGCCGGTGCGCAGCATCCGCTCCCCCGGACCGCCGAAGGGGAAGGCGACGAAACGTTCGGCGGTCAGCGACGCCCCGCCCGCGATGCCACGGGACAGGGGTGTGCCCGTCACGTACACGTCGCCCACGACACCCGGGGGAACCGGGCGGAGCAGGTCGTCCAGGACGAGTGCACGGCTGCCGTGCACCGGCCTGCCCGCGGGGAGGCGCGCCGGGACCGGCTCACCCGGCAGCACCCGGTGTTCGAGCCACGGTCCCGCGGTCCCGACTCCGGCGAGGGCGCTCACCAGCGGGGTGTCCGGATGCAGATCCAGCCACTCGCGGGTCTCCTCGGCGGCGACCGGCCGGCCGGTCTCGACCACCGTGACCTCGGCGAACGGACGGCGTCCCGCCTCCGACCCGGTTGTCTTCCGCAGCCGGTCCCGGGTGGTCACCAGGGTCGGCTCCCCCGCCCCCGCAGCGCTCGCCACGGCAACGACGTCCTCTCCCGGCACAACGAATCGGACGCCGCCGCCGGCGCTGAGGGACGCGAGCAGCGGCACCAGGAACGCGCCGATGGGGGCACGCGCGTCCAGCAGGGCCGGGGCGCCGTTCACGGCAGGGGGCCGCAGCCGGTGTGCCGTCTGGTACAGCAGCGCGCGATGGTCGACGACCGAGCCCGGAACGGACGCGTCCGGCACGAGGGCGTCGAGGACGACGGCCGCGTGACCGGGCCGGGGCAGCGGCAGCTCGGCCCCGGGCGGCATGGCGGCCGACGGGAACTCCGCGCCCTCCTCCGTCAGGTCGTCGATCCACAGGACCGGAATCCTGCTGTCCGCGTTCATCCGCCCGGCCATGGCCGCCGTGCAGACCAGCGCGGCGGGCCGGCTGCGCGGCCCCGGGCCGCCGGTGCCGCCGATGAACGGCCGCGTCGGATCGACGAAGGAGCACACGCCACCGGCCTTGAGCACGCCGATCAGGGCGACGGTGAAGCCGACGCCGGGTGGCAGCATCACGATGACCCGCTGCTCCGTGCTCACGCCTCGCCGGGACAGCCGGCGGGCGAGCAGATCGGTCACGGAGTCCAGCGCCCGGTAGGTGAGGGTCCCGTCCTGGGCCTTCACGGCGACGGCGTCCGGCGTCAGCGCCACCTGTTCGGCGAGCAGGCCGAGGACGGTGTCGTGGACGAGGTCACCCGCGGGGTCGGCGCCTGCGCCCACGAGCCTTCGGCGTTCTTCCTCGCCGAGCAGCACGTCCACCTGGCTCACCCGCAGCTCCGGATCGGCCGCGACCTGTTCCAGCACGCGTACGAGCCGGTCCGCGAGCGCGGTCGCGGTGGAGCGGTCGAAGAGTTCGGTGGCGTACCGCAGCAGACCCTCGATGCCGTTGGGGGTGCCGTCACCGTGGGTGCGCTCGTTCAGCGCGAACCACAGGTCGAGCTCGGTGTCGTCGGCCACGCCGTCCAGCCGGGTGGTGCGCAGACCGGGCAGGTCCGCCGCGTCCAGTTCCTCGGCGCTCAGATCACTGACTTCGAGCATCACCTGGAACACCGGGTGGCGCGCCGCCGAGGCCGGCTGCTCGAGCAGGTCCACAAGCCGTTCGAACGGCACGTCCCGGTGGCGCAGTGCTTCCTGGTTCACCTCCCGGACCCGGCGCAGCAGTTCCCGGAAGGTGGGGTCGCCGGAGGTGTCGGTCCGCAGCACCAGCGGGTGGGTCAGCGGCCCGACCACGCCCTCCAGATCGCCTTCCTCGTAGCGCCGTGACAGCCGGGTGCCGAGCACGACGTCATCACCGGCGCCGAGCCGGGTGAGCAGCAGCGCCAGGGCCGCCTGTACGGCCATGAAGGACGAAGCGTCCTCGGCTTCGGCCGTGTCCACCAGGCGGTCGTGCGCGTCCGCGTCGAGGCCCAGCGGCACGGAACCGGTCCGGTGGTCGGCCAGCACCGGCCGCGGCCGGTCGAACGGGAGCGGCAGCTCCGGCTCCAGGTCGGCCAGCCGCTCCTTCCAGTAGGTGAGCTGGTCACTGATCAGGCTGTCCGGTTCCTCAGCGCCGAGCAGCAGCTCCCGCTCCCACAGCGCGTAGTCGGCGAACTGCAAGGACAGCGGGGCCCGTTCGGGCACCCGGCCCTCGCGGCGGGCACCGTAGGCGGCCGCCAGGTCGCGGACGACGATGTCCAGCGAGGCGTCGTCGGCGGCGATCCGGTGCACGACCAGCAGCAGTACGTGCTCGGTGTCGGACAGCGCGAACAGGTGCGCCGCCCAGGGCAGTTGGCTCGCCAGGTCGAACTCGCGTGCCGAGCGATCGGCGAGCAGCCCGGCCAGCTCCTCCTCACCGGCGGGGGTCACCGACAGCACGGGCCGGGCTCCGGCGTCATCGGCGTCCAGGATGTGCTGGCGCATGTCGTCCGCCCGGCCACCGGTGAACCGGGTCCGCAGAATCTCGTGCCGTACGGCGACGTCTCCGAGCGCCGCCTCCAGGGCGGCCCGGTCCAGCGCGCCACTGAGCCGCAGCGCGACCGAGCTCCGGTGGGCGGCGCCCGCCTCCTCGGCCAGCCCTGCCATCAGCCGGGTGCGCTGCTGTTCCATCGAGACCGGTATCTCCTCGTAACGCTCGGCCGGTCCGAGTTCCGGCCGTGCCTTCGCCGCCAGCATCCGGGCCACACCCACGGGCGTCGACGCGCCGAAGAACTGCCGCATGCTCAGGTCGGCGCCCATTTCCTCACGGATACGTGCGGCGAGACGCATCGCCAGCCCGGAGTCACCGCCCAGGTCGAAGAAGTTGTCGTCGACCCCGACCCGCTCCAGTTCGAGGACCTCGGCGAACAGCGCGCACAGCTTCTCTTCCGTCTCCCCCACAGGCGCCCGGCCCGACACCCGTCCCGCGAAGTCGGGGGCGGGCAGCGCGGCCCGGTCCACCTTCCCGTTGACGGTCAGCGGCAGCGCGTCCAGCACGAGGAGTGCCGCCGGGACCATGTACTCCGGCAGCGCCTCGGCCAGGTGCTCACGGACCTGCCGCATGTCGATGTCCTGGGTCTGCGGCACGACATAGCCGACGAGTCGCTTGTCCCCCGGGCCGTCCTCACGGGCCACGACCACCGCCTGACCCACCAAGGGATGCCCGCTCAACACCGCCTCGACCTCACCGAGCTCGATGCGGAAACCACGCACCTTCACCTGCGCGTCCGCACGCCCCACAAACACCAGCTCACCCCCCGGCGTCCACCGCGCCAGGTCACCCGAGCGATACATCCGCTCACCCGAACCGAACGGGCAGGCCACGAACCGCTCACACGTCAAACCCGCCCGCGCGACATAACCACGCGCCAATCCCACCCCCGCCACATACACCTCACCCGTCACCCCCACAGGCACCGGACGCAGAAAAGAATCCAGCACATAGATCCGGGAATTGGACAGCGGCCGCCCGATCCCCGGCGGCTCAACCCCCGACACGACGCGCGAGTCGACCGGACCCGCCGTGACCATCACCGTCGCCTCGGTCGGGCCATAGGTGTTCCACACCCTCGCCCGCGACACCCACCGCCCCGCCAGATCCGCACTCAAGCGCTCCGCACCCAGCACCCAGGTCCCCACCCCCGACACCTGCTCCGGATCCAGCACACCCAGCAAAGACGGCACCACACTGGCCGTGGACACCCCACGCGCCGCGATCATCCCCGCCAACGCCCCGGGCTCCGCCCGCTCCTCACCCGTCGCGATCGCCAACGTGCCACCACACCCCAACACCACCGCCACATCCAGCACCGCCGCATCGAAACTGAACGACGCGAACTGCAACGCCACCACACCAGGCCCCGCACCCAGCACCGGACCCATCGCCTCCACCAGGTTCACCACACCCCGATGACCGACCGCCACCCCCTTCGGACGCCCAGTCGAACCAGAGGTATAGATGACATACGCCAACTGACCCGCATCCACGACACCCGGCAAAGCCGTCACATCCGGCGTGGCCGGCACCTCCTCCAACAACACAATGCGAGCCCGGCCGGCCGGCACCCGGCCCAGCGTCGCCGCCGTCGCCAGCACCACACCCGCACCACTGTTCTCGATCATGAACCGCAACCGGTCACCCGGATACTCCGCATCCAACGGCACGAACGCCCCACCGGCCTTCCACACCGCCAGCTCACCCACCACCACATCCACACCACGCGGCAGACACAAACCCACCACACACTCACGCCCCACCCCAGCACCCACCAAGAACCGGGCCAGCCGATCCGACCGCACATCCAACTCCGCATACGACAACGACTCACCCCCCGAACACACCGCCACCGCCCCCGGCGCCGCAGCAACATGCGAACGGAACAACTCCAACAACGAACCCTCAGAGAAGGACCGCCCCGTGTCGTTCCACCCCACCACCACAGCCGCCCGCTCCACCTCCCCCAGCACATCGACCCGGCCCACCGGCAGCGACGGGTCCGCGACCACCTGCTCCAGGAAGTACAGGAACGAGGCGTGGGCTGAGCGGAGCCACTGGCCGTCGTACAGACGGGAGTTGGCTTCGAAGGTGACGCGCATTCCCTCGTCGTCCGACCAGCCGCTCACCAGGACGCCGAACTCCTCGACGCGCCGGCTCGACCGCTCGTGCACGACGGCCCGGTGGTCACCGAAGCGGAGGGTCTCGCCGATCGGCATGATGTTGACGTACGGCCCGAACTGCCAGCGGCTGCCCGTGGGCCAGCCGACGGTGCGGCGCAGCCATTCGCCGCGGAAGCGCTGGTGCTCGACCAGGCCGCCGACCTCCTGCTCGGCCAGCCGGGCCAGTTCCACGAACGTGGTGTCCGCGGTCACGCGGAGGCGGAGCGGCAGCACGTTCGCGGTCGTCACCGGGGTACGCCGTGCCTGTGCGGTGGTGCGGACGGAGACCGGGAGGCTGAGGAGGGCCTCGTCGGCTCCGGCCAGCCGGCTCGTGAAGGCGGCGACCGCCGCGACGACGAGCCGGGGCCAGCTCACCTTGGCGAGGGCGGCCGCCCGGCGCAGGGCCTCGACCGCCGAGGGGGGCAGGTGGCCCGTCTCCCGCAGGACTTCGTCGGAGTGCTCGGAACGCTGCCCGGGGATGCTCATGGGCTCGGGCCGGTCCGCGAAGTGGTCGCTCCAGTACTGCAGATCGCTCCGGTACTGCTCGGAGGCCCGATAGGCGGACTCCTGTTGCCGCAGTTCGCGGAGTGGGGCATGGCCGGGGGGCGGGCAGGTGCCACCGCTCACCAGGGCCGTGTAGATCTTCGCTACCCGGCGGCCGATGAGTGAGCAGCCGTAGGCGTCCATCAGGATGTGGTTGTAGCGCTGGAACCAGCCGTACCGGTCGGGGGCGAGCCGGAAGAGGGCGTGGGAGAAGAGCCGGCTCTCGGTGGGGTCTCCCACCTGGTGCAGTTCGTTGCGCATCCACGCTTCGGCGGCTTCCTGAGGGTCGCCTTCCGCGCTGAGGTCCACGAAGGAAAGGACCTTGAGATCCGATTCCGGTTCCGATTCCGATTCCGGTTCCCGGGTGAACTGCTGTGTCACACGGTCGCCGTCCGCCACCAGCTTCACCCGCAGGATCTCGGCCTCCGCGACGGCCTGCCTCAGCGACTGCTCGAACAACCGGTGATTGACGGCCCCGGCGATTTCGACGTACTGGCCGACGTTGTAGAGCCGATGCGAGTCTTCCATGCGCTGCGCCAGCAGAATTCCCTCTTGGGAATCGAAAAGTGGCAGTTCGTGATCAGCCTGACCGTTCATCATTCCCCCGGGCCTGATATTCCGAGCAGGGTGCGATGCATCCGTCGCGGATAAGCCATCGATATTGGCATCGATAACCGGGCATGATCCAGCCCGCGTTCATGCTCTCACGGACATTTGATTGGCGACAGTGTGTACGGATCGGGGCCGGCGGGACGCCGTCCAACCGACTGTTCCTTTCGGTTGGACATGTAAAACGCGCCCAGCCTTTGACGCTTCGGAGGCTGGGCGCGTACGCCGGGAAAGGGTTGCTTCGGGTCGCCGGTTACAGGCGGGCCACCACTCTGCGGGCCGTGTGGTGTCCGGCGCCCGGCGTCGGCCAGGGCACGCGTCCCGGGAAGACGGCTTCCATGACCAGGCCGCCCCCGGGCCGGGCGCGGGCGACGAGTTCGGCTCCGTGCGCGGTGACGATGGCCCGGACGATGGACAGGCCGAGGCCGTGGTGGCCGTCGTCCGGGGTGCGGACGAGCCGTTGGAAGGGTTCGAGGAGCCGGTCGATCTGCTCGGGCGGGATCTCGTTGCCGGAGTTGGAGACGGAGACGAAGGGGCGGCCGGACGGACCGGTGCCGGTGGCGATCTCCACGCGGCCGCGGGGCACGTTGTAGTCGATGGCGTTGTCGAGGAGGTTGGCGATCAGGCGTTGGATGAGGGCCGGGTCGCCGGAGATGCTCGTCGGCCGGATGTCGGCGTTCAGCTGGAGTCCGCGTTGCTCGATCTCCGCGTCGAAGGAGAGCAGGACGTCCTCGGCGAGCGCGGCCAGGTCCAGTGGTTCCGGGTGCTCGACGCCCCGTTCGCTGCTGGAGAGGGTGAGCAGCGACTCCAGCAGGCGTGCCTGCTGCCTGCTGATGACGAGCAGTCGGTCGAAGGTGGCCCGGAACGTCTCGGCGCTGGCGTCGTCGTCCATGAGGGTCTCCTCGAGCAGCGCGTGCTCCAGGGTCAGCGGGGTGCGCAGTTCGTGGGCGGCGTTGGCGACGAACCGCTTGTGGGATTCCAGGGCGGTCTGCAGTCGGCCCAGGAGCCCGTCGACGGTGTCGGCCAGGTCCTTGAGTTCGTCGGACGGGCCCTTGGCGTCGAGCCGCTCGTGGACGTTGCGCGCGGAGATCTGCCGGATGGTGGAGGTCATCGTGCGCAGGGGGCGCACGATACGTCCGGCGACCAGCCAGCTGAGCACGATGGAGATGCCGGCCATGATCGCCAGGGCGATCCCGGACTGCACCAGGAGGTGGTGCATCTCCAAGGCGTGCTGGCGGACGGCCTGTTCGCGCAGTTCACGGGCGACGCCTTCGGCCCAGGGAGGGGCCTGGCCCGGCAGGCCGCCCGCGCCACCGCCACGGCCGTCCGGCATGGGCAGCCCGTCGGCGCCCTGGTTGAAGATGGTGATGTTGCCCTTGCGCCCGGACACGAGGAGGTAGGTGATGGCGAGCAGGACGGCGCCGGAGGCGACGAAGAGCAGGCCGAACAGCACCGTGAGACGCATGCGGACACGTCGGGGCAGGAGGCGCGCCGGGACGCCGGCTGGGAGCAGACGGTACGGATGGGGCAGGCGCATCGGCATCTCAGATCCGGTAGCCGCCGCGGGGGACGGTCTCGATCAGGGGCGGTGACCCGAGCTTCGGCCGCAGCCGGTTCACGGTTGTCTTGACCGTGTTGGTGAAGGGATCGGCGGCCTCGTCCCAGACGCGTTCGAGGAGTTCCTCGGCGGGGACGGGCCGGCCCTGGGCGGCGAGCAGGCATTCGAGTACCGCGAACTCCTTGGGGGTGAGCCGCAGTTGGGTGCCCGCCCGGGTGGCGACCCGGCGGGCCGGATCCAGGACCAGGTCGCCGTGGACCAGGACGGGTGGGAGTGCCTGTTGGGGGCGGCGGGCGACGGCGCGAATGCGCGCGACCAGTTCGGCGTAGGCGAAGGGCTTGGGCAGGTAGTCGTCCGCACCGCGGGTGAGGCCCTCCACCCGGTCGGCGATGGTGGCGGATGCCGTGAGCATCAGGACGCGGGGCCGGTGCTCCTGTTCCACGAGCACGCCGCACACCGCGTCGCCGTGGACCTTCGGGAGGTCGCGGTCGAGGACGACGACGTCGTAGTCGACGACCGTCGCGCGTTCGAGTGCGCCGGCTCCGTCGTAGGAGACGTCGACCGCCATTCCCTCGCGGCGCAGGACGCGCGCCACCGATTCCGCGAGTTCGGCATGGTCTTCGACGACGAGAACCCTCAACTCTTCACCCCCGGCGCGGCACTTCATGGTCGCGGGGCCGGGCGGCAGAGGCTGTTCATGCTGGTCAGCCTGCCCGGACCGTGGTCACGCCCCGGTCACAGTGTCCGCATTGTCATGTCTGCGTGGTCAGCCCGTGCGTTGTTCAGGGTACTCCGGAGCACTGTGCCGTGGTCCTGTTTCGTCTCCTGCCGTTGCCCGCCCGCCGTGCACGGCCCGGAGTCCGGAACGCGGGGCCCGCGTTCCGGACTTGGTGCGTGCGCGGTCGCGCACGGTTCTCGGTCGGTTCACCGCTGCGCCGGGGGCGGCCCGCCGAGGATCATCGGGGCGGGGCCCGAGCCCGGAGGCGGGAGGGGAGGGAGGGGCTCGCCGCCTCCGCCGCCGAAGGTCTGGGGCCCGCCCGTCGGCTGCGGGGCCGGCTTGGCGTGCCCGTTGCCGCGCCCGTGGCCGGCGAACTGGGTGCGGTAGAGCTCCGCGTAGAGCCCGTTGAGCTCCAGCAGTTCCTCGTGGTTTCCCTGCTCCTGGACCCGGCCCTTGTCGATGACGAGGATCTGGTCGGCGTCGCGGATCGTGGAGAGGCGGTGGGCGATGACCAGGGAGGTGCGGCCGATGAGCGCGGTCTTCAGGGCCCGTTGCAGAGCGGCCTCCGACTCCGAGTCGAGGTGCGCGGTGGCCTCGTCGAGGACGACGACAGGCGGGGCCTTGAGCAGCAGCCGGGCCATCGCCATGCGCTGCTTCTCACCACCGGAGAGCCGGTAGCCGCGGTCGCCGACGACGGTGTCGAATCCGTCGGGCAGAGCCTCGATCAGGTCCCAGATCTGCGCCGCCCGGCACGCCTCGATGAGCATCGCCTCGGTGGCGTCGGGGCGGGCGTACAGCAGGTTCTGGCGAATCGTCATGTGGAACAGGTGCGCGTCCTGGGTGACCATGCCGACGGTGTCGTGCAGCGACGCCAGCGTGAGGTCGCGCAGGTCGTGGCCGCCGATGCGGACCGTTCCCTCGACCGGGTCGTACAGGCGCGGCACCAGGTGCGTGATGGTGGTCTTGCCCGCTCCCGAGGGGCCGACCAGCGCGGTCAGCTTGCCGGCCGGCACGGTGAAGCTGAGGTTCCGAAGCGTCCAGGAATCGTCCACGCGTTCCGCGGAGGGCAGGGCGATCGACTCGAGCGAGGCCAGGGAGACATCCCGGGCCCGGGGATAGCGGAAGGACACGTTGTCGAACTCGATGTCCGGTGCGCCGGCGTTGCCGGAGCCGAAGGCGGGCAGGGCCCTGGCTCCCGGCTTCTCCGAGATGAGCGGCTTGAGATCGAGGACCTCGAACAGCCGGTCGAAGCTGACCAGGGCGGTCATCACGTCGGCCTGGGCGTTGGAGAGCTGGGTGATCGGGGTCATCAGGCGGGTGAGCAGGGTCGCGAGCGCCACCAGGGTTCCGATGTAGAACGAGCCCTCGATGACGAGCTTGCCGCCCACGCCGTAGACCGCGGCCGTGGCCACTGATCCCAGGAGCATCATCGACAGGAAGAGCATCTTCCCGTGGACGGCGGTCTGGATGCCTAGGTCGCGGCCCCGGCCCGCCTGTTCCGCGTAGAGGCCGGCCTCGGTGTCGGGACGCCCGTAGAGCTTGGCCAGCAGGGCCCCGGTCACGTTGAACCGCTCGTTCATCAACGAGCCCATCTCGGCGTTGACCTGCATATGGGCCCGCATGAGGCGTTGCAGCCTGCGCCCGATGATCTTTCCGGGAAGGATGAACAGCGGGATGATCACCAGGCCGATCAGGGTGATCTTCCAGGACAGCAGGAACATCGTCACCAGCACGAACGCCAGGGTCAGCCCTGCGGAGACGACGGTCGACAGCAGTGTGGTCAGCGCCCGCTGGGCGCCCACGACGTCCGTGTTCAGCCTGCTGACCAGGGCGCCGGTCTGAGCCCTGGTGAAGAACGCCAGCGGCTGGCGCTGCACATGGTCGAAGACCTCGGTGCGCAGTTCGTAGATGAGGCCCTCGCTGACGCGGGCCGAGTACCAGGTCTCCGCCCATCCCACGATCATCCCGCCCACCGCGAGCGCGCCGATCGCCACGGAGAGCCACACCACGAGGGATGTGTCGCGCTCGGCGATGCCGTCGTCGATGAGGTACTTGAACATCACGGGGGGAGCCACGGTGACGGCGGCGTTCAGGGTCGTGATGACCAGGAGCAGACCGATGCTGAAGCGGTACGGCCGGGTGTAGGGCAGGATGCGTTTCACTGTGCCGGGTTTGACGCGTTGTTTGGCTCCGGACGAGTCCGGCCCCACTCCGCCGAATGTCACCGGCCCGGAGCCGCCGATCATGGCCACAAGAATCTCCTCGTATTCTTCGCCATTATCGGGCGGCTTGAGCGGATTCGACGTCCTGCTTGTTCGCGTCACCCTTGTCCGCGTCGTTCTTGTTCACGCTGTTCTTGTCCACGCCGTTCTTGTCCACGGCGTCCCTGTTCATGTCGTCGACGAGACTCTTGGGACGCAGATCCGTCCAGTTCTCCTCGACGTAGTCTATGCAGGCCTTTCGCGAGCTCTCGCCGAACACCACCCGCCAGCCGTCCGGGACTTCGGCGAAAGCCGGCCAGAGCGAATGCTGGTGTTCGTGGTTCACCAGCACAAAAAATGAGCCGTCTTCATTGTCGAACGGGTTTGCCATGACCACTCCCAATCAATTGGGGCTTGCCTGGACTCGCTCAAGATAGTCGCGGGGCTCAGGGCACACAAGGTTGGACAAACGCACGTCCCGTTCCGGAAATAGGGGATCGGTGAAGCGCATCCGGATCGCATGGTCAAAGAGATTTCACGGGGCATTGTCCAAGTGACGGATTCGGACACTTGGACACGCACCCATGGCCATCCGCCGAGAACGTAGCAGCGCGGCACCGGCACCGGCATCCTGTCCAGGACCGGCGGTGACAGGCAGGGGGTGGGCTCACCGCCGTGGGCCGGCAGCCGCGCTGTCCGGAGAGCGGGTGCCCCTCAGGACTGGCTGTTGAGGAACCCGATGCCCGCAGCCCCCCACCACCCGACCTCAGAAACCACGACGGAGATCGCTCCACGCACCAGCAGCCGTTTGTCCACCTGTCCCCCCGCCTGCTCGGCGAGGGACCGGTGGAGAGCGTACGCGTGCACACCGTTGAGAGCGACCAGGAGGACCAGTCCGAGCTTCACCCGGGTGGCTGCCGGCGCCGGGTCCAAGCCGAGGACGGCACCACTGATCACCATTCCTGCCAGACCGGACCAGACGAGCACGTGCAACGGGCGGGTGAAGTCCAGCACTTGACGCAGACTGCGCCGCCCCAGCAGCCACAGCAGCCCGTAGTAGTCGATGGTCTGCACGGCGCCGAGCCCGAGGATCAGCGCCGCCAGGTGCACGAAGAGTGCCACGGCGTGCAGCGTGGGGCCGGCTTGCAGGTGCAGTGCCACCCAGAGGCCGGCCGCCCACACCAGACAGACCAGGGCGTCGGCGGCACCGGTCATCCAGCCGCGCACCGGTCCCCGGAACGAGCCCCGGCTCATGCGATCACCTCTTGACGGTGGGTCGTCGGCACAGACCGTGCCGCCGCGACGACCACGTGCGGCACTGATCAGTCCTCGGCCACCCAGCCGGCCATGATGCCCATGACCCCGCCGTGCGCGTGGTCGCTCTCGTACCTGCTGGTGATCTGCAGGACGTCACCCCGCTCGATGGTGCCGAGCGGATCGCCGGTGCACGGGGGCATGTCCGAGATTTCCTTGTGGCCGTGGAGGTCGATGAATTCGGGGCTTCCCCCCTCCTCCGCCACGACGTTGCACAGCAGCTTTCCCGTCGTGAGGTTCTCCGTACGCACGGAGCGGCCCGCGTGGTGCAGGTGGCCGCGCATGTGGACGAGCCTTCCGGAAATGCTGGAGCGCCACCGCCTGACCTTTTCGCTGGCACCGTCCGGAGCGTCGTACGCACTGCCGAGACAGCCGCCGGCATCCATCCAGATCGGCGTCACGGGCTTGAGCCGCGAGCCTGCTGCGGGCTCATGGGTGAAGGTGAAGGTGATGTAGACCGTCTTACGCTCGGGCGCATGGTTCATGAGGTCGTAGAGCATGTTCCAGCGCTCACCCCGGCGCACCTTGATGCCGTATCCCGAGGGCAGCACACTCTCCACCCGCTCGTTACCGGAGGCGAATTTGCGCTGGGGGCCGCCGCAGACCACGTCACGCTTCGAGTGGGTGCCCAACACGGCGTGGTGGAGCATCGGACCGGTGTTGACGTTGGCGTTCGACCCGTCCGCGTAGACGAGGTTCGGCTTGAAGCCCGTGATGAAGCAGTCGTCGCACGGTTTCTCGATGTCGAACGCGAGGCGGTTGCCGGTTTCGCCGTGGTCGTCTCCTGACGCGGCGGGGATCGTGAAGGGCCCGTAGCGGACGGTCGTCGTCGTCCTCGCATCGGCGGTTCGGTGCAGCGCCGCGGACGCCGGCGCCGGGGCGGGGACCGGGGCGGCGGCGGTGACGACCAGTGCGGCAGTGGCCCCTAGTGCGGTGACTACCAGTGGGGCGGTGAGTGACGGACTTCGGTGGGACATGTCTCTCTCCCGTTTCGTGTCCAAAGGTGACTGCCGGACGAGAAAAGAATGGTGCGGAAATCAGTGCGGGACCGAGAGAAAACATCGGCCAAGGGTTTCAGGTACCCGATTCGCGGTTCGCGTTTTCGGCCCTGCTGCGGCTCACGGGTAGAGTGGCGGGCACCATTCGCGGTGTCAACGCACGCGGGACGCAGACAAATTCAGGAAACGTACTCGTGCTGCTTTGACCAGTGTCTTTCAACGGTTTCTTGGACACGCTCACCAGGGCAAGACCGGTGACTTCACCGATTCGTGTCCGTAGCGACGCCGGTGCGGATTCATTCGGCAGGCCCCAGCCCTGCGAACAGAACGTGCGTCAGCGAGGTCCAGGCCTCGTGGTCCGGGCTTTCCGCCTTCACGGCGGCGAGCACGTCCACTCCCAGGGACACGCACAACACGAGGCGAGCGCAGGCCGCCGCATCGATCAGCGGGCCGAAAGAGCCGTCCTGCTGGGCGAGTTCGACCAGCTCCCGCAGCTTGGTCTCCACCCGGCTCAACGCGGCGTGCACCCTGCGGGCGACCTCGGCGTCCCGCCGCGCGGCCGTGAGCGCTTCGCTGACCAGGGGTGCCCAGGTCCGCTGACGTGGATCGGAGAGTTCCGTGACGATCAACGCGAGGACATCGGCGGGCCGGGCACCGCTGTTCAGCGCCTGACCGAGCTTGTACGAGGCTGCCGCAAGGCCGTGGTCGACCGCCTCGGCGAGCAGTTCGGCCTTGTTGCGGAAGTTGCCGTAGATCGCCCCGGTGGTGAGGCCGGCTCGGCGGGCTATGTCCTGCACCCTCGCGCGGTCGTAGCCCTGCTCACCGAATTCCTGGACAGCGGCCTCCACCAGGCGTTCACGGATCACGGACCTGGACGGCCTCGCGAATGAATCAGGCTCTGCCACGCGCCCAGCCTAGGTCAGTCGTCACATGCGAGAGTGCGTGCCCTGGCGACGCGGGGCGGGCGGGAATCCGACGACAGGGCCCGGCGACGACGTTCTGCGGCACCCCTTGCGCTCCCGGCCGCGAATAATCACTATTCTTGACCAGGATCAGTCCATCCAGGAGGCGTACGTCATGACGTACGGCACCGAGCACAGCATCATCGGCAGACAGGCCGAACGGCGGCAGCTCGCGGCATGGATCGACGCCTGCCGCAGTGCCAGGAAGGGCGGGGCACTGCTGCTGACGGGGGATCAGGGAATCGGCAAGACCGCGCTGATCCGGCACGCGACGCACCTCGCGCAGGCGTTCCACACCGTCCGCGCGGACGGGGTGCAGGCGGAGCAGAGCCTGGACTACGCGGCAGTGCAGCGACTGGTCCGGCCCTTCGCCGGGGGCGTACGGCATCTCCCCCGGACCTGGCCGAGTTGCTGGAGCGGGTACTTCTCGGTCTGCTGCCGCCACCCCGGGATCGGTCGCTGATGGCCGTCGCGGTGCTGGCCCTGCTGTCGCGGAGCTCCGTCAGGCACCCGGTGCTGGTCAGCATCGACGACCTGCAGTGGGTCGACGCCGAGTCACTGCACGTCCTGGGCCTTGTGGCCCGTCGGATCAGCACCGAACGGGTCCTGGTGCTGGCTGGTACGGACAGGGCGGCGGCCAGGCTGATGCCGGGTGTGCCGGTGCTCCATGTGACGGGCATGAACGACCTCGACTGCCTGCGGTTGATCGCACAGCGCCACCGGTCGGCGGTGGCCCCCGCCGTGTGCGAGGTACTCGTCCATGCCGCCCACGGCAATCCGCTGGTCCTTCTGGAGCTCTTACGGACGCTGAGTCCCGATCAGCTGGCGGAGCTGCCACGGCTGCCTGACCCACTCCCGCTCGGGCCGCGGCTGACCCAGCTCAGGCTCGCGCCGTTGCGCGGGCTTTCCGACGACTGCCGCCGGCTGCTCACACTGCTGGCGACGGAACCGCGCCTGGACCCGCTGACGCTGTACCGAGTGGCCCGACTGGCAGCGATCGACCCCGCGGCGTTGAAAGGCGCCGAGGCGGCGGGGCTGGTCACCGTGTCGCGGACGAGCGTGTCCTTCCGGGACACCGCTCTCGCCCGGGCCATCCGCCACACCCCGGACCTGACCGAACGGCACTGGGCGCACGAACTGCTGGCGCGGGCGTTCGCTGCCCGCGACGACGACCGTCGCGGCTGGCACGAGGCCGCCCTGTCGACGGAGGCAGACGCCACTCTGGCCGACGAACTGGAGCGCCAGGCCGTCCAGGCGCGCCGGCACGGCCGGCCGTGCCACGCCGCCGTACTGATGGAACGCTCCGCAGAGCTGACCGGCGCGGACGGTCCGCGGGCCGGCCGCCTCGTCGCCGCCGCCACCTGCAGCACCATGGCAGGGCGTCTGCGCCGCGCCGCCCGTCTGCTGGAGCGGGCAGAGAGGCTGAACGGAGCGCAACGCCCGTCCCTGCGGGGAGACATCGCCCTTCTTCAGGGCGTCCTCTCACTTCACCAGGGCACACCGGGCGACGCCTACCACGCGCTGCTGAGCGCCGCGGATGTCCTTGCGAACGGCAACGCCCGTCTCGCGGCCAAGGCCCTGGCCGCGGCAGGAGAGGCCGGCCTCTGCACGGGAAACGAGGACTTACCGGTGGAGGCGGCCCTGCGGGCGAGGGCGTTGCTGGGCGGCTCCGAGGCACCGGACGAGCCCGACGCCCGGCTCGCCACCCACTGCCTCCTCGGAGTCGCCGAGTCGTTACGGGGGCTGCCGACCGCCACCGTCCGGCTGCGCAGCGGCGTCGCGGAGGCCGCGCAGGCGGCGGACCCGCTTGTGCTGACCTGGGCAGCCCATGGAGCCCTGTTCATCGCGGACGACGCGCAAGCCCGATCGCTGGCGGCACGTGCGGTGGCACTGGCACGCAGGGCGGGTGACACCCCGACCGTCGCGCATGCCATGCAGTACCTCGCCTACTCGGAGTGCTGGCTGAGCGGACCGGACTCCGCGCGGCTCGTGGCGACCGAGGCGCTGCGGCTGGCCCGCGGCACGGGCCAGATGGTGGGCGTGCGCAATCTGATGGGGATGCTGATGCTCGCCGCGGGGCTCGCCGGTGACACCGAGACATGCGAGCAGTACGCGGACCGGGTGGTCGACAAGGCGGCGGAACACGGAAACGGGCTGGCCTGCGCCCTCGGTCTGTGGGGCCTGGCTCAGGTGGATCTCGCTTCGGGACGCTGGGAGGAGGCGGCTGCGAAACTGCGTCGGCTCACCCGGATGAAGCCCGGGCACCCCGGTGTCGCGCTCCAGGCGATGCCCGCCTATGTGGAGGCCGCCGTCCGCGCCGGACTTCACCTGCGGGCGGAACGGGCCACCGCGGCGTTCGCGCGGTGGGCGGAGGGGGTCGGCCAGGGCTGGCCGACGGCACTGGTGGCCCAGTGCCGCGCCGTCCTGGCACACGAAGACCCCGAGGAGTACTTCCGGCTCGCTCTGCGCCTGCACGGGCCCCGCGACCGTGCGCTGGAACGGGCGCGCACCGCCCTCCTCTACGGCGAGTACCTCAAGCGCGAACGCCGACGGGCGGAGTCCCGTGTCCAGCTCCGGGAGGCGGCCGAGATCTTCCGCAGGCACCGGGCCCGGCTGTGGCTGGACCGGGCCTGTGCCGAGCTGCGCGCCGGCGGTGACAACGCGACTGCCGGAGCCGCGGACGGTACGCTGCCAGGCGGCTCCGCTAGGACGGACGGCCTGACCGCCCGTCAGCGCGAGATCATCCGGCTGGTGGCGGCGGGTGCGACCAACAAGGAAGCGGCAGCGCGGCTCTGCCTGAGCCCGCGCACGGTCGACTACCACCTTCGCCGTGTCTTCCGGCAGTTGCACATCACCTCGCGCACCGAACTCGTCCGGCGGTTCGGCCCCGCGGCCGTCCGGGGCGGGTGACGGACACAACGGGCGGAGCCCCTATTTCGCTGGGGACGACTCGAGTGCCGGGGCGGATGTCTTCAGGGAGGTGCAGGCGGACTCGGTCGACCGGGTGCCGTGCCGGATCACAGTGCGCCGGGACCGCTGCTGCTGCGGTCCGATGGTCACGTCGGCCACGGTGTCCGGCCTGCCCGCGAGAGCCGCCGCTGAGCCGGCGCAGCGATGTCGCATTCACCGGTTCTCCCGTCCGACGGATTCCGGCCCTGGGTCCTGTCGTCACCTTCCCGTCGTCCGCCCGGAGGGCGGGGCGGGCGGGAAGGTGACGACAGGACCCACGGCGGATGCGGTGCCGCCGACTTGCGTTCACGCGCAGGGGACTTGTCCCCGTGCGCAGCGCACGGCAGGTGATCTCGTCAGGCACGCTACGCCGAAGTAGCTTTACCGCTCGTACCGACGTTCGAGTACCAGGAGGCTGCGATGGGAAACCCCCGACCCTTAGTGATCGATCCGGCCGGCCGCGACATCCACGGCGAGGCCATCCGGATCCGCGAGCGGGGTCCCGTGACCCTCGTCGAACTCCCGGACGGCGTCGAGGCATGGGCCGTCACCTCCCCCGACCTCCTCAAGCGTCTGCTCACCGACCCCCGGGTCTCCAAGGATCCGCGCCGGCACTGGCCACGGTGGATCAACGGCGGGATATCCCCGGAATGGCCCCTGTTCACATGGGTCGCGGTGCAGAACATGTTCACGGCGTACGGCGTCGAGCACAGGCGGCTGCGCGCCCTGGTCTCCAAGGCGTTCACGGCGCGCCGCACCGCGACGCTCGAACCTCGTGTCGAGGAGATCACCAAGGCCCTGCTGGACCGCGTCGAGGAGGCCGGGCGGCGCGGCCGAGTCGTCGACCTGCGCGGGCAGTTCTGCTACCCGCTGCCCATTCAGGTGATCAGCGAGCTGTTCGGGCTGCCGGAGGAACAGGGGGCGGAACTGCGCGCGGTCGTGGACGGCATCTTCCACACCTCCGCCACCCCGGAGCAGGTCACCGACATCTACGCCCGGTTCTACGCCGCACTCGGCGAGCTCGTCGCCCTCAAGCGGCGGTCGCCGGGCGACGACCTGACCTCGGAGCTGATCGCGGCGCGCGACGACGAGGACGGCACCCGGCTGAGCGAGCAGGAACTGCTGGACACCCTGGTGCTGATGGTCAGCGCCGGTCATGAGACCACCGTCAACCTCATCGACAACGCCATCCACCTCCTGCTCGCGTACCCCGGCCAACTCGCCCACGTCCGCGCGGGCAGCGCCTCCTGGGACGACGTGGTCGAGGAGGCGCTGCGCGTGGAGGCACCGGTCGCCAGCCTGCCGCTGCGGTACGCCGTGGAGGACCTCGCGATGAGCGAGTTCGGCGGCCCGGACGGCGTGGTGATCCGCAAGGGCGAGGCGATCCTCGCGGCTTACGCCGCCGCCGGACGCCACCCTGACAAGTACGGCGAGAGCGCCGCCGTCTTCGACGTCACACGTGGCGACAAGGAGCATCTCGCCTTCGGCCACGGCGTCCACTTCTGCATGGGCGCACCCCTGGGGCGGCTGGAGGCCCGCATCGCGCTCCCGGCGCTCTTCGACCGCTTCCCCGGACTCCGGCTCGCGGTGAGGAGCACGGAACTGGAGCCGGTCGACTCGTTCATCTCCAACGGCCACCGCTCGCTGCCGGTACACCTGTCCTGATCAGTCCCCTTGCCACCAGGCCCGCAGCCGGGCCGCCCAGCCGCGCCTGGCCCCACCGGCTGTCGGCACCGCGGAGGGCCGCGCCTGCCCGGAGGCCGGCTCGCGCTGCGCGGATGCCTCGTCGTGCGCGGCGGACCGGCCGCCTGCGGCGGCCGGCGGGAACGTCACGGGCAGCGCGGCGAGCGCCCGGTGGAAGGGGCCTGGCCGCCAGGTCAACTCTTCGACGTGAAGGGCGAGTTCGACGTCGGGCAGGCGGTCGAGCAGTCTCTCCACCGCAGCGGCCGCGATCAGGCGGGCCGGGCCCTGTGCCGGGCAGTTGTGCGGGCCCGCGCTCCAGGCCAGATGGGCACGGTTACCCGCCCGCTGATCCGCCATCAGGGCCGGATCGGTGTTGGCGGCGGCGAGCGAGACGACGACGGGGCAGCCCTCGCGCAGTGCCGCTCCTTCGTACACGACGTCGTGCACGGGGTAGTGGACGGCGTAGTTGGCGATGGGCGGGTCGGTCCACAGCACTTCGTCCAGGGCGTCCTCCACCGGCAGGCTGCCGCGCGACAGACTGCCCCCGAACCGGTCGTCGGCCAGCAGCAGCCGCATGCTGTTCGCGATCAGGTTCTGCTGGGGCTCGGTGCCCGCGCCCATGAGGAGGACTAGGGTGTGGATCATCTCCTCGTCGGTGAGTTCTGCCGGATGGGCCATGAGCCAGGACGTCACATCGTGCCCGGGGTGCTCCCGCTTCAGCGTGACGAGGTCCAACAGCGTCGTGGCGAGCAGTTCGTTCGCTTTCCCGGCGTCCACCCCGTCGAAGATCCCGGACATCCCCTCGACCAGGCGCTCGCCGTAGTCGGCCGGGCAGCCGAAGAGGCGGTTGAACACCAGCAGCGGCAGCACCTGCGCGTACTCGCCCAGCAGATCGGCCCGCCCGGCGGGCGCCATGCGGTCGATGAGCGTGTCGGCGCACGTCTCGACATAGCCGCGGAGTGTGCCGGGGGCCACCTGGGCCAGGCTGTCCGTGATGGCGCCGCGCAGCCGACGGTGCTCCTCGCCGTCGGCCCACAACGCGTTCGGCCGGTACATCATCATCGGCACGACCGGGCTGTCCGCGGGGACGGTGCCGTCCGCCAGGTCCTGCCAGCGGCGGGGGTCCTTGGAGAAGGTCTCGGCGCTGCGCAGCACGTGCAGGGCGGCCTCGTATCCGACGACGAGCGAGGCGCGGACGCCGGGTGCCAGCTCGACCGGCGCGATCGGGCCGTGCTCGCGCAGCCGCCGGTAGGCGGCGGCCGGGTCGGCGGCGAACTCAGGGCCGTACAGCGGCTCGTGCGCCGGGCAGGCCGGCGGCGGTACGGGGCGTGGGGAGGTCACATGTGCTCCAGGTGGCCGATGCGGGTCAGGAGGTACTCGACGAGGGAGATCAGGGCCCGGGTCGAGGAGAGCCGGTCGCGTGCGTCGCAGCGGACGAGGGGGGTTTCCGGGAGAAGGTCGAGAGCCTCACGGACCTCGTCGAGCTCGTGCGCGGGCGTGTCGTCGAACTGGTTGAGGGCGACCGCGTAGGGCAGGCCGAGCTCTTCCAGCACGCCCATCACCTCGAAGGACTGGCCGAGGCGGCGGGTGTCGGCGAGGACGAGCGCGCCGAGCGCTCCCCTCGTCATGTCGTGCCACAGCGGGGCGAAGCGCTGCTGGCCGGGGGTGCCGAACAGGTAGAGCACGAGGCGGTCGTCGAGGGTGAGCCGGCCGAAGTCCAGGGCCACCGTGGTGGTGGTCTTGTCAGTCATGCCGGCCAGGTCGTCGACGATTGCGCCGGCCTCGGTCATGACCTCCTCGGTGCGCAGCGGCCGGATCTCGGAGAGCGCGCCGACGAATGTCGTCTTGCCGACCGCGAAGTGGCCGACGACCAGCACTTTGACAGCGGTCTGCACGCTGGGCCGCAGATGGACGTCCCCGGCGGCGGGTTCAGAGGCGGGCGCGGAGCCCATCGAGCACCTCCTGGAGGATGTGGGCGTCGGCCGGTAGGACGGCGGGGATCGGCGCGCGGGTGACAATGTGGCCGCTGTCCATGAGGTCGGCGATCAGCACCCTGGCGACGCTGACCGGCAGTGCGAGATGGCCGGCCACCTCGGCGACGGACAGGGCTCCGGGCCGGCACAGCTCCATGAGCCTGCGCTTTTCCGGGTTCAGACCGCTCAGCGGCAGATCGTCGGTCACGACCAGCAGCGTGACCAGGTCCAGGGTGTTGCGGGTGGGGTGGGCACGGCCGTCCGTGACGACGTACGACCGCACCAGCCGGTCTGCGGGGCGCCGCCGGGGTGTCATGCCGAGCTGCCCGCGTCTTGCCGGGCCGGACTGCTCAACTCCTTGCCGAGCCGGTCGACGAGCTTGTGCATACGGTAGGTGACGGCTTCCATGTCCACGTCCTCACCGGTGGAGACCGCGAGGTAGGCACCCTCGCCGGCTGCGACCAGGAAGACGTAGCCCTCCGTGAACTCGATCAGGGTCTGCCGCCAGGGAGTGTGCGGGCTGCCGCAGAATTCGGCCGTGCTCCGGCTGATCGACTGGACGCCGGACAGTCCTGCGGCCAGTCGTTCGGCGTCGTCCCGGTCGATGTCCTCGGAGTACGCGCGGAGCATTCCGTCGGCGGAGAGCAGGATCGCGTGACGCGCCTCCGGCACCTTCAGCACCTCGTCCAGCATCCAGCCCAACTCGTTGTTGGTGGGCCCGGTCATTCGTGGCTGTTCCCTTCTTCTTCGTGGGCGGTGGACTGCGCGGTGCGGCCGAAGCGGGTGCCGCGGGCGAATGCGCCCATGCGCCGGGCTTTCTCCTCGGCCGAGCGGCCACCGACCTCCACGGTCGGCACGGCCGCGGGTTCCACGGCCGCTTCCCGCAGGGAGCGGCGACGGCGTTTGGGGAGGCCGCCGGGCGTGGTCGACTCGCCGGAGCCGAGGGCGGGGGGCGGTGTGCTGCAACGTCCTCCGCCGTGTACTGCCGTCTCGGCGGGGGATGCCGACGGGGACGCGGGCTCGACGACGGAGGGCTGTCGACCCGGCTGCCCGGGCACCGAGTCCGGCACGGGCGCGTGCTCGGCAGTGTGCGCGGGCGTGGGCTCGGACGCGCGAGCGCGCACGGGGGCGGAGTCGCGCACGGGGGCGGAGTCGCGCGCAGGAGCGGGGTCGGGGGCCGTGGCCGCCGGCGCGACGTCCTGGACGGTCTCCATGTGGGTGAGCAGCCCGGTCGGCAGGAACACCACGGCGCGTACACCGCCGTAGGGGGAGAGCGTGTCGACGCAGACGCTGAAGCCGTAGCGCTCCGCGAGCGCCCCGATGACGGCGAAGCCGAAGCGGGGCGGGTCGCCCAGCCGGGTCACGTCCGTCGCGCGCCTGCAGGACAGCAGTTCGGCGGCATGGGCGACCGCCTGGCCGTCCATGCCCACACCGCCGTCGTCGATCACGACGCAGGCGCCGTTGTGCACGGTCTGGATCGAGACTTCGACGGTCGTGTGGGGCTGTGAGTGGCGTGCCGCGTTGTCGAGCAGTTCGGCGACCGCGAGCACCACCGGTTCCACCGCCCGGCTCTCCACGGCGATGCCGACCTCGCCGTTGATGCGGATACGCCGGTAGTCGCGGATGCGGGAGGTGGCGCCGCGGACGAGTTCGACGAGCGCCGAGGTGGCGCGCTGGCGGCCCGGCCAGGACCCGCAGAGTACGGCGATGGCCTGGGCGCGGCGACCGAACTGGGCGTTCGTGTGGTCGACTTCGAGCAGGTCGCGCAGCACGTCGGGGTGGTCGTGCCGGTCCTGCATCTGCGCGATGGACACCTGCTGTTCGTTGGCCAGGGCCTGGATGGAGCGCATCGACGCCTTCAGAGCGGCCTTCGCGGACTGGTCGGCGCGCGACTGCGCGTGCTCGACGGTCGCGGCGAACCGGTCGAGGACGTCGTCGAGACCGGCCGCGAAGTCCGTGTCGGCGAGGCGGGCGTCGAGCAGACCGGTCTGCGGGGCCGTCCGGTCGGTCGCGTCCTCCACCGCCGGGAGCCGGACCGCGAGGAGGTGGCGCAGTTCCGCGTCCCGCGACCGCAGGCCCTGAGCCAGTTCCGTGTTCCGTCTGCGGTGCCGAGCGGTGATGCCGAGCTGACGCACAAGCAGCACGGTGACGGCGAACAGGCCAAGGGCCAGGCACCAGACCACCGTCACCGGTATCTGATCGGTCATGGAGTCCTCAAAGGCGGGCGTGAGTTGACGGGCGCACGACGGTAGCGGCGCCTCGCGCATACGCACTTGCCCGTACACGCAGAGAAGTTGCCGTGCGGCGCACGCGCGCTCCACGGAGCACCCACGGGCGACCCCTTGCCTTCGGCATGTGCCAATGAGCCTTCCGCTGCTCCCGGATACCGCTTGCTGCCCCTAATGTGACGACGCGTGAACAGCACGTGGACGCACGGTAGTTCCGGGCTGCCCGCACACACCGTCGAGACCCGTCGCAGCGGAGGAGTCACGTTGCCCACGGGACGTTACGTCTTGGAGTCGCAGACCACGGGTGAAGTGGACCCGCGCGAGCGGGCCGACTTCTGGAGCGAACACATCGCGTCCTACCAGTCCCGGATGGGGTACCGATATGCGCACCCCGACAACTTCCGCGGCGAGACGGTCCGCCAGCGCAGCCACAACTACCAGCTCGTCAGGTTCGAGTCGGACGAGATCGAATACATCCGGACCGCCCAGCAGGTACGGCAGGACCCGGACGAGGACTACCGCCTCCTCCTGCCGATCAACGGGCGCATCGTGCTGCGGCAGAACGACGAGGTGGCGCACCTCACACCGGGGTCGGCCACCTTGGTCACCTTCGGCGCTCCCTTCCAGTGCCTGCAGGAGGCCCGTGCTGTCGCCTACATCTTCACCATTCCCGCCCGTGAGATCGACGGCCCGCTGAACCGGAAGTCACCGCTGGCCACCGGGCTGGACCTGACAAGAGGGCTGGGAGGTGTGGTGAGTTCCATGCTGAACGGTCTGCACGAGGAGCGCCACGCCCTGACCGACTCGCAGTTCGACGCCGTCTCGGACCGCATCGTCGAACTCCTGTGCATGCTCGTCTGCAGCGACGACCGTCCCGACGCGCCGGGCCATCTCACCGAGGTCGAGGCGCTGGCCCGACGCCACGCGCGCGATCACGCGGCCGACCCCGGCCTGACCGGTACGTCCATGGCGCACGCCCTGGGCTGGTCACTGCGGCAGATCCAACTGGCCCTCCAGCGTGTGGGCACGACCCCCCGTGACCTGATCCGCGAGGAACGCCTGCGCCTGGTGCGCGACCGTCTTCAGTGCGCCGAGTGCGACCACATGACGATCACGGAACTCGCCCACGCTTCGGGTTTCTCCTCGGCCAGCGCACTGAGCACGGCCTTCCGCCGACGCTTCGGCGTGAGCCCCCGGGAGATGCGCCACAACGCCCACTGACCCCGTCCGCGCCCGCGGACCGTCGCGGAGGCGCGGTCCGGTCCGATGCTCCAGGCGGAGAAGCCAGACCGAGGCAGGGGCGGCGTGCGGTAGGGGTGGGGCGTGTGCGCGTCAATGGTTTGACCCGCGGTGCGCGAGGACTCCCATCGGGAACAACGGATGTTCGACATCCCGTAGCACGACGGCCCACCGGACGTTACCGTTCGGTAGACCACGTGTTCCCGGAGGTGGCCCGCATGACGCTCGACCGTTCCGCAGGCCTGGTGGCGACCGCCCGCGCACTGGCTGACGGGGAGGTCTCGTCCCGGGCTCTGGTGGAGCGGGCCCTGGCACGGATCGGGGCCACGCAGGGGTCGGTGAACGCCTTCCGGATCGTACGGGCCGAGGCCGCTCTCGCCGAGGCGGAGGCCGCGGACCAGGAACTGGCCGCCGGAGTGCGCCGTCCGCTGCTCGGGGTGCCCGTGGCCGTGAAGGACGACATGGACGTGGCCGGTGAGCCGACCGCGTTCGGCTGCCCGGGCGAGTACCCGCCGGTCGCCGAGGACGGCGAGGCGGTACGGCGGCTGCGCGCGGCCGGGGCCGTGATCGTCGGCAAGACCAACACCTGCGAGCTCGGGCAGTGGCCCTTCACCGAGGGACCCGCCTTCGGCGCGACCCGCAATCCGTGGCACACGGAGCACACCCCGGGCGGCTCGTCCGGCGGTTCGGCCGCCGCGGTCGCCGCCGGCCTGGTGCCCGCCGCGCTCGGTTCCGACGGTGCCGGTTCGGTGCGGATCCCGGCCTCCTGGACCCACCTGATCGGTATCAAGCCGCAGCGCGGCCGGATCTCCACCTGGCCGCGCGGCGAGGCCTTCCAGGGCATCACGGTCAACGGCACGCTCGCCCGTACGGTCGCCGACGCGGCCCTGCTGCTCGACGCGGCGAGCGGAAACCACGACCTCGACCCGCACCGGCCGCCGGCCCTCGACGTGTCCGCGGCCGTGGGCCGCGACCCCGGACGGCTGCGCATCGCGCTCTCCCTGAAGCCGCCGTTCACCGCGCTGCCCGCCCGGCTCCAGCCGGAGGTACGGGCCCGGGTACTGCAACTCGCGGAGAAGCTGGCCTCATTGGGGCACACCGTCGAGGAAGCCGACCCGCCGTACGGTCAGATCGGCCTCACCTTCATCCCCCGCGCCACAGCCGGCATCGCCGAACACGTCCGCGAGGCCCCCTTCCCCGCGCTCCTCGACCGCCGCACCCGCGACGCCGCCCGGCTCGGCCGGCTGCTGGGCGGAACCCCGCTGCGGGCGGCCCGGCGCGCGGAGGCGGTCCTGCACCGCCGTGTCGGCGAGTTCTTCACGTCGTACGACGTGATCCTCGCACCGACGACGGCCGCTCCCCCACCGCGCATAGGCTCGATGCTGGAGCTGTCCGGCATGGCCACCGACCGGGCGATGATCGCGGCCTGCCCGTACGCATGGCCGTGGAACGTGCTGGGCTGGCCCGGAGTCAACGTCCCCGCCGGACTCGTCGGTGGCGGACTGCCCGTCGGCGCGCAGCTGCTCGGGCCGGCGAACAGCGAGCCACTGCTGGTCTCGCTCGCCGCGCAGCTTGAGGCGGAGCTGCGCTGGCACGAGGCGTGGCCGCCGCAGCCGGTCACCTCGGAAACCCCGGCGGCGTAGGCGCGTTCGGCCCGTACGCTGTGACCATGGACGATGCGGCGATGGTCGGGCTCGTGGGGCGGGTCACCGGAACGGTCGGGCCGGGGCTCGTCGGTGAGGTGATCGTCCGGGTGCGTGGCGGCGCCGAGCACTTCCTCGCCTACGCCGCCTCCGGCACCGACCGCATCGAGTGCGGCACCGTGGTGATGGTGGTGGAGTACCTGCCGCCCAGGACGGTCCACGTGACGGCCGCCTACGGCAGTTGAGCCCACTTCGGCGCAGGTGGAGCCGTGTGTGTCAAGGTTTCGACAAGGATGCGCGGACGTCTGTACCCCGGCGTCGCCGAGGAGCACACTCCCTTCGTTCGGTGCCGACAGGGCACCATGCAAAGGGGGGCGTATGCCGATGGTTGTCGGCGTCGTTGCGGGGGTGGCGTTCGCTGCCGTCCTCGTTCTCATCGGTCTGTTCAAGATGATGTGGCGGGTCGCGGAACCCAATGAGGCGCTCATCATCTCCGGCTCCAAGCACAGGACGGAGGGCCTCGGGGAGGGCATGGGATTCCGCATCGTCACGGGGCGCGGCACGCTGGTGCTGCCCGGCGTGCAGGCGGTGCGCAAGCTCTCGCTCGACCTGAACGAGACCGAGCTGCACGTGGACTGCGTGACCCACCAGGGCATTCCGCTCAAGGTGCGGGGCGTGGTCATCTTCAAGGTGGGCGACGACTTCGTGTCGATCGCCAACGCGGGGCGCCGCTTCCTCGACCAGCAGAAGCTGATGTCGGAGCGGGTGCACAACGTCTTCGCCGGTCATCTGCGGTCCATCGTCGGCGGGTTGACGGTCGAGGACATGATCCGCGACCGGGAGAAGCTCACCGGGCAGACCCGGGCGGCCTGCGGCACGGAGATGGAGAAGCTCGGTCTGATCGTCGACTCGCTGCAGATCCACGAGATCGAGGACCCGACCGGGTACATCCAGAACCTGGCCGCCCCGCACGCGGCGGCCGTCCAGCGGGACGCGCGGATCGCGCAGGCCGAGGCGAACCGGCTGGCCACCGAGGCCGAGCAGCAGTCCTTCGCCAAGATGGCGGAGGCGACCCGGGACAGCGAGATCCTCCAGGCCGGCTACCAGGCCGAGCGCGACAAGGCGGCGGCGAAGGCACGGCAGGCGGGCCCGCTGGCCGACGCAGGGGCCCGGCAGGAGGTCGTGGTCCAGGAGACGCGGGTCGCCGAACTGGAAGCACACCGGCGTGAGCAGCAGCTCCAGGCCGACGTCCGCAAGCCCGCGGACGCGAAGGCCTACGAGAAGCGCACGCTGGCCGAGGCCGAGCGCGACGCACGGATCTCGGCGGCCCAGGCCAAGGCGAAGGAGACGGAACTGGCGGCCGTCGCCGAGGCGACCCGGGTGAAGACGGCTGCGGCCGCCGAGGCCGAGGCGACCAAGTCGCGGGGCGCGGCCACGGCGGCGGCGACACGCGCCACCGGTGAGGCCGAGGCGGCGTCGGCGCAGGCCAGGGGACTCGCGCAGGCCGAGGCGGCCAAGGCTCAGGGCCTCGCCCAGGCCGAGGCCATCAAGGCCCGGGCCGCCGCCCTCGCCGAGAACCAGGAGGCGGTCGTCGCTCAGCAACTCGCCGAGAACTGGCCGGAGATCGTGAAGGCGGGCGCGTCCGCGTTCGGCAACGTCGACAACATGGTGCTGCTCAACGGCGCCGACGGCATGGCCGACATGTTCGCCAAGGCGCTCACCATGGGCGGTACCGGCCTGGGCCTGGCACGCCAGTTGCTGACCTCGATGAATCAGAACGGCCAAGGTGCGAACGGGGCTTCGGTGCTGAACGGTTTCGTGCCGCCGTCGGCGCAGAAGGTGCCGGTGGAGAAGGACGAGGGGTGAGGCGGGCGGTCCGGGACCGAGGCTCTACCGTGGCCCCGTGACTGCGTTTACCGATGAGAACGTCCCCGGCCGGCACGGTGACTCCGCCACCACGGAGGCCGACCCTCGCGAGGTGGGCCGGGTGCGCACGGAGTACTCGCCCGCGCACGACGGGGACCCGGATCCCGGTGAGATCGTCTGGACCTGGGTCCCCTTCGAGGAGAACGACGGCCGTGGCAAGGACCGTCCCGTGCTCGTCGTCGCCCGTGAGGCGGGCGGGACCTTCCTCGCCGTGCAGCTCTCCAGCAAGCGGCACGACGGCGCAACAGGATGCGCGGCGAAGCCGCACCAGTGGGGCCGGGGCCTGCCCCGGTGGGTGCCGATCGGGAGCGGGCCGTGGGACCGGTCGGGGCGGGACTCGTGGGTGGACGTGGGCCGGATCCTGCGGCTCCACGAGGAGGGCATGCGGCGGGAGGCCTGTGCCCTTGACCGGATGCGGTTCGATCTGGTGCGGCACCGGCTGCGGGAGCGCCACGGCTGGAGCTGAGGCTCCACGTCAGACTTGGAGCCGGCGCTCCGGAAACGCCCGTACGAAAGCCTCCCGGGTCACGGCCCCCGGTGTGCGGTCGAGGATTCCGAACACCACTTGTTCGAACATTGCTTCGAATCGCCCGCCTGGCCCGAGCAGCGCCCGGAACGCTCCCGCCACCTGCGCCGGGTCGTTGCGGAACACCCCGCAGCCCCAGGCTCCCAGCACCAGGTGGCGGTAGCCGTGGGCCACGGCCGTCTCCAGGACCCGCTCGGCCCGTACGGCGAGGGCCTGCGGCAGCTCGCCCGCGCGTTCCGGCGCCGTTCGCAGGACGACGCCCGCGTTGGGCGCCGCGGCGGTCAGGAATCCGGCGGTGTAGGGCTCGGCAAGCAGCCGTCCGCGGTCGTCACGGAAGACCGGCACGCCGGGTGAGTGGATGACACGGTCCGTGTAGAACGGGTCGCGGTGCGCCCTGTGCTGGTCGTAGAACTCCCGGACCCCGGTCAGGCACGCGTACAGCGCGGAGGCCCGGCACAGGGCCTCCTCCTGGGCCTGGGCGCCGTTGAGGTAGCCGCCGCCCGGGTTGCGGGCCGAGGCGAAGTTCAGGACGGCCACCGGACCGGCGAGGACGAGCCGGCGGGCGGCTTCGAGGCTGCTCTCCCCCGTGACCTCGAACAAGGTGTCCGCCGGCGGGACCGGTGGCGCCTGCACAGGACCGGGCCCGTGCATCCGCGTGCCGGAGCGCGCCGCCTCCGCCTCCGCCAGGATGGACACCTCGCGCCCGTCGGGCGCGCGATACGCCCCGGCCGCCACGATCTGCTCCGTCTGTTGTGCGATGCCGCGCAGCCGCGCGCTCATGGCGCCACCCCCGTGGGCGCCACGATCGCGCGCCGCGCGATCTCCCCCGTCGTGCTCATGAACGCATCGTGAGCGATGCTGGTCATGCGGTGCAACAGAGTTTTCCGGTGCGGTGCACGTCCCGAGAATGCCGCGGGGACGGAGATCACCGGCCCCGGTTGCGGTGATTTGCCCCCTTGTGCCGAGCGGCGGGAGGGGCTTGGGTGGAACGAGTGCCTTCGCCCGGGCCCCGCCCGGACCCGGGCCGGTGGCATCGTGGACCCTCTGGAGGTTTCCGACATGTCCGATTCGCCTAGTGTCTGTCCGGCGAGTGACTGTACGGAGCCCCGCACCGGCCTCACCGAAGCCGAGGTGGAGGCCCTGGTCCGGGGCATCTGTTTCAAAACCGGCCCGCCCCGCAGGGTCGGGGTGGAAGTCGAATGGCTCATCCACGGGCTGCGCACACCGCAGCTCCCCGTAACATCCGCACAACTCGAAGCGGCCTACGCCGCACTGCGGACCGTGCACCTGAGGTCGGCGCTCACCAAGGAACCCGGCGGCCAGCTGGAACTGAGCTCGCCGCCCGCCGCCTCGCTGATGGAGTGCATCGGTACCGTCTCCGCCGACCTCGACGCCGTCCGCGCGGTCCTCGCCAAGGACGATCTCGCTCTCGTCGGCATCGGCCATGATCCCTGGCACTCGCCCCGCCGGTACCTGCACGAACCGCGCTACGACGCCATGGAGACCTGCCTCGACCGCACCGGCCCGGCCGGCCGCGCCATGATGTGCACCTCGGCCTCCGTCCAGGTGTGCCTGGACGCCGGACACGAGGAACCGGGGCCGCTCGGCCACGGGCGGCGCTGGTGGCTGGCGCACCAGCTGGGCGCGGTCCTGGTCGCCGCGTTCGCCAACTCCCCCCTCGCCGGACACGAGCCCACCGGCTGGCTCTCGACCCGCCAGCTGCTGTGGATGGAGATCGGCGCAGGCCGGGCGGGCGCGCCCCCGCTGCACGCCGACCCGCGCACCGGCTGGGCCCGGCACGTGCTGGACGCGCCGGTGATGTGCGTACGGCAGGACGGCGGGCCCTGGGACGTCCCGGAGTGGCTGACCTTCCGGGAGTGGACCAGGTCGGGGGCGCCCAGGCCGCCGACGCGGGCGGATCTCGACTACCACGTCACGACCCTGTTCCCGCCGATCAGGCCCCGTGGGCACCTCGAACTGCGCATGATCGACGCGCAGCCCGGCGACGACGGGTGGGTCGTGCCGCTCGCCGTGACGACGGCGCTGTTCGACGATCCGGAGGCCGCCGAGACCGCCTACCGGGCGGTGAAGCCGCTGGCCGAGCGGTCCCTGTCGCTGCCCGCGCCGCACAACCCGCTGTGGCTCGACGCGGCGCGGCACGGCCTGGCCGACCCCGAGCTGCACGAGGTGGCCGTCACGTGCTTCAAGGCCGCTGTGGAGGCCCTGCCCCGGCTCGGCGCCGCCCCCTGGGTCACGGACGCCGTCACGGCCTACCTGGACCGCTACGTGAGCCGGGGCCGCTGCCCCGCCGACGATCTGCTGGACGAGCTGTACGGCGCGAGCCGTCGCCCGCACGGGAAGGACATCCGCACATGACCGACCCCGCCCTCGACGTCGAGGCGTTCCGGAAACGGGCGCTGACCACGCTCGTGACGGCCCGGGACCGTACGACGCTGCTGACTTCCTGTGTGGAGGAGCCCGACCTGACGGCGCAGCACTCGCCGCTGATGTCGCCGCTGGTGTGGGACCTGGCGCACATCGGCAACCAGGAGGAGCAGTGGCTGCTGCGGGCCGTCGCCGGCCAGGAGGCATTGCGCCCGGAGATCGACAGCCTCTACGACGCCTTCGAGCACCCGCGCTCCGAGCGCCCGACTCTGCCCCTGCTGCCGCCGGACGAGGCGCGCCGGTACGCGGCGGACGTGCGCGGGCGGGCGCTGGACGTGCTGGAGAGCACCGCGTTCCACGGGACGCGCCTGACCGAGGCGGGCTTCGCCTTCGGGATGATCGCGCAGCACGAACAGCAGCACGACGAGACGATGCTGATCACCCATCAGCTCCGCACGGGCCCCCAGGTCCTGACCGCACCGGACCCGGAACCCGCGCCGTTGTTCACCGGTCCGGCGGAAGTCCTCGTCCCGGGCGGCCCGTTCATGATGGGCACCTCGACCGAGCCGTGGTCCCTGGACAACGAACGCCCGGCGCACCGGCGCGAGGTGGCGCCGTTCCACATCGACACGACGCCGGTGACGAACGCCGCGTACCAGGCGTTCATGGAGGACGGCGGCTACGACGACGAGCGGTGGTGGACGGCGGACGGCTGGTCCCACATCCGCCGCAACTCCATCGGCGCACCGCTGTTCTGGCGCCGTGACGGACGGCAGTGGCTGCGGCGCCGCTTCGGCGTGACCGAGGTCGTGCCGCCCGACGAGCCGGTGCTGCACGTGTGCTGGTACGAGGCCGACGCCTACGCCCGCTGGGCCGGACGCCGGCTGCCCACCGAGGCCGAGTGGGAGAAGGCCGCCCGGCACGACCCTGCGGGCGACCGCTCGACGCGCTACCCGTGGGGCGACGCCGACCCCGCGCCCGAGCACGCCAACCTGGGACAGCGGCATCTGCGCCCGGCCCCGGCGGGCAGTTACCCGGAGGGCGAATCGCCGCTCGGCGTACGGCAGTTGATCGGCGACGTGTGGGAGTGGACGGCGAGCGACTTCCTGCCGTACCCGGGCTTCACCGCGTTCCCGTACAAGGAGTACTCGGAGGTGTTCTTCGGGCCGGAGTACAAGGTGCTGCGCGGAGGTTCGTTCGCCGTGGACGCGGTGGCCTGCCGGGGAACGTTCCGCAACTGGGACTATCCGGTCCGGCGGCAGATCTTCTCCGGGTTCCGCACGGCCCGTTCGGCGGACGTCTGATGTGCCGTCACCTTGCCTATCTGGGACCGGAGGAGCCGCTCGGCAGGATCCTCGTCGAGCCGCCGCACAGCCTGTACCGCCAGTCCTGGGCGCCGCGGCGCCAGCGGTACGGGACGGTCAACGCCGATGGTTTCGGCGTCGGCTGGTACGCGGAGGGGGACCCGGTTCCGGCGCGTTACCGCCGGGCCGGGCCCGTCTGGGCGGACCAGTCCCTGGCCGACCTGGCGCGCGTCGTACGCTCGGGGGCCGTGCTCGCCGCGGTGCGGGACGCGACCCTCTCCGGCGCCGACGCGGAGGCCGCGGCGGCACCGTACACCGCGGGGCCCTGGCTGTTCAGCCACAACGGCGCCGTCAAGGGCTGGCCGGGCTCGCTCGCGCCCCTCGTGCGGAGCCTGCCGGCGGTGGACGTCCTGTCCCTGGAGGCCCGCAACGACTCCGCACTCGTGTGGGCGCTGGTCCTCGCCCGGCTGCGAGGCGGCATCGCGGGTGAGCCGAAGGGGCGCGACGGTGCCGGGATCGCGAGCGCGCGGAGGCCCGAAGGGCTGAGCACGATCGCGGTGTCGACACCGGCTGCAGCGTCCCGGCGGCGAACGGCGAATCAACTCGAGGCCGGGCAGGCGCTGGCCGACACGGTCCTGGAAGTGGCCGAGGCGGCTCCCGGCTCCCGGCTCAACCTCCTGCTCACCAACGGCGAGGCCATCGCCGCGACCGCCTGGGGCGACACCCTCTGGTACCTGCTCCGGCCCGGCGGCGGCACCGTCGTGGCCTCCGAACCCTACGACGACGACCCGCACTGGCAGGAGGTCCCCGACCGCACCCTGCTCGCCGCGAGCCGCACGGACGTGCTGCTCACCCCGCTCAAGGAGCCGAGCGACCCCCTGGCACCCGCACCGCCCGCACCGCCCGCACCGCCCGCACCCGCGAAGGAGCCCCATACGTGAGTCCGTTCCTTCTCACCCGCACCCTGCCCGAGGACGCCACGGAGGCCGCCCTGCGCGCCGACGTGCAGCAGGGCCTCACCCGCACCCCCAAGACGCTGCCACCGAAGTGGTTCTACGACGCCCACGGCAGCGACCTGTTCGAGCAGATCACCGAGCTGCCCGAGTACTACCCCACCCGCGCCGAACGGGAGATCCTCAGCGCCCGGGCCGGCGAGATCGCCGCCGCGACCGGTGCCCGCACCCTGGTCGAACTGGGCTCCGGCTCCTCGGAGAAGACGCGGTACCTGATCGACGCGCTGACCGGGCAGCACACGTACGTCCCGGTAGACGTCAGCGAGAGCGCCCTCACCCGGGCGGGACAGGCCCTCGTCGCCGAGCGGCCGGAGCTGAACGTGCACGCGCTGATCGCCGACTTCACCACCGGGCTGACGCTGCCGGACACGCCGGGTCCCCGGCTGGTGGCGTTCCTCGGCGGCACGGTCGGCAATCTGCTGCCGGCCGAGCGCGCCGTGTTCCTGGACTCGGTACGCGCCCTGCTCGCACCCGGCGACGCCCTGCTGCTCGGCACGGACCTGGTCAAGGACGAGAAGGTCCTGGTCAGGGCGTACGACGACGCTGCGGGAGTAACGGCCGCGTTCAACAAGAACGTCCTGACCGTCGTCAACCGCGAGCTGGGCGCCGACTTCGATGCCGGCGCCTTCGACCACGTCGCGCTGTGGGACGCCGAGAACGAGTGGATCGAGATGCGGCTGCGCTCCCGTACCGAGCAGACCGTGAAGATCCCGGCGCTCGATCTCGCCGTCGACTTCGCGGCGGGCGAGGAACTGCGCACGGAGGTGTCGGCGAAGTTCCGGAAGGACGGCGTACGCACCGAACTCGCCGCTTCCGGCCTGGAGTTGACCCACTGGTGGACGGACCGCGAGGGCCGTTTCGCGCTGTCGCTGAGCGCGGCGAGGTGACGGCGGCCGACGGGTCGTCTCGCGCTCCGCCGCGGCTTGGGGCACCGTGGAATGACGCGTGACGATCCTGTCACGGCGGAGAGGAGCACCCGCATGACGGACCACACCTACCGGGTCACGGAGATCGTCGGCAGCTCGCACGAGGGTGTCGACCAGGCCGTCCGCAACGCCATCGCCCGTGCCTCGCAGACCCTGCGCAACCTGGACTGGTTCGAGGTGACCCAGGTCAGGGGTCAGATCGAGAACGGGCAGATCGAGCACTTCCAGGTCGGCCTCAAAGTCGGTTTCCGCATCGAGGACGTCGACTGACGGCCTGGGGCCGGACCCGGCGCTCGCCGCCGCCGGGATCCGGTGCTCAGGTCCGCCCCTCCCTCTCCTGCGCCTCCTTGAGCGCGCCGGAGGGGGCGGTCCAGTCCGCCCGTACGACGGTGAACCCCGCTCGGCGGGCGTCCTCGCACACCAGCTCGTCGTCGTCCACCAGAACGCGGATCTCCCGGGTGCGGGCGAGCCGCCGGAGGATCTCCAGCTTGGTGCGCCGGGCGGGCCTGCGGTCGTCGTTGCGCCGCATGAAGACGCGTCCTTCGGGAAGCCCGTGCCCGGTGAGCCAGTCGAGCGTGTCGCGCCGGCAGCGCTCGGGCCGCCCGGTGAGGTAGACGATCTCGCACTCCTGCGCGCTCTCCAGCACCAGCTCGATGCCCTCCGCGATCGGGGGATCCTGTGGCGCGGCCGCGAAGAAGGCGTCCCAGTCGCGCGGCTTGCGCTCCAGGAACCTCTGGCGGTGTGCCGTGTCGGCGAGGGTGTTGTCGAGGTCGAACACGGCGAGCGGTGGTCTGCTGTCGGTCACACCGCTCACCCTAGACGGGGCCCGCACCAGGCTGGAACGGGACCGGCCCCCCGGCAGCGCAACAGCACCTGCGTGAACGGCGGTACGGGCTTCGACGCCGACGCCGACGCCTCGGCGAGGCGGGGCGTGGCGGAGCGGGGCGGGGCGTGGCGGGCCCCCGACCGGCACCCCTGTGGCACGTCCGGTGCCGCGGAGCGGGACGAACATCGGGGCGCTTCTGACCGGAAGGGCACCCCGCCCACACCCGGTGATCGTCGAAGGCCTCATGCTTCTCCCATGTCCTCGACGCCCCGTACACCCCTGACCGGCTCCTGCACCCTCGTCGTCTGCCGGGGCTGCTGCTGCGGCGACGCCCGCAAACACCCCGGCACCGACCACGCGTGGCAGCTCGATCTACTGCGGGCCGCCGCGTCCGAGCACGGCTTCCAGGTCCGTACGACCGACTGCCTGGGCCCCTGCGACCAGGCCAACGTCATCGTCGTCCGCCCCTCGGCCGCCGGGCGCCGTGCCGGAGGCCGGGCCGCCTGGATCGGGTTCGTCATGGACGACGAGAGCACCGAGGAGGTCGTGCAGTGGGCGGCGGCCGGCGGACCCGGGGTCGCCGAGCCGCCGCTCACCCTGGAGTTGCAGTTCATCCGGCCTCCACGGGACGCGCGCGTGCGGTCCCGCCGCTGACCACACCCCGAATGTCACGAGCTGCCGGACGGCAGAGGTTCATGAGCTGCGGGACGGTAGAAGTGATCCCGGACCCGGCGAAGCCACGCCTCCACGGCCGCCTCGTCGGGCCGGTCCGGCAGCGCGGTGCGGGTTTCGTCGAAGGCCGATTCGTAGTGGCCGAGGAGGGGCCGGGCGGCCGACGGGTCCGCGGCGACCCGTTCGCCGAAGTCGTGGTACTCCTCGGGGTTCTCCACGCGGATGGCCAGCTGCCCGGTGGTGTACAGCGCGAGGCCCTGGTGGCACAGCCGCTTCAGGTGCCGGGCGTGCTTGGCGGTGCGCTTACGGGTGTCCGCGGAGAGGGAGCCGTCGCCTCGCGCTTCGAGCCGGCGGAACTGCTGGGTGGCGTAGCCGAGATAGGCGTCCCGGACACGTTTGGCGCACAGGAACGAGGTCCGGATGCCGATCAGTTCGTCGCCGAGCGGTGTGCGGACCTCGTACAGTTCGGCCGGCAGCCAGACCAGCTCCATGGCGGTCGGGTTGCCGCCCAGCGCGAGGCGGCACCACTTCACGGCCTCGTGCAGAGTGCGGTCCGGCGCCGTGGTGACGTGGGACTCCTTCGGTGTGTGCAGGCCGAGCAGGGTCTCGGTGGGCGAGGCGAACACGCCGAGGCGGTCGATGTCGGAGCCCTCGCGGGCGAGCCCGTACGCGGTCGAACCGACGATGCCGGACAGCAGGACGTTGGGGACGGTCATGGTCGGCCGCCTTCCTTGGGCTGGGCGTGGTGGATGTGTGCGGCCGTCATGCGGGCTTGCTCCATTGTGGTGACCTGCGGGATCGCGGTCACCTGGTTTTCGGCTGGTTTCGGCGCGGAAGGCGCCGGGAATGCCCCGGCCCGTCACGCGTTGAACCCGGTGTGAGTTCCGTGATCGCCGCCGCCCGCTTCGGGCGACGCGGTAGCCCTACGGGATCAGGCCCACCCAGGCGCCCTCTTCCCGCTGCTGACGCTTCGTGCCCTTGACGGGCGGCGGGGACGCCGACGCAGGTCGCGGCGGCGGACGGGAGTGCGGCGGCGCCGTATCCGGCCCGTGCCCTGCGGTAGGCGTCAGACCCCTGCCCGGGACTGCCCGCCGCACCTCGTGGCCAGGCCCCCGCCGGTCCCGGGAGTGACCGGCTGGGCTGCCCGGGCCAGTGAACGGCGGTCGGGGTGCGTGCCCGGGGCGATCGCGGCCCGTACCTCGACCTCGGCCACCACCCCGCGCGCCGACGCCACCCGCCACAGCGAGGCGAGCAGGGTGTCCTCGCCGACGAAGGCGGGCGCCGTGGTGGCCGTTCCCCCGGCGGTCCGGTAGTGCAGCCGCACCGGCTGCACCGGGACACCGGCGTCGAGCGCGGCCTGGAAGACCGCCCCGCGGAAGGTGCCCTGGGCGCGCCCGCACCAGGTGCTGCCCTCGGGGAAGACCGCGACCGCCTGCCCGGCGCGCAGGACCTGCGCGATACGGGCGACCGTGTCGGGCAGCGCGCGCAGGCGGTCGCGGTCGATGAAAAGGACACCGCCGCGTGCGGCGAGGGCCCCCGCCACGGGCCAGTGCCGGATCTCGGTCTTGGCGAGCATCCGGGCCGGGCGCACGGCGGCCAGCAGGGGGATGTCCAGCCAGGAGATGTGGTTGGCGACCAGGAGCAGCCCGCCGGTGGGCGCGGCGCTGCCGGTGATACGGACCCGCACTCCCGCGGCCCGCACGACGGCCCGGCCCCACCGCCGGACCGGCCCGGCGGGGATCCGCCCGCCGAGCGGCGAGAGCAGGACCCCGGCGAGCACCAGCACCACGACCGCCGCCAGCCGCAGGACCGCACGCGGTACGGCGGTGGCGGACCCCGTCGGCTCCACGCACGCCCCCGGGGTGCAGGGCGCGGTGGGCAGCCAGCCGCTCATCAGGCCGGGACGAGGGAGAGGAAGCGCCGCAGATAGCGCGGGTCGACCCGGTGCATCGGCAGCAGCACGTACAGGTCCGCGACCCCGAAGTCCGGGTCGTGGGCGGGCTCCCCGCACACCCAGGCGCCCAGACGGAGGTAGCCGCGCAGCAGCGGGGGGAGCTCGGTGCGGGCGGGACGGGCCACGCCCTCGTCGTTCCAGGGCAGCAGCGGCCGTACGCGGTACTCGTCCGGGGCCAGGTGCCTGTCCCGCACCCGGTCCCAGGTGGCCGCCGCCACGGCGCCCCCGTCGGCCAGCGGGATGGAGCAGCAGCCGGCGAGCCACTCGTGGCCGCGGTCGACCATGTAGCGGGCTATGCCGGCCCAGATGAGTCCGATGACGGTGCCGTCGCGGTGGTCGGGGTGCACGCAGGAGCGGCCGGCCTCCACCAGACCGGGCCGGATCGCGTCGAGCGGGGCGAGGGCGAACTCGCCCTCGGAGTACAGACGTCCGGCGATCGCGGCACGCTCGGGCGGCAGCAGCCGGTACGTGCCGACCACCTGCCCGGTGACGGTGTCCCGGACAAGCAGGTGGTCGCAGTACGCGTCGAAGGCGTCGACGTCCAGCCCGGGCCGCGGGGTGGACAGCAGGGCGCCCATCTCGCCGGCGAACACCTCGTGGCGCAGCCGTTGCGCGGCACGCACGTCGGCCTCGTCGCGGGCGAGGGCGACGGTGTAGCGGGAGGGGACCGCGGACTGGGGCGGGGCGTCCAGAGCGGATACGGCGGTCATGGCTCTCTCCTGGTCACGGGCCGGTCAGGCCTGAGCGGGGAAGAACAGGCCGGTCACGTGCGGCCTGCGCGTACCTGTTCTTCCGATGCCGTCTGGCCGGGTCGTGACCTGTGGCCGGAGCCGGGATGTGGGGTTGCTGAACGGCACGGTCGGGGTGCCGGCGCCCGCCACGGCGTGCGCGAGTTCCGCGGTGACGGGCGGGTGACGGTCACTTGGCCGGGGCGCAGCCCTCCAGCCACTTCCGGGTCTCGTCGGCGCGGCGCCGAGAGCCTCGCACGGGCGCCGGACACCGCTCGTGCTCCCCGGAAGTCACGGATATTCGGCGGGGCCGGGGGTTGAGCACCACTCCCGGCCCCGTCCGTCCGCACCTTTCGGTGAACGTTCACAGCACCCCCCGGGGGTCGGGGGCCGCGTGGGCGCGGCCGGCCACAACGGACCCGCAGTTCCCGAAGACGGCCTCCCGCTACGGTGCTACCGCTTCACCTTCCGCGCAGCCCGCAGCCACTCCTTGTTCATGCCGGTGATGGACCCGAGCGGAATGCCCTTCGGGCAGGCGGTGGCGCACTCGCCGGCGAGCGTGCACCCTCCGAACCCCTCCTCGTCCATCTGCGCCACCATGTCGAGGACACGGGTCTCGCGCTCGGGCGCGCCTTGCGGCAGCACGTTCAGATGGTTGACCTTGGCTGAAGTGAACAGCATCGCCGCCCCGTTCGGGCAGGCCGCGACGCACGCCCCGCAGCCGATGCACTCCGCGTGCTCGAACGCGAAGTCGGCGTCCGGCTTCGGCACCGGCGTCGCATGCGCCTCCGGCGCGGCGCCGGTCGGAGCGGTGATGTATCCACCGGCCTGGATGATCCGGTCGAACGCCGACCGGTCCACCACCAGATCCTTGATCACCGGGAACGCCGACGCCCTCCACGGCTCGATGTCGATCGTGTCGCCGTCCGAGAAGGACCGCATGTGCAGCTGGCAGGTGGTGGTGCGCTCCGGCCCGTGCGCGTCGCCGTTGATGACGAGCGAGCAGGCACCGCAGATGCCCTCGCGGCAGTCGTGGTCGAAGGCGACCGGGTCCTCGCCCTTGAGGATGAGCTCCTCGTTGAGGGTGTCGAGCATCTCGAGGAAGGACATGTCGGAGGAGATCCCGTCCACCTCGTATGTGGACATGGCGCCTTCGGCGCCGGCGTTCTTCTGCCGCCAGACGCGCAGGGTGAGCTTCATGCGTAGCTCCGCTGAGTGGGGTGGACGTACTCGAAGACCAGGTCTTCCTTGTGCAGGACGGGCGCCTCACCGGTGCCGGTGAACTCCCATGCGGCCGCGTACGAGAACTCCTCGTCCCTGCGGGCGGCCTCACCGTCGGGCGTCTGCGACTCCTCGCGGAAGTGGCCGCCGCAGGACTCGGCGCGGTGCAGGGCGTCGAGGCACATGAGCTCGGCGAGCTCCAGGTAGTCGACGACGCGGTTGGCCTTCTCCAGTGACTGGTTGAGTTCCTCGCCGGTGCCGGGCACCTTGATGCGCCGCCAGAACTCCTCGCGGATCTGCGGGATGCGCTCCAGGGCCTTGCGCAGTCCGCCGTCGGTGCGGGCCATGCCGCAGAACTCCCACATGAGTTCCCCGACTTCGCGGTGGAAGGAGTCGGGGGTGCGGTCGCCGTCGACGGACAGGAGCAGGTTGAGCCGGTCCTCGGTCTCGGCCAGCACCTCCCGTACGACGGGGTGTCGGGCGGTGACCGCCTCGTGGCGCGGGTTGCGGGCGAGGTAGTCGTTGATGGTGGCCGGCAGCACGAAGTAGCCGTCGGCCAGGCCCTGCATCAGCGCGGAGGCGCCGAGCCGGTTCGCGCCGTGGTCGGAGAAGTTGGCCTCGCCGATCGCGAACAGGCCGGGGACGGTGGTCTGGAGGTCGTAGTCGACCCACAGGCCGCCCATCGTGTAGTGGACGGCGGGGTAGATCCGCATCGGCACCTCGTACGGATCCTCGTCGGTGATCCGCTGGTACATGTCGAAGAGGTTGCCGTACCTGGCCTCGACGGCCTTCCGTCCCATCCGCTCGATGGCGTCCGCGAAGTCCAGGTAGACGCCCTGGCCGCCGGGTCCGACGCCCCTGCCTTCGTCGCAGACGTTCTTCGCGGCGCGGGAGGCGATGTCACGCGGCACCAGGTTGCCGAAGGACGGGTAGATACGCTCCAGGTAGTAGTCGCGCTCGTCCTCGGGGATCTGGTTCGCGGGCCGCCGGTCGCCCTTCGCCTTCGGGACCCAGATCCGGCCGTCGTTGCGCAGCGACTCGCTCATCAGGGTGAGCTTGGACTGGTGGTCGCCGGTGCGCGGGATGCAGGTCGGATGGATCTGTGTGAAGCAGGGGTTGGCGAAGTGGGCGCCGCGCCGGTGCGCCCGCCAGATGGCGGTGGCGTTGGAGTTCATGGCGTTCGTCGACAGGTAGAAGACGTTTCCGTAGCCGCCGCTGGCGAGGACGACCGCGTCCGCGAAGTAGGCGTCGGTCTTGCCGGTGATCAGGTCCCGGGCCACGATCCCCCGCGCCCGCCCGTCGATGACGATGAGGTCGAGCATCTCGGTGCGGGGGTGCATCTCGACGTTGCCCGCGGCGATCTGGCGTGACAGCGCCTGGTACGCGCCGAGCAGCAGCTGCTGGCCCGTCTGGCCGCGGGCGTAGAAGGTGCGGGAGACCTGGACGCCGCCGAAGGAGCGGGTGTCGAGGAGGCCGCCGTACTCGCGGGCGAAGGGCACGCCCTGCGCCACGCACTGGTCGATGATCTCCACCGAGATCTGCGCGAGCCGGTGCACGTTCGACTCGCGCGCCCGGAAGTCGCCGCCCTTTACCGTGTCGTAGAACAGCCGGTGCACCGAGTCGCCGTCGTTGCGGTAGTTCTTCGCCGCGTTGATGCCGCCCTGGGCGGCGATCGAGTGGGCGCGGCGCGGGGAGTCCTGGTAGCAGAACTGGACGACGTGGTAACCCTGTTCGGCGAGTGTGGCGCCCGCGGAGCCGCCCGCGAGGCCGGTCCCGACGACGATCACCGTGTGCTTGCGCCGGTTGGCCGGGTTGACCAGCCTGGCCTCGAAACGGCGCTTGTCCCAGCGCTCGCCGACCGGGCCGGACGGCGCCTTGGTGTCGAGGGCCGGCTCGCCGGTCTTGTAGTCCGCATAGGTGGTCATGTCAGTTCACCACTCCGGTCATGACGCCCACGGGTACGGCGATGAAACCGGCCGTGAGCAGCAGCGCGAGGACGACTGCGACGGTCTTCAGGGCGCGGTCGCGGGTGCGGCTGCCGACGCCGAGGGTCTGGGCGGCACTCCAGAAGCCGTGCCGGATGTGCAGGCCGAGAGCGAGCATCGCGACGATGTAGATCACGTTGCCGTACCAGGTGGAGAAGGTGTCCACGACGTTCTGGTACGGGTGGCCCTCCTGGAAGCCGCCGGAGTGCACGGTGCCGGTGGTCAGGTCGAGGATGTGCCACACGATGAACAGGCCGAGGATGATCCCGCCCCAGCGCATGGTGCGCGTCGCGTAACTGGACCGCGGCTTCCTGTGGACGTACTTGCGGGGGCGCGCCTTGATGTCACGCCGGCTGAGCTGGTACGCGGAGACGGCGTGCGCCACGACCGCGACGACCAGCACGACCCGGATCAGCCACAGCGTCCACTCGTAGTGCATGAACGGTTCGCCGACGGTGCGCAGCCAGTGCCCGTAGTGGTTGAACTCGTCCGGACCGAAGAAGATCTTCAGATTGCCGATCACATGGGCGACCAGATACAGCAGCATGACGATGCCGCTGACCGCCATCACCGTCTTCTTGCCGACGGAGCTGTCCCACATGGTGCGTGCCATGGACGGCCGTCGGTCCGTCCGCGTTGCCAGAGCCATGGCATATGACGCTAGGGCCGGATGGCCCCATCGGTCCAAGACATGGTCCGGCTGGTTTCCATAGGGGGCGCCTATGATGGGTCGGTGCAGTTCCAGCAGCTCCAGTACTTTGTGGCGGTCGCCGAGACCCGGCACTTCACCCGGGCCGCCGACCTGGTCCATGTCGCCCAGCCGTCGCTTTCGCAACAGATCAAGGCCCTGGAGCGGGAGCTCGGCGCGGACCTGTTCCAGCGTGCCCGCGGCAACATCACGCTCACCGACGCGGGCGAAGCGCTGCTTCCGCTGGCCCGGCGGATCCTCGCCGACGCGGACACGGCTCGCCACGAGGTTCAGGAATTGGTGCAGTTGCGCGGCGGCCGGGTGCGGCTCGGCGCGACCCCGAGCCTGTGCACCGGGCTGCTGCCGGACGTGCTGCGCGCCTTCCACGACCGCTACCCCGGTATCCAGTTGCTGATCGAGGAAGGGGGTTCGCACGATCTCGTTCGGGAACTCGCGCGCGGTGCCCTCGACCTCGCGCTGGTCGTCCTGCCGCTGCCGACCCCGTCCCCCGCGCTCACCACGGTGGAGCTGCTGCGCGAGGACCTGGTCGTGGTGTCGTCACCGGAGGCGCCCGCACCCGGCCGGGGCCGGCGGACCGTCCGCGTCCCGGACCTGGAAGGCGAACGCCTGGTGATGTTCCGGCACGGCTACGACCTGCGGGAACTGACCGTGGCCGCCTGCCGCGCCGAGGGCTTCGAGCCGGACTTCGCGGTGGAGGGCGGAGAGATGGACGCGGTCCTGGGGTTCGTGCGGGCGGGGTTGGGCGTGGCCGTCGTACCCCGCATGGTGGCCGCGCGGTCCGGGCGCGGGCTGCGGGTGACCCCGTTGGCCCGGCCCGGCCTGCACCGCACGATCGCGCTCGCCCACCGCAGCGATGTGGCTCCGCCGCGGGCCGCGAGGGAGCTTCAGCGGATGCTTCTGGAGAGGTGAGGCGTGCTTCTCCGGGGGGGCGGACACCGTGCGAACAGGCCGGGTCGTCTGTGCCTGTCGCACCCACCCGGCGGAGCCGCACGCTGTTTCAGCCTCACGCCCCTATGAGGCCCTCAGGTCGGCGGTACCGGTGTGCCCTGGTGGTAGTACATGCGCCAGCCCGTCTCCTCGCTCTGCTTGCGCCAGAGCGAACTGCGGCGGGCCCGGTGGCCGTCGAAGACGGTCTCGTACGTGAGGTGCACCAGACCGGGGGCCAGCAGGACGCCCGTGATCGCCGACGGCTCGTAGCGGGGGCCCTCCGCCGAACTGCCCGGTTTCCCGGGCAGCCCGGCGACCGTCTCCTCGTACGTGTAGCGCCGGCCCGAGGCGCCGACCTCCACGAACTCGGGGTCGATCAGGCGGACAGCCTCGGCGGTGGATCGGACCGCGGGGTCCATGAGGCTCAGTTCGCCCGCGATCGCCTCGTTCACATCGTCGGATTCATGGGTCACCCGCACATGATCGCGGGCGACCCCGGCACGCCCGCTACCGTTCCCTGGAGCCCGTGTCACACCGTCGCGTCCACCAGTGCCAGCTCGTGCAGCCGGTCCGGCGGGCCCGGGCGGGCGTAGTACCAGCCCTGGGCCGTGTCGCAGCCCAGTATCCGCAGCTGCTCGGCCTGTGCCCCGGTTTCCACGCCCTCCACGGTCACCGCGAGATCCAGACTGTGGGCGAGCGAAACGATCCCTTCGACGATCTTGAGGTCGACGGGATCGGCCGGGAACTGCTGCATGCTCCGGGTGAACGAGCGGTCCAGCTTGAGGATGCTCACCGGCAGCCGGCGCAGGTTGGCGAGGTTGGAGTAGCCGGTGCCGAAGTCGTCCAGGGCGATGTCGACGCCCATCTCGGCCAGCCGGCGCAGCGGTTTGAGCAGATCGTCGTCCGCGCCGATCAGCGCCGACTCGGTGACCTCCAGGCAGAGCGCGTCGGGTGCGACGCCCGTGCGCTCCAGGATGTCGACGGTGTCCTGGACCAGGCCGGGGTGGGTGAGCTGGCAGGGCGAGAGGTTGACGTTGATCCGGAGCGGGCCGGCGTCGTCGTTGCGTTCTCGCCAGTCGCGCGCCTGGCGGACCGACTGTTCAAGGACCCAGCGGCCCAGCGGCACGATCAGTCCGGTGTGTTCGGCGAGCGGGATGAACCGGTCGGGTCCGAGGACTCCGTGCTGCGGGTGCAGCCAGCGCACCAGGGCCTCCGCGCCGCGGACACTGCCGTCGCCGAGGTGGACCAGCGGCTGGTACTCGATGAAGAACTCGCCCCGGTCCAGGGCCGTCGGCAGGGCCGTGGTCAGCCCGTGCCGGGTGATCATGCGGGCGTCGGCCTCCGGATCGGCGAGCTCGAACCGGTTGCCGCCCGCCGACTTGGCCCGGTACATGGTGATGTCGGCGCTGCGCAGCACCTCGGCCGGGCTGCGCTCGCCCGCCGCACCCTCGACGATGCCGATGCTGCCGCGCACGGTCAGCTCCCGGCCGTCGACGCTGACCGGGGCGACCAGGGCGTTCATGATGCGGGTGGCCAGCTCGTCCACCTCGCGCTCGGTGTCGGGGCCCGTGGTCAGCGCCACGAACTCGTCGCCGCCGAGGCGGGCGACCATCTCGCCGGGCGCGGTCGCGCAGGACTGCAGCCGGTCGGCGACCTCGACGAGGAGCCGGTCCCCGGCCGCGTGCCCGAGGCTGTCGTTGACGGTCTTGAAGCCGTCGAGGTCGAGGTAGCACAGGCCGAACCGCTGGCCCTCGCCGGCGGCCAGCGCCTTCTCCAGACGTTCGAAGAAGAACGTGCGGTTGGGCAGGCCGGTGAGCGCGTCGTGCGTGGCCTCGTAGCGCAGCCGGAGGTTGAGCAGCCGCCGCTCGGTGGTGTCCTCCATGAGGGCGAGCTGATACTGCGGATCACCGTCCGCGTCGCGCAGCAGGGAGACCGTCAGATTGGTCCAGAGAACCGTTCCGTCGGGGCGGGAGAAGGCCTTCTCGACGTGGTAGTGCTCGCGGTCGCCGCGGACGAGTTCGTCGTAGAGCTTCCAGGTGTGGGGCGCGTCGTCGGGGTGGGTCCACTCCGTGACGTTGCGGCCGCGCATGTTCTGCTCGGAGATGCCGAACATGCGCAGCAGAGCGCCGTTGACCTGGAGGATGTTGCCCTCGAGGTCCGCGATCCCGATGCCTATGGCCGCGCCCTCGAACACGGCGCGGAAGCGGGCCTCGGTCGCGTGCAGCGCCTGCGCCACCACGCCCTGGGCCCGCAGGGCCGCCTGCGCGATGGCCTCCTGCTCGGCCAGCGTCCGGCGCCGCAGCGCTCCGGCGAACCCGGCGGCCATGGCGTGCTGCAGCCGCGACGCGCGTACCCGCAGGTCCTCCTGGGAGCCGTCCTCGCCGCAGTAGAGCACGAGGTAGGCGTCGACGCAGTCCAGTGTGCGGCTGAGCGCCTCCGGGTCGGTGCAGTGCGCCGCGACCAGCGCGGCGCCCACGGCCCTGCCCTCGTCCGCGTAGAAGGTCCTGGCCCGCAGCGCCTGGCTCAACCGCCGGGCCAGCGGGAGCAGTTGCTCCTCGAACTCCGGCCGGGTCGAGGACGTCGAGGTGACCGGGAACACCGCCCGGCTCCAGATCGTCGCGAACCGGCGCAGTCTGTCCTCCGGGCCGTCCGGTTCGGCGCTCACGCGGTACGCCCCACGCCGGCGAAACCGGAGAAGGCCCAGGGGTCCTCGTCGTCGGGCGGCGTCTCCGGCCGCCAGTGCGGCATCGGCACCAGTCCCGGTTGCACCATGTCGTACCCCTCGAAGAACCGCGCGATCTCCTCGCGCGAGCGCATGATCAGCGGGTTTCGAATGTCCTTGTACACGTCGACCGCGCCTCCGGCCCGCTCCGGAGGCAGCGGGACTCCCTCGTAGGAGGCATGCGTGAGAACGAGCAGGCTGCCGGGCGCGAGCGCCTCGCGCAGTTCGGCCACCGCTCCGTAGGGGTCGTCCGCGTCTTCCACGAAGTGCAGTATGGCAACGAGAAGCAGCGCCACCGGCCGGTTCGGGTCGATCAGTCGCCGCACTTCGGGGTTGGCGAGTATCTCCCGGGGCTTGCGGAGGTCCGCCGCGACGACGCCCGCGTCCTCATTGCCCGCCAGGACCGCCTGGCTGTGCGCGACGGCCACCGGGTCGTGGTCGACGTACACGACGCGCGCGACGGGGCTGGCCGCCTGGGCGACCTCGTGGACGTTGCCGAAGGTGGGAATGCCGGAGCCGATGTCCAGGAACTGAGTGATGCCCTCGTCGACGGCGTAACGCACCGCGCGGCGCATGAACGCCCGGTTCGCCTGCATGATCTTGGGAAGCCCCGGCATGAACTCCATGGCCCTGCGGGCCGCTTCCCGGTCGACCTCGAAGTTGTGCGAACCGCCCAGGTAGTAGTCGTAGATACGCGACACGCTCGGCACCGAGATGTCGATGCTCCGTGGGGCCCAGGCGGGACGCTCCATGTATCTCTCCAAGCCGTAGGCGATCCGGTGTTCGAGCAGAGGCTACTGATCGCCCGCCAAACGAGCGAGCGGAAACGGAAATTGACCGTCCGTTCCCGGTCACTGCCTGCGGCACGTGCCAGCGTCGAGAGGGCACGGACCTGGTGAGACACGCAAAGCGGTCCGCCCCCTCCGTGCGGCGCGGAGGGGGCGGACCTGCAGGTCGGGCAACCCGGGGCGGGGTGATCAGCCCTGGGGAGGTGATCTCTACTCTTCGGGTGCTCCGACCGGCTTTCCGTCGGGGGCGACCGCGTACCAAGTGCCGCCGACGCCCTGACCGTTGGTGTCACCGGGCTCCTTGTCGCCGGCGAAGGTGTAGATCGGCCAGCAGTTGATGGTCTGCTGCTTGACGCCGTCGGGCCGGGTGAAGCTCATCAGGCCCTTCTTCTGCACGCCCTTGGTGTCGTCGTTCGCCACGGGGGCCACGGCCGGCCACTTCTCCAGGCAGGCGCCGGTGCAGTTGGAGACCGGGTCGGGCCAGGCCTCGTCCTTCAGGAAGCGGTAGACCGTCATACCGTTCTTGTCGACGACGACCTCGCCGAGGTCGGGGTCCTTGCGGGTGGACAGGCCGGGCAGGTCGCTCAGCTTCGCCTTCTTGCCGTCGGGGGCCAGCGCGAACCACTTGCCGCCCACGTTCTGGCCGTTGATGTCCCCCGCGTTGACGTCTTTCGCATAGCGGTACGCCGGCCAGCCGCCGACGGTCAGCTGCTTGCTGCCGTCGGTCCGGGTGACCTCGCCGAGCAGCGCCTTGTCGATGCCCTTGCCGGCCGAGGCGTCGTCCGCGGGCACCGGCGGCCAGGCGGTGGCGCAGTCGCCGTCGCAGTTCGACTTCGGCGGTTCGGCGGTGTCCTCGTCGAAGCGGTACAGCGTCATCCCGGCGCTGTCCGTGACCAGGTCGCCCAGTTCCGCGTTGGCGGACACGGCCAGCTTGCCCGCGGAGGCGGACTCACCGGCCTCCGCCTGCTCGCCGTTCGAGTCGGACCCGTATCCGTTGCCGGAACCGGCGCCGATGCCCGTACCGGCCGTGCTGTAGCCACCGGCCGGAGCCGTGGCGCCAACGTTCTGGCTGCCCGCCGACTGGGTGCCGCTTTCCTGGCCGCACGCCGTCGTGAGCGCCAGCACTGCCGCAGCACTCGCCATGAGCGAGGCGCTCCGCCAGGAGGTCTTCATCTTCAACTCCCCATAATCGCAACGGTGTTGCAGCGCCCTGCTGCGCCGCCGCACGACCATGGGTACGCACGGGAGCACCGGTTGTGTTCAACCGGGACACAGATTTCTTTCGGGAACCTGTGACACCGTGCGCATCGGGCCGCACACCCGTACGTCCCGTCGGACACACGCCCGCCCACGGATCCGGCCTGCGGTCCCGGTCATCCCCCGTTCGGGGCAATCCGGGGGACAGCCGGGCGTGCCCGCGCACCCAGGGCTCATGATCTTCGTCGTGCATCGACGTGAACCGACGCAATCCGCCTCCGCCGTCAGGGCGTTGGCCCTGGTGACGCTCATCTGGCTCCTCGTCGGCGCACCGGCCGGGGTGGCGGCGGCGGACGCCTGCGCCTACGCCTCGACCGGTCCGGGCGGCACCGAGGCGGTGGCGGTCGCCGGGAGCCTCACCTGGCCCACTCCCCCGCCCTGCCAGAAGCCCACACCGACCCCGACCCCGGCGCCCCCACCCCCCGAACCCACGCCCACGCCCACCCCTACCCCCACACCCACACCGACGCCGACGCCGACGCCGACAGCGGCACCGGCGCCCAGGCCCACGCCGAAGCCCGAGCCGCCTCCCCCGCCGGCCCCCCGGCCGGCGGCACCCCTCCCGAAGCCCGCTCCGCCACCGCCGCCCGCACCGGCACCGAAGCCGTCGGCCAAGCCCGTTCCGAGTCCTTCCGCGACTCCGGTGAACTACCCGCGCCACCGCACGCAGCCGCGCAGGCGGCCCACCCACGGCGCCACGTCACCGGTCACCTTCGTCCTGCTCATCACCGCACCCGCGGTGGTCGCCGTAGCCGCACTGCGCCCGCGCTGATCAGCTGATTACTGGAGGCACCCCTTGCCGGAATGGCTTGTTCTCACCGTCGCGATGCTGGCCGCCTGCGTCGTCGTGGTCATCGTCACCCTCGTACGGCACCGCACGGCGGCCGAGGACGAGGATCCCAGCGAGACCCCGGACGTCATCGAGTACATGACGATGTGGATCGGCGTGGTGTACGCCATCGTCCTGGGCCTGGCCATCGCCGGTGTGTGGGAGGCCCGCAGCGCCGCCCAGGACCACGTCCGGGCGGAGGCCGCCGCGCTGCACGAGATCTCGGAACGGGTACGGGTCTACCCGGCCGACGCCCGCGACCGCATTCGTGCGGATGTCAACGCCTATGTCGGACACGTCGTCACCACCGAGTGGAAGACGATGGCCGACGACGGCCGGGTCACGGTGCGCGGCACCGAGCTCCTCGACCGCGTCCGCGCGGACGTCACCGACTACGAACCGAAGAGCGACTTCGAGGCCCAGGCCTATCAGCCGCTCATCGACCAGGTGACCGCGGCGGACCAGGCGCGCGCCGCCCGGGCGGGCGCGACAGGGGCGACCATGCCGGGCGTGGTGTGGTTCGGACTGATCGGCGGGGCCGTGGTCACCATCGGAATGGTCTTCGCGCTGCAGATCCGGCGAACCCTGCGCGAGCTGGTCCTCGCCGGACTGTTCTCCGCGCTGATCGCCTTCCTGCTCTTCCTCATCTGGGACTTCGACGCGCCCTACAGCCGAGGCATCGCGGCGTCGGCGGAGCCGTACCTGTCCCTGTTTCCGCACATCAAGGGCTGACTGCTCCTTCACGGGGACAGCCGTCCCCTGAGCGGCCCACACGCTTGCCCCATTCGCGCGACTGCGATCGCGCGGACGCACACGTGTTCCTAGCGTTTCGGTCATCGAGGTGCATTTCCGGCGCCGGCGGAAAAGATCCGCGGCTGCTCCTCGGGGACCCGGAGGAACCACATGCGCGCGATACGCGTTGCTTCGGCCGTACTGCTGGGCGTCGGCGCCCTGACCTCCTGCGCGGCCGCCGTCGCGGACGACGACCACTACGTCATGTCCACCGGCTACAGCGTCCTGCCCTCCACCGTGGCCGCCGGCGGGCAGGTCACCCTCCAGGTGGACCGCAACGCCAGTGGCTGCCGAAGTTCCGTGACCGTCTCGTCGGCGGTCTTCGGCACGGTCGTCATCCCGCAGGGATCGTCCGCGACGACGGCCGTGGCCGACTGGAACGCCGTGCCGGGCATGTCCTACCGGGTGACGTTCAACTGCGCCGGTCTGAGCGCGGTCAAGAACCTCACCATCGCCGGGGGCCGCCCGGCCGACGTCAACCCCGTACGGGTGCCCCTGTACCCCAACCGGGGCGTCCACGCCGGTGAAGGCGGCAGCGTCGCCGGTCTCGACCTCAAGGAGATCGGCCTGGGCGCGGCACTCATAGCCGCCTCGGTCGGGGCGGCGTACCGCCTCTCGCGCCGCCGCTCCGGCGAGGACGGTGCCTGACCGCGTCTCCCGTCCGCGCAGGCCTTCGCCCCGGAACCACCAAGGGTCCGGGGCGAAGCCTGTGCGCGTGCGACCCGTTCTCCGAAGGGGGATGGAAGACCGGGGGAAGAAGAGGTCAGATCCGCTTCTCGTTGCGGCGGCGCATCCAGAACAGCCCGCCGCCTACGGCGGCCGCGGCCACGAGCCCGCCGCCGATGGCCATGTCGGTCGGGGTCGCACCGGTGGAACTGCTGCCGCCGAGACCGCCGCGCACACCGCCGATGACGGTGAAGGCCGCGTCACGGGTCAGCGGGGAGCGGCCGTTGCAGTTGACCGTGATGCTGTACGACCCCGGGGTGGCCGAATCGCTGATGGTCGCCGTTCCGCTCGCCGTCCCGTTGGTGCCGCGGACCGGGGACAGACTGACCGGCGAGGTGAACGCCGAGGAGGTGGCGGTGCCTCCGCGCGGGCATCCGTCGACCGTGACCGTCAGCTGGCCGCCCCGCGCGATCACGCTGGGGAGGGCGACGATGTTGCTCACGCTGTTCGTGAAGCCGTTGCCGCCGCTGCTGCCCATGCCGTCCCGCGAGACGGCCGCCGGGGCGGCGAGACCGAGGGCGGCGACCGCGGCGACCGAAACCACCAGGGCACGTGTAGTACGCATGTGATCCTCCGCGGGAGGCGCCCCGGGACCCGTCCCCGGTCGATCGGCGAGAAAACGCCTCCCAGAAAGACCCTCAGACGCTGTGCGCGTGACCGCATTTCGGCGATGGTCCGTCCTGGTGAGAGGACACGCCGAGAGAAAACCCGACAATCGGATATCACCGCAGGTCACGGACCGTCAGAAAATTCCTGTTCAGGGCGACTCGGATGGCGCACCAAAAGGGGGCACGGGCCACCCGTTCGCGTCTGAGGCGTCGCCGGTTTCGCGCGCGGGACTTAGCGTTCTCGTATGCGCGAATGACGTGGCGACGGCCGCGTCGAGAGGGGAAGTCGAATGTCTGCGTCCGAACTGGCCGGCCTGGCCGAAGAGGAGGAGCGGCCGAAGAAGCGGGCTCCTTGGGGCGTGATAGCGCTTGTTCTGCTGACCGGTCTCGCGCTCATTCGGAACGGTTCGGGAGAGTTCGACGTGGGACCGCCGCAGCCCGCGTCGGCCGCGGCGGCGGACAGCCGCACCGCGCAGGGCGCCTTCCTGAAGAACCCGGCCCCGCTGCCGTACGCCGTGCCCGACCGGGTACGGATCCCGTCGATCCGGGTCGACGCGCCGTTGCTGTCCGTCGGCCTGGACGCGGACGGCTGGGTGGCCGCGCCGCCGCCGGAGGACCCGAACCTGGCGGGCTGGTTCACCGGCGCCGTCTCCCCCGGCGAGAAGGGCACCGCGGTCGTCGTCGGCCATGTCGACAACACACAGGGCCCCGCCGTTTTCTACGGACTCGGGGCCCTCAAGAAGGGAAATCGCGTCGAGGTCGTGCGCAAGGACGGGAAGACGGCCGTATTCGAGGTCTACGGCATCGAGGTGTTCGCGAAGAACAACTTCCCCGGCGACCGGGTCTACGGCTCCAAGGGCGCGGCCGAATTGCGGGTCATCACCTGCGGCGGGGGTTTCTCCAAGCAGAACGGCTACGACGGGAACGTCGTCGCCTTCGCCCGCCTGGCCGAGGTCCGCTGAGCGTTCCCCGGCCGGGCGGGCGAAAGCCCGTCAGGTGTGGTGCCGTCGGGGAACGGAGACGTGGTAGCCGGAATCAAGCAGCTGCGGCAGATAGCGGCGCAGGGCCTGGACGCTCTGGGAGCGGTCGCCCCCGGCGTCGTGCGAGAGCACGACGACGCCGGGGGCGGCCCCCTTCTCGATCCGTCCCACGATGGAGCGGGTGCCGGGCGTGGTCCAGTCCCGGGAGTCGACCGTCCAGGCCAGCGGTTCCATCCCGAGGTCCGCGCCGATCTGGAAGGCCGCGCGGTTCCAGGCCCCGTAGGGTGCGCGGAACCACTGGGGCCGCTCGCCGTACGCGTCCTCGATGACGTCGCTCGTCCGTACCATCTCCGAGCGGATCTGGGCGCGGCTGAGCCGGGTCAGCAGGGGGTGGGACCAGGTGTGGTTGCCCACGACGTGACCCTCGTCGGCCATCCGGGCCAGCAGGTCCTTGTTGCGCACGGCCGTCTCCCCGCACACGAAGAACATCGCGTGGACGTCGTACTGCGCGAGGGTGTCCAGGATGTGCGGGGTGTAGCGGGGGTCGGGCCCGTCGTCGAAGGTCAGCACCATGCTGCGGCCGCGCCCGGACATCCGCAGGAACGGCTTGTGCCGTACCAGGGTCCGGGTGGGCGCGGACCTCGGGGGGCCGTACCCGGTCAGGGGCTGGAGGCGGTACGCGGAGGGCCTGAGCGCACCACGCGCCTGGGCGCCGGCTGCGGGGACGGGAGGGGGGGCGGCGGGCCGGGCCGGGGTCCCGCCCCCGCTCACCGCCAGTACACCGGCCGTACCGGCCACGCCGGCGGCGCCCAGAACAGCGGCACCGGCGATCAACGCCCGGCGCCGGTTGAGCAACTGATCCTTCTGCATGACTCATCAGTCGCCCGATCCGGGTCCGACGCACCCCGGCAACACCGGTGCGGCGGCACGAATCCACCCGCTCGGCCCAGAGCCGATCCACAGGACGGGCCATCACGCCGCGTCAGCGACGGCGCACCAGTGGGAACGGCAGCGTCTCACGGATCGTCAGACCGGTGAGGAACATGACCAGTCGGTCGACGCCGATGCCGAGGCCTCCCGTGGGCGGCATGGCGTATTCGAGGGCGTCGAGGAAGTCCTCGTCGAGTTCCATCGCCTCGGGGTCTCCGCCGGCGGCGAGCAGGGACTGGGCGGTGAGGCGGCGGCGCTGTTCGACGGGGTCGGTCAGCTCGGAGTACGCGGTGCCCAGTTCGGTGCCGAAGGCGACGAGGTCCCAGCGCTCGGCGAGCCGCGGGTCGGTGCGGTGCTGCCGGGTGAGCGGGGAGACGTCGGTCGGGAAGTCCTTGTAGAAGGTGGGCAGCTGGGTCCTCTCCTCGACGAGCCGCTCGTACATCTCCAGGACGATGTCACCGGGGCCGTCGTCCGCGGTGTACGGGACGCCCGCGCGGTCGCACAGCCCGACCAGCGTCTCGCGGCCGGTGTCGGCGTCGATCCTCTCCCCGAGCGCCTCGGAGATCGCGCCGTAGACGGTCTTGACCGGCCACCGCCCGGAGATGTCGTACTCCTTGCCCTCCTTGTGCGCGACCGGTGAGCCGAAGGCGGCGGTCGCCGCGCCCTGGATCAGCTCGCGGGCGAGGTCGAGCATCACGTCGTAGTCGGCATGGGCCTGGTAGGCCTCCAGCATCGTGAACTCGGGGTTGTGCTTGTAGGAGACACCCTCGTTGCGGAAGGTGCGGCCCATTTCGAAGACCTTCTCCATACCGCCGACGCACAGCCGCTTCAGATACAGCTCGGGGGCGATGCGCAGATACAGGTCGAGGTCGTAGGCGTTGATGTGGGTGGTGAAGGGGCGGGCGTTGGCGCCGCCGTGGATCTGCTGCAGCATCGGCGTCTCGACCTCGAGATAGCCGCGCTCCAGGAGGCCCTGGCGCAGGGCCTGTACGGCGGTGGAGCGGGCGCGGATCACCTCGCGGGCGTCGGGGCTGGAGACGAGGTCCAGGTAGCGCATGCGGACCTTGGCCTCGGGGTCGGCCAGGCCCCGGCGCTTGTCGGGCAGGGGGCGCAGGCACTTGCCGATGAGCTGCCAGGAGGCGACGAAGACGGTCGGTTCGCCCTGGTCGCTGGTGCCGGCGCGACCGGTGGCGGTGATGTGGTCGCCGATGTCGGTGTCGGCGGTGAAGCGGTCGAGGGCCGGACCGGAGTCCTTGCGGGTGAAGGCGAGCTGGCCGTCGCCGGACCAGTCGCGCAGCACGACGAAGACGAGGCCGCCGAAGTCGCGTACCAGCATGATCCGGCCGGCGACGGTGACCTGCTCGCCGGCCGCGACCCCGGGGATCCGGGCGAGTGTGTGGGTGCGTGGCGGGACGCCGACCGGATACGGGTCGGTGCCGTCGGCGCGCAGCCGGTCGAGCTTGCCGTGCCGGATGCGGACCTGCTCGGGCAGGTCCGCATCCGGCCCGCCGGCCCCGGCCTCGTCCCCTCCGTCGAGGCCGAGTGCCGACAGCGACGGCAGCCCTTCGGTCGTGGCGGGCCGCTGCGCGCCGCTCGGGTGCCCCTTTCCGAGGAGTTTGCGCAACGACGGTACGGAGACGAAGCCTTCGGCGATTCCGGAGGCGAGGCCGATGCGGGCGAGGGAGACGGTGTCGCCGTAACAGATGAAGCGCGGGTACCACTCGGGGTGGTACTTGGCGTTGGAGCGGTAGAGCGCCTCCAGCTGCCACCACCTGGAGAAGAACAGGAGCAGCCGCCGCCACAGACGCAGCACCGGTCCGGCCCCGATGCGGGCGCCCTCCTCGAAGACCGAGCGGAAGACCGCGAAGTTGAGGGAGATCCGGCGTATGCCCAGTTTGGGGGCGGCGGCGCACAGTTCGGCGACCATGAACTCCATGACGCCATTGGGCGCGCCGCGGTCACGGCGCATCAGGTCGAGGGAGACGCCGTCGCGGCCCCAGGGCACGAGGGAGAGGAGGGCGAGGAGTCTGCCGTCCTCGCTCAGGGCCTCCACCAGGAGGCAGTCGCCGTCGGCGGGGTCGCCGAGCCGGTCGAGGGCCATGGAGAAGCCGCGTTCGGTCTCGGTGTCGCGCCAGGCGTCGGCCCTGGCGACGATCTCCCGCATCTCCTCGCCGGAGAGGGTGGAGTGGCGGCGGATCCGGCAGGTGGCGCCGGTGCGCCGGACACGCCGGACGGCCTGGCGGGTCACGCGCATGTCGCGGCCGTCGAGGTCGAAGCCGGCGACCTGCAGGACCGCCTCGTCGCCCAGTTGGAGCGCGCCGAGTCCGGCGCGGGCGAAGGCCTTGGCGCCGTCCTCGGAGGCGCCCATCGCGGCGGGTGCCCAGGCGTAGCGGCGGGCGACGTCCAGCCAGGCGGCTATCGCGTGCGGCCACGCCTCCCGGTCACCCACGGGGTCACCGCTGGCGAGACACACTCCGGCTTCGACACGGTAGGTGACGCCGGCCTTGCCGCTCGGCGAGAAGACGACGGCCTTGTCGCGGCGGGTGGCGAAGTAGCCGAGGGAGTCCTGCTCGCCGTACGCCCTGAGGAGTCCGCGGATACGTGCTTCCTCGTCGCCGTGCAGGGCGGACTCCAGGCGCTGGGAGCGGAAGAGGGTCGCGGCGGCGTTCAGCAGGGCCAGGGCGCCGAACAGGCCGAGCAGGAAGAACAGGGCACGGGGTGGCCGGCCGTCGTAGGCAAGGCCGGAGAGCAGGCCGCCGCAGACCCGGTCGGCGGCCCACAGCAGCCGCTGGCCGCGCGGCAGTGTGCCGGGGAACAGCTCCACGAGACCCCAGCCGACGAGGATCGCCACGGCGAGCCCGGCGAACAGCACGAGGAGCGCCCGCCGGACGGCGGCGCGGCGCGAGGCGGCGTAGAACTCCCTGCGCGCGGCGATCAACAGGATCAGGGCGAGGCCGCACACGACGAGAGAGGGAACGGAGTCGGCGTACAGGCCCGCGGCCACGCCGACGACGTCGGCCAGCACGACCAGGCCCAGATAGACGACGACCAGCCACCAGGCGACCTTCTTGCGGGCGGCGGTGGCGGCTGCGAGCAGGAACAGGAAGACGGCGTACGCGAGGTTGGCACTGACCGGGACGATCAGCAGGTCCAGGGCGCGAACGACCGGGCGGAGCAGTCGGCGCAGCGGCGGGATCAGCGCCAGCAGCGCGCAGAGCAGTCCGAGGGCGCCGAAGAAGGTCGCTATGACCTCCGGCACCCTGCTCATGAAGCCGCTCCCGCGCGGCCGTATCGGGCCCGCGGTGTCCTTCGCCGGGGCGGCCGCCACGGTGGCACTCATGTTCCGACTGTAGGAACACCCGGGCCGCCTCGCCCGTCGAGAGGTCCCGCCGGGCGGCGGGGCCTGCGGTCTCGGATAGCCTCACAGACGTGACGGAACAGCACGCGCAGCAGTTCGAGCGGGGAACGGACGGGCCCAAGGTCATCGTGGCCGGGGTGGACGGCTCCGACTCCTCGCTCCGCGCCGCGGCGTATGCCAGCGGCCTGGCGCGGCGGCAGGGGGCGCTGCTCGCCGTCGTGTACGTGCAGCCCGTGATGGCGGCGGGCGCGGCACTCGGGGCGCCGGTCGCCGGGACGACCGGCGAGATCGCCGAGGACCTGGTCGCGCAGATCCGGGAAGCGGCCGAACGCGTCAAGGGGATATTCGACGTCCGCTGGGAGTTCCACACTTTCCGCGGCGACCCCTACGGCGGCCTGGTGAAGGCGGCGGACGAACTCAAGGCGGACGCGGTGGTGGTGGGCGCCTCCGAACAGGCAGGCCACCGGATCGTCGGCTCGGTCGCGGTGCGGCTGGTGAAGGCGGGGCGGTGGCCGGTGACGGTGGTGCCGTAGGCGGGCCCGCACAGGCCCTACCGCCCCATGGTGAGCCCGTCCTTGGCCGCGCCCCGGCTGAGCACCACGTCCCGGATGCGGTCGCGCACGGCCCGTACGTCGGCGCCCTGGGCCAGCGCCTCGTTGACGTCGACCACGCGCCCGGCATCGACGTCGAACCACTGCGGGACGAACTCGGCCTTCGTCACCTTCCAGCGGCCGCCGGGCCGGGCGGGCGGGGCGAAGGTGAAGCGGCCGATCGTGGACTCGTTGCCGCGCGGGTCCCGGACGCCCCCGTAGTTGGTCATCTCGCCGGCGATCTGGTCGCCCATGCCGTAGATCACCCAGGTGCCGTTGACCTTCTCGTACGCCTGCGGCACATGGGCGTGGGTGCCGAGGATCAGGTCGATGTCGGGCCGACCGCCCGTGCGGGCCGCGGTGAGCCGGCCCGCCAGGGTCCGCTGCTGCTCGTCGGGGGCGTCCTGCCACTCCGTGCCCCAGTGCACGGACACCACGACCACGTCGGCACCCGCCCGACGGGCCGTGCGGGCGTCCGCGAGGATCTTGTTCTCGTCGATCAGGTTGACGGCCCATGGCTGCCCCTCGGGAAGCGGGTAGCCGTTGGTGTCGAACGTGTAGGCGAGGTGCGCGACCTTCGCCGGGCCCGCGCGCAGGACCGTGACCGTGCCCGCCTCGGCCTCGGTGCGGGCCGATCCCGCGTGCCGCACGCCCATGCGGTCGAGGGCGTCCAGGGTGCGGCGGATGCCGTCGGCTCCATCGTCGAGGCTGTGGTTGGAGGCGGTGGAGCAGCCGTCGTAGCCGGTGGCGGCGAGGGCCTGGGCCACTTCGGGCGGGGACTTGAAGGCGGGATAGCCGGTGTAGTCGCCGTCGGCGCCGTAGACGGTCTCCATGTGACACAGCGCCAGATCGGCGCGGGAGACGACGGTTTGGACCCCGGCGAACATCGGGCGGAAGTCGTAGCCCTGGCCGCCTCCGTCGAAGCGTGCGCGGTCGATGACCGAACTGTGCGGAAGGACGTCGCCGGAGGCGACGAGCGTGAAGCCGCGGTCACCGGCGGACGGTGCCGGGCGGCCCGGCGTCTCCTGGTCCTGGGCCTGGCAGGCGGCGCCGGCTGCGAGCAGGGCCGTGAGGGCCAGGGCAACCTGTCGTCTGCGTGCAATCATCAGCTCACCCCACTGTTGTCATATTTACGGACGAATAGGTACGAAGCTGCAGACTCCCGCAAACGGCCCCGGCGCCCGCTTAGCCCGTCCGGAGCGCGCGAACGGCGGTGCGGGGACCGTTCGTCGAACCGTTCGTCGACGCGATCGACCGTCCGCCGCAGACCCGTGCGCTCGCCCTGTCCGGAGACGGCACCCCGCGGTGCCATACGGCCATGACGGCCGGAACCGCCCTCACGAAGAACCGCACGACCGCCGAGCACGAGCTCGCCGCACTGCAGCGCGAGCACGGCCGGCCGCTGTTCGCACTCCTGCTCAGGCTGAGCGACGGGGACCGGCAGCGCGCCGAGGACCTGCTCCAGGAGACCCTGGTCCGCGCCTGGCAGCACCCCGAGGCACTGCGCGCCGACGACTTCGAGTCCGTACGGCCATGGCTGCTCACCGTGGGACGGCGGCTGGCGATCGACGCCCGGCGGGCCCGGCAGGCGCGTCCGGCGGAGGTCGGCGACGCCGTTCTGGAGAACGCGCGCGTGTGCGCCGACCACGCCGAGCGGGCAGCCGCCGCCCTGGATGTACGCGAGGCTGTGAAAACTCTCACTCCGGAGCACCGTGAAGTCCTGGTGCTCGTGTACTTCCAGGGGGCGAGTGTGGCGGAGGCCGCGGAAGCGATCGGAATTCCGCCCGGTACGGTGAAGTCCCGCGCGTACTACGCGCTGCGCGCCCTGCGTCGGGTCCTGCCGGGATATGCAGCCGACCTGCAATGAAACCCATGGCCGGGTCAAACCTCAGTAAAGCGCCTTGCTGAGGACCCCGGTTGAGTAATCCGCTGTCTTCATCCGTGTTCCGGATGGGGCCCGGTCGCCGGATTCGCGCCGTCCGCCCGAAGGGCGGGCTGAGCGGCGTCTGGTGCGTGCGCTCGCAAGGCGCCGGAGCGTCCTCGTGGCGGAGCCACGTGGACGGTTCGGCAACGCCGCGAGCGTGCGTGCCGGACGCCGCTCGGCAGGCGGGAATCCGGTGGCCGGGTCCCACGGCCCGGTCGCCGGATTCGCGCCGTCCGCCCGAAGGGCGGGCCGAGCGGCGATCCGGTGGCCGGGTCCCAAGGCCCGGGGTCGGGCGACCGCACGCACCGGAGGAAGGCAGGAAGGGATGCTGCACAGAGGTCAAGAGAGTACGGACGGCACCGACGGCGGTGAACTCACCGTTCCCATGGCCTGGTTGTATGCCGAGTACATCGCCGACGAGCTGCTGCGCACCGGCGATCTGATGCCACCGACGTCCTTCGAGTTCCGCGCCGGGCGGGACGCCCTGGCGCTGACCGTCTTCCTGTCCGACACCGAGGGCGAGCTCTCCGGCATCCAGGTCGTCTCCCAGCTGGAGACCTGGCTGTCGCTGACGGCCTACGACCAGCCGTGGCAGGACTGGGTTCGCGAGCGCATGGCACAGCTCGCCGCCGAGGCGCGCGCGTCCGGCGGCCCGTCCCCGGACCTGGACCTGGCCGTGGCGGCCTGGCGCTGGCTGCAGGAGACCGAGCTGCTCGCACCCGACCTGGACGCGGTACCGGGCGGCGGCGCGATGCCCGGTGAGGACGAGGGACCGAAGGTGTGGACCCCCGCGTGGCAGCTCGGCCTGCCCCTCGGGCATCTCGCCATCCACCTCTTCTAGATTCTTTTCGCCTCGGACCAATCCGCGGGCCGGGCCGCTCCGAATCCCTTGGTTGCGATTCTGTGTGTGCCTTGAGTGATTCGGCTGTCTGTTGCGTACCGGTGGGAGCAAGGAGTAACCCCACCCGCACCCAAAGGCACGAGGATTCGGCATGAGGTCCCTGGAGAGGCATCGCGACGTCGGCGCGTACGCGCTCGGCGTGCTGGACGAGGCGGACGCCTTCCGCTTCGAGGACCACCTCATAGAGTGCCCCCGCTGCGCGGCGCACGTGACCGAGTTCGGCCCCGTCACACGGCAGATGATGCTGTACCGGCGGGCCACGCCGCGTTCCGTCCACCCCATGGCCCAGCCCGGGCCCCGGATGCTGGACCGGCTGATGGGCGAGGTGGCGGCACGGCACCGGGCCCGGCGCAGGCGGCTGCTGTACGCCGTGGCCGCCTCGGTGGTGCTGGCGGTCGCCGGGCCCGCGCTCGCGGTCATGTCCGGTGGCACAGACGGCGAAACGGCCGTGAGGGTCACGGGGACCGACGAACGGTCGGGCGTGTGGGCGCAGATCACCACTCAGGACGAGGACTGGGGCAGCGAGGTGGAGCTCGAGATCAAGGACGGGGCCGGGCCCCGGCCCTGCCGGCTGATCGTCGTCGGCCGCGACGGCTCCGAGCAGACGGTGACCAGTTGGAACGTTCCCCTGCACGACGCCCGCCCGAACACCATGCGCGGCGGTGCGGCCATGCACCCCGACCAGATCGCCCGCTACGAGGTCCGCACGGCGGACGGGGAGCACCTGGTGACGCTCCCGTCCCGCTAGTGCCGCGTCAGTCAGGGTTTGCCCGTCAAGGAGCGGCGTCCGGTGCGTGCTCTCGGCGTGCCGGCCGGAAGTCCTCGTACTGGACGTACGTGGGCTTTCGGCCGGTGCGGCGAGAGGGCGTGCCGGGCGTCGCGACGGGGCGAACCTTGGCTGACGCGGCACTAGGCCCTGCCGTCGGATTCCCGCCTGCCCCGCGACGCCATGCACGCTCCCCCACAAGCCTTAGGGGGCGTGGGAGGTACCCCCACTCGCCGCACCGGGCCCTGGCCCGTGTACATCCATGAACACCGTCTGCCGCGTCGCGCACAGGCAGGTGTGAGCTACGAGGCCGTAGTCGGCTGCTACTTGAGCAGCCTCGACATCCGCCGGTCCGCGAGTGGCCTGCCGCCCGTCTGGCAGGTCGGGCAGTACTGCAGCGAGGAGTCGCTGAAGGAGACCTCGCGGATGGTGTCCCCGCACACCGGGCAGGGCTCGCCGGTGCGGCCGTGGACGCGCAGGCCGCTCTTCTTCTCCGCCTTGAGGCGTCCGGCGGCCACGCCCCGGGAGCGCTCGACCGCCTCGGTGAGCGTGCTGCGCAGCGCCTCGTACAGGCTTCGGGTCTCCTCCGGCGTGAGCGTCGCGGTCGGCTTGAACGGGGACATCCTCGCGGCGTGCAGGATCTCGTCGCTGTAGGCGTTCCCGACGCCCGCGATCAGGCTCTGGTCCCGCAGCGCCCCCTTGATCTGGCGCCGCTCGCCCTTCAGCAGGGCCGCGAGGCGGACCTCGTCGAAGTCGTCGGCGAGCGGATCGGGGCCGAGCCGCGCCACGCCCGGGACCTCCTGCGGATCCCGTACGACGTAGACGGCGAGCCGCTTCTGGGTGCCGGCCTCCGTCAGGTCGAAGCCCGCGCCGGTCTCCAGCGCCACGCGCAGGGCGAGGGGGCCCTTGCCGGGGCGCGGCGGGCCGTCGGGAAGCCGGTCCTTCCAGTGGAGCCAGCCCGCGCGCGCCAGATGGGTCACGAGGCGGGGGCCGCCGTCCGTCTGGAGGTCGAGGAACTTGCCGTACCGGTGCACGGCGGCGACCTCGTGGCCCTCGACGGCGGTGACCGGCGGGTCGTACGTCTTCAGGACGCTGATCGCCACGGGTAGCACCCGTACGATCTCGTGGCCGACCAGGTGCTCGGCGAGGAAGTCCTTGAGCGCTTCGACCTCGGGGAGTTCCGGCATACGTCCAGAGTGCCACCGGAGGCCGATGTGGTCAGTCCTTCTCCGGCACCACGAACTCGCACCACACGCACTTGCCGCCGCCCCGCGCCTCCACGCCCCACACGTCGGTGAGGAGGTCGACGAGGAGCAGGCCCCGCCCGGACACGCCCGACTCCCCGGCGTCGCGGCGGCGGGGCAGGGCGCTGGAGGAGTCCTCCACGTCGACGCGCAGCCGGCGGCCGCTGCCGGTGAGGACCCTGAGGGTGACGATCGCGGAGCCCTCGGTGTGTATCAGGGCGTTGGTGATCAGTTCGTCGGCGACCAGCTCGATGTCGTCCGCGCGGTCGCGGGCGCCCCAGGCGCGGACGGCGGCGCGGATCATGTGCCGGGCCTCGGTGAGGGCCTCGGGGTCGCCGGGTGCCACGTGCTGCTGGAGCCGGCCGCCGGACTTGGGGGTGTCCATGCCGCGCCGGCACAGCAGGAGCAGCGCCACGTCGTCGTCGCCGCCGCGTTCGTCGGCCACGTCGATGAGCCGGTCGGCGAGGTCCCGCACGTCGTGGGGGCCGGTGCCGATGAGCGAGATGAGGGTCCGCATGCCGTCGTCGAGGTCGGCGCCGGGCTGTTCGACCAGACCGTCGGTGCACAGCAGCAGGGTGTGGCCCGGGTCGAGCTCGACGGTGGCGACGGGGTAGTCGAGGCGGCCGAACTCGGCGGACAGGCCGAGCGGCAGACCGCCCTCCACGGACACACGGCGGCAGGAGCCGTCGGGCCGGCGGACCAGCGGGTCGATGTGGCCGGCCCGGACCACCTGGACCACTCCCGTGGAGAGGTCGGCCTCCGCGTACAGGCAGGTCGCGAAGCGGTCTGTGTCGAGTTCGTGCAGGAAGACGGAGGCGCGGGCCATCACCGTGGCCGGAGTGTGGCCCTCGGCGGCGTAGGCCTTCAGGACGATGCGCAGCTGGCCCATGACGGCCGCGGCGTGCGTGTCGTGGCCCTGGACGTCGCCGATGACGGCGCCGACGCGCCCGCCGGGAAGCGGGATCAGGTCGTACCAGTCGCCGCCGATGTCACGGCCGAGGGCGGCCGAGCGGTAGCGGACGGCGACGTCGGCGCCGGGAACGCTGGGGATGGTGCGCGGCAGCATGGCCTGCTGGAGGCCGGACGCGAGGTCCTTCTCCTGCTCGAAGAACATGGCGCGCTGCAGGCTCTGCGCGATGCTGCTGCCGAGGGCGATGAGGACGTTGCGGTCCTCGGGCGAGAAGCCGCTCCGGTCGCTGTAGAGCAGGCCCATGGCGCCGATCGGCCGGGCCTCGACGATGAGGGGCAGGTAAGCCGCCGCGGTGATGTTCAGGTCGGTGATGTGCGGCCAGAGGACCGGATAGCGGTCCTCGAACTCCTCCGGCGACTCGATGAAGCGGGGGGTGAGGGTCCGCACGGCCTCGCTCATCGGGTAGGGCTCGTCGATCCGGGTGACCAGGGTGCCGGGGACGAAGGTCCCCGAGGGGCCCTCGGCGATCAGCCGTATGCGGCCGGCCTCGACCAGCCCCATGACCAGACTGGTGGCGCCCAGGTGGGTGAGGCCGTGGGTGTCCTTGAGGACGTCGATGACGTCCTGGACGGTGCGGGCATGGGCCAGGGCGGCCGTCGTGAGCTGTACGACGTTGGTCTGGCGGCGCCGGGCCTCGTCCTGGGCGGCCTGCGCCCGGCGGGACTCTATGTCGTCGATCTCCTGGGTCGCGTCGCGGACGATGCCGACGATGCGGCGCGGGCGGCCCGTCTCGTCGCGCCGGATGTAGCCCTGCGTGTGGGTCCAGCGCAGCCTGCCGTCGCGGCAGCGGATGCGGAAGTACGTGCCGTAGTTCTCGCTGCCGTCCTTCATGGCCTGGGCGACGACGGCGTCCAGCCGGTGGCCCTCGGCCGTGGGAACACGGACGGCCAGCGTCGTGGGGTGTCCGTCGTACTCGTCGGGGCGCAGGTCGAAGACCTCGTGGGCCTGGGCGTCCATGTGGAAGAGGCCGCTGTCCAGGTCCCAGTCGAAGCTGCCCATGCGGTTGAGCGCCAGGATCGGATCCGGGTGGGCGGGCCAGTCGTCCGGGAGAGACAGGGCGCTCGCTCCCCGATCAGCCATGGGGCCCACCTTGCCAGGATTGGTCCGGTTCTTCGAGTGGGAGGACGGGTTTGACTGCTTCCCCGTCGTGTCAGCCGCAGAAAGACGTCGTCACGCAGGCGGACGAATGCATACGGTGAGTGACATGGGTTCCGGCGGGACACTGGAGGAAGGAGCGCATGGCCGTGGATTGGTTCACCGCACCCGACTACTGGCTGAGCCGGCTGGTCTTCCAGCGGGCTCTGGCCGGTCTGTATTTGATCGCGTTCCTGGCGGCGGCGCTGCAGTTCCGCGCGCTGATGGGGGCGCGCGGGATGCTGCCGGTCCCCCGGTTCGTCGGGCGCGTGCCGTTCCGGCGCTCTCCGAGCCTCTTCCAACTCCACTACTCGGACCGCTTCTTCGCCGCCTGCGCGTGGACGGGCTGTGCGGTGTCGGCGGCGCTGGTGGCAGGGCTCGACTCCCGACTGCCCTTGTGGGGCGGCATGCTGCTGTGGCTGGTGCCCTGGACGCTGTACCTGTCGATCGTCAACGTGGGCCAGACCTGGTACTCGTTCGGCTGGGAGTCGCTGCTCCTGGAGGTCGGCTTCCTCGCCGTCTTCCTCGGGAACGACGACGTGGCCCCGCCGATCGTGGTGCTGTTCCTGCTGCGCTGGATCCTGTTCCGGGTGGAGTTCGGCGCGGGTCTGATCAAGCTGCGCGGCGACGTCTGCTGGCGCAAGCTGACCTGCCTGTACTACCACCATGAGACACAGCCGATGCCGGGCCCGCTGAGCTGGCTCTTCCACCATCTGCCGCGCCCCCTGCACCGGGTCGAGGTGGCCGCGAACCACTTCACGCAACTCGTGGTGCCCGTCCTGCTCTTCACCCCGCAGCCGGTCGCCACGGCGGCGGCGTCCCTGATGATCGTCACCCAGTTGTGGCTGGTGCTGTCGGGCAACTTCGCGTGGCTGAACTGGATCACCATCGTGCTGGCCCTGTCGGCGGTGGAGTTCCCGTACTCCGCGCCGTCCGTGCCGGACGCCCCGCTGTGGTACGAGGCCGTGGTGCTCGCTGTCGCCGCGCTGCTGGTCGGACTGAGCTATCACCCGGTCCGCAACATGATCTCCCGCCGCCAGGTCATGAACCGCTCCTTCGACCCGCTCCATCTGGTCAACACCTACGGGGCGTTCGGCAGCGTCAGCCAGATCCGGTACGAGGTGGTGGTCGAGGGCACCGACGACGCGGTGCCGCACGAGGGCTCGGACTGGCGGGAGTACGAGTTCAAGGGCAAGCCCGGTGATCCCCGGCACTGGCCGCGCCAGTTCGCTCCGTACCATCTGCGGCTCGACTGGCTGATGTGGTTCGCGGCGCTGTCGCCCGCGTATGCCGGATCGTGGTTCGGCGCGCTGGTGGAGCGGCTCCTGGAGAACGACCGGGACACGCTGAAGCTGCTGCGCCGCTCGCCCTTCCCGCCGGACGCGCCGCCGCGCTACGTCCGGGCACGTCTCTTCCGCTACCGCTACACGACGTGGCGGGAGCTGCGGGAGACGGGCGCGTGCTGGGAGCGGACGTACGTGCGGGAGTACCTGCCGCCGACGCGGCTGGCGGGTGCGGCGCAGAGGTCGTAGACGCGGGTGGCGACGGTGTCGGGCACCGCGGCGAGGGCGCGGACGGCCATGACCTGCGGTTCCGGCTCGGCGATCGGCGATCTGCGGCTCAGAGAAGTGGAGGAGTGGCCTGTGGGCACAGCACGCGTGCTGAGCCTTGCCCGCGCCCCGCGGGTCAGGCCCGGCTCAGCCGTAGCGTCGTCAGCTCGAACGGACGCAGCCGTACCGTGATCCGTTCGCCGTCGAACCCTGGCGCGGGCGCCTCGGGCAGGGGGCGTTCCAGCAGGTCGGTGACGGTGACGCCGGCGACTTCGAAGCCCGCGGTGACGGTGGTGCGGACGCGTCCGCCATGAGCCTCGTGGAAGCGGACGACCACGTCGCCGCTGCCGTCGTCGGCCAGTTTGACCGCCGTGATGACGACCGCGTCCTGATCGGCTGTCACCAGAGGTGCCACCTCCCCGGCGCCGGTGACCCGCCGCTGAGGGAGGTTGATCCGCCAGCCCTCGCGCACGGCGTCGCCGATGTCCGCGCCCGGCACCAGGGCGTGCCGGAAGCGGTGGACGCCCTGGTCCGTCTCGGGGTCGGGGAAGCGCGGGGCACGCAGCAGGGAGGCGCGGACGGTGGTGGTCGTGCCGCGGTCGCCGTCGCTGCGGACGGTGCGGGTCACGTCGTGGCCGTACGTCGAGTCGTTGACGATCGCGACGCCCCAGCCCGGTTCCGCCACGTGGACGAAGCGGTGGTTGCACGCCTCGAACCTGGCCGCCTCCCAGGACGTGTTGGTGTGCGTGGGGCGGTGGAAGTGCCCGAACTGCGTCTCGGACGCGTACCGTTCGGCGTGCACGTCCAGGGGGAAGGCGAGCTTCAGGAACTTCTCGGCCTCGTGCCAGTCGACCTCGGTTTCCAGGACCAGCCGCCGTTCCCCCGGGGTGAGCGACAGCACCTGGGTGACGCGGGAGGCGCTGAAGGACCGGACGATCCGCACCGACGCGCCGTCCTCGCCGGCGGCGACCTCTTCCGCGTCCGTGAGGTCGGTGACGGTGTTGCGGTAGAACTCGTCGACGTCCCACGCGTCCCACATGTTCGGGAAGTCCGGGTGGATTTGGAGGAGGTTCGCGGCGCGGCCCGGTGCGACGGTCTCGCGGTCGGCCTCGATGTCGTACGCCGACACCACAAGGCCTCGCGGATCGATCTCGATGCGCAGGAGACCGTTGTCCAGGACGTGTCCGCCGCCGGGGCGTGCGGTGAGGCTCGTACGGCCGTTGGTGACAGGGGTACGCGCGCCGCCCGCCGGGACGCCGGCGCGGGTGTGCGGGGCCGCGTTGAAGGCGAGCGGGGTCGTGCCCTCGCCGGCCAGGGCGCGCTGAGCCGCGTCGATGATGCCGGTCAGCTCCCCGGCGATCCGCTCGTACGTCCGCCGCGCCTCGCGGTGCACCCAGGCGATGGACGACCCCGGCAGGATGTCGTGGAACTGGTGCAGCAGGACCGTCTTCCAGATGCGGTCCAGTTCCTCGTACGGGTAGGGGAATCCGGTGCGTACGGCAGCCGTCGCGGACCACAGTTCGGCCTCGCGCAGGAGGTGTTCGCTGCGGCGGTTGCCCTGCTTGGTCCTCGCCTGGCTGGTGAGGGTGGCGCGGTGGAGTTCGAGGTAGAGCTCGCCGACCCAGACGGGCGGGTCGGGGTATTCACCCTCGGCCTTCTCGAAGAACTGCCGCGGGGTCTCCCAGACGACCGTCGCCGAGCCCTCGAGATCGCGGAGCCGGGCCGCCTTGGCGACCATCTCGCGGGTCGTGCCGCCGCCTCCGTCGCCCCAGCCCGTGGGGGCGAGGGAGTGGCGGGCGGCTCCCTTGTCCTTGAAGTTGCGTGCCGCGTGGGCGATTTCGCTGCCCTTCATCGAGCAGTTGTAGGTGTCGACGGGCGGGAAGTGCGTGAAGACGCGTGTGCCGTCGATGCCCTCCCACCGGAAGGTGTGATGCGGGAACTTGTTGGTCTGCGACCAGGAGATCTTCTGCGTGAGCAGCCACTTGGAGCCGGCCGCCTTGATGATCTGCGGGAGTCCGGCGGCGAAGCCGAAGGTGTCGGGCAGCCAGGCCTCGTCGTTCTCGATGCCGAACTCGTCGAGGAAGAACCGCTTGCCGTGCACGAACTGACGGGCCATCGCCTCCGAGCCCGGCATGTTGGTGTCCGACTCCACCCACATGCCGCCCGCCGGCACGAAACGGCCGTCGGCCACCGCCCTCTTCACCCGGGCCCACACCTCGGGCCGGTGCTCCTTCACCCACGCCCACTGCTGGGCCTGCGACATGGCGAAGACGAAGTCCGGCTCGTCCTGAAGGAGGGCGGTCATGTTCGCGGTCGTGCGGGCCACCTTGCGCACGGTCTCGCGCAGCGGCCACAGCCACGCCGAGTCGATGTGCGCGTGGCCGACGGCGCTGATGCGGTGCGCGGAGGGGACGGCGGGTGCCAACAACGCCGGCTCAAGGAGGGAACGGGCCCGTGCCGCCGTGCCGTTCACGTCCTGGAGGTCGACGGCGTCGAGTGCCTTGTCCACCGCGCGCAGGATCTCCCAGCGGCGCGCCGACTCCACCGGCAGCTCGGCCATCAGCTCGCCGAGCACCTCCAGGTCGATCACCAGCTGCCACACGGTCTCGTCGAAGACGGCGAGGTCCATGCGGGTGAGCGTGTACTGCGGCTCGCTGCCGGCGGTCTCCTTGTCGCCCAGCCGGGTGGGGAGGAAGGGGTGGTAGTCGAGGATGACGGGGTTGGAGGCGGCCTCGATGTGCAGCCGCACCTCCTCGCCGCCCTCGGCGGGGGTTGCGACGCGTACCCACTGGTTGCGCGGGTTGAGGCCCTTCACCGGGGTGCCGTCCGGCCGGTAGACCAGACCCTCGCACTGGAAGCCGGGCATGTTCTCGTCGAAGCCGAGGTCCAGCAGGGCCTCGACCGTCCTGCCGGCCCACGCCCCGGGCACCGTCCCGGTGACGCGGAACCAGCTGGTACCCCAGGGGGCACCCCACCGGGTACCCACCTCGATGGGCTCGGGTTCGGCCGCCAGTCCCTCGGCGACCGGCACCGGCTCGCCGGCCGCGTGCCAGACCGCCACGCGCAGCGGCACGGACTCGGGGTACACGGCGGGGCGGATACGCTCGTCGAGGACGCGCCTGAGGCGGGCTTCGACCAGCCTGCGGTCGTCATGCATGCGGGGTGCTCCAGCCGGGTCGCGGTGATTGCCAGGGGTCGGTGACGGTGACGGGGGTCCGACGAGGTGTAGAGCTCCCCCACGGCACGCGGTTCGAACCGTGCCGCCTGCCCGCACACGCAGGGCCGTGGGGGGTGGCGGGCGCCGCGGGTGCGGTGCGTACGGCGATGCCGCCCAAGCGCCGCTCCCGCCGCGCCATGCGTTCTCGAAAGTCGGCGGAGACACCCGGCCGCCGCCCCTGGGCCCGTACCACCCACCGCCGGGACGGCAGCCGGTCCTGCAGCCCAGGAAGGCTCCAGCGCACCTCCGAGGTGACCTCGCCATCCTCGTACCGCGGTCCGCCGGTGTCGAGCGCGATGTGGCACAGGCTCCGAGGGAGGTGCGACGGCGGCCGGCGACCGCTTCCGGGCACGCCCCGCTCGCTGAGCCCGCGGGGGATAATGGGCCGTATGCGGCTACGGGGAGCGGCCTGTGCCGCCGCCGGACTGTCCCTGGTCGTCGCGACCGGCTGCACCGGGGGCTCCGACGAACCTGTGCGCACGGACAGCCCGGCGTCGACCCGCGCCACCGCCACGGCCCCCCGAACCACGCCCGCACCCACACCCACACCCACACCGTCACCTGCCGACCCGGTGTCGATCCCCGCGCTGATCCAGAGCAGGCACCAGGGATCCGGCCTCCGGCTGGGCACCGTGCTCGCCCGGACCGCCGCCTACACCAGTTACGCGGTGACGTACGAGTCCGACGGACTGACGATCTCGGGCCTCATGAACATCCCCACGGGCAAGGGGCCGTTCCCGGCGTTGGTGCTGGCACACGGCTACATCGACCCGGCCGTCTACACCACCGGCCGCGGCCTGGCACGGGAACAGGACCTGCTGGCCCGCAACGGCTACGTGGTCCTGCACACCGACTACCGCAACCACGCCCGCTCGGACGACGATCCCGACAACGACGTCAACCTCCGCCTCGGCTACACCGAGGACGTCATCGGCGCGGTCATGGCCCTGCGCTCCTCCGGCCGCGAAGAGATCGACGGCGACCGGATCGGACTGCTCGGCCGGTCGATGGGCGGCGGCGTCGTGTACAACGCGCTGGTCGTGGCTCCGGGCCTGGTCGACGCGGCGGTGGTCTTCGCACCGGTCAGCTCCCGGCCGGCCGAGAACATCGACCACTTCCAGCGCCGGAACGGGGACCCGGTCGTCGCCGAGATCGAAGCCGAGCACGGCACACCCGAGGAGAACCCGGCCTTCTGGCGGGAGGTCTCGCCGGTCACCTACGTCGACCGGGTGACCGAGCCGCTGCTGATCCACCACGGCACCGCGGACGGCACATGCCCCTTGACCTGGTCGAAGCGGACCACGGCCGCCTTCAAGGCCGCGGGCAAGGACGTCCGGCTGCGGACGTACCCCGGCGAGGGGCACACGTTCGGCCCGCAGTGGCCGCGCTCGATGGACGTGACGCTGGCATTCTTCGAACAGCACCTGCGCTGAGACGGAGCCATGGATTACAGCCATGGGTCTCGGAAAGTCCGGGAGCGCACTCTCGACGCGGAGCCCCGGCTCCCGGCACAGTTCTCCAGACGTACTCGCCAGTACGCCCGCCACACCGCACACCGAGGAGCCGCCGTGACCAGCTGGGTCGGCCGGACCGCCGCCGAGATCGCCGCCGCCGTACGCGAGAAGCGGGCCACGCCGCGCGAGGTGGTGGCCGAGCACCTCGACCGGATCGAGCGGCTCGACGGCCGCGTCGGTGCCTTCCGTACGGTCCGGGCGAAGGCTGCGCTCGCGGAGGCCGACGAGGTGGGCGCGCGGGGCGACCTGTCCGAACTGCCGCTCGCCGGGGTGCCGGTGGCCGTCAAGGACAACCTCGCCGTTCGCGGGGAGTCCAGCCGCGTCGGCTCCGCGGCGACGCCGGACACCCCCGCCGACGCCGACCACGTCACCGTGGCCCGGCTGCGGGCGGCGGGCGCGGTGGTCGTGGGCCTGACCAACGTGCCGGAGCTGTGCGTCTTCGGCACCACGGAGGGTGTCCACGGCACCGCCCGCAACCCGTGGGACACCTCCCGCACGGCGGGCGGCTCCTCGGGCGGCAGCGCCGCCGCGGTCGCCGCCGGCCTGGTGCCGGTCGCCCTCGGCAACGACGGCATGGGCTCCCTGCGCATCCCCGCGGCCAACTGCGGACTGGTCACCATCAAGCCGGGCCTTGGGGTGGTCCCGGCCGGGATCAGCGACGGCGACTGGTTCGGCATGTCCGAGAACGGCCCCCTCGCGACGACCGTCGAGGACGCGCGGCTGATGCTGTCGGTCCTCGCGGGCGCCGAGTTCGCGCAACCCGACGAGGCCGGGACCCGCAGGGTCGCCGTCTCCCTGCGCAGCCCGCTCACCGGCGTCGTCGTCACCAAGCCGTACACGACGGCCGTCCGGGACGCGGCCGCGCTCCTGATGAAGGCAGGGCACCAGGTGCGGCGCGCCGACCCGCCCTACCCGCAGTCGCTGAGCCTCACGTCACTCGCCCACTGGACCGCGGGGACGTCGGTCGACGCGCGGGGCCTCGACCCGCGGCTGCTGGCCCGGCGCACCCGGGTCCACGCGGCGGTGGGCCGCCGCTTCGTCGGCGCCGTACGCACCGGCAAGGGCCGCGAGCAACTGCGCCGCCGACTGGAGCCGTTCTTCGCCGAGTACGACGTCCTGCTCATGCCGGCCCTCGCCCGCCGCTCCCCCAAGGCCGGGGACTGGCACGAGCGGGGCTGGCTGCGCAACGTCCTGGCCAACACCAACTACTCACCCCTCACCCCACCGTGGAACCTCACCGGCTGGCCTGCGATGTCGGTCCCCTTCGGCACCCTGCCCTCCGGGGCCCCCTGCGCCGTACAACTGGTGGGGCGCCCGGGCTCGGAGCCGGAACTGCTGGCGCTGGCGGAGCAGCTGGAGAAGGCGCGTCCGTGGCGGCGCACGGCCCCGCTGGACCCGGCCGCGCCAGAGGGCTAGTGCCGCGTCAGCCAGGGTTCGCCCGTCAAGGAGCGGCGTCCCTGCCGGGCGTCGCGGAGCCCGCCCTCCGGGCGGACGACGGGAATGTGACGACAGCTCCTAGAGAGCCTTGTACTAGAGAGCCTTGTACTAGAGAGCCATGTACTAGAGAGCCTTGTACATGATGTGCAGCCCCACCCGCCCGTGCCGGGGGTGCTCGTACGCCTCCGGCACCGTGCCCAGGATCGTGAAGCCGAGGGAGATCCACAGCCCGATGGCCGGGTTGGTTTCGACGACGGCGTTGAAGACCATGCCGTGGTAGCCGTCGGCCTTGGCGGCGGCCAGGATGTGTTCGGCGAGGGCGCGCCCGATGCCGCGGCCGCCGTGGTCGGGGTGGACCATGAAGCCCGCGTTGGCGATGCGGGCGGCGGGGCCGCCGTAGTTGCGGGTGACGTACGCGGATGCCACGACGGCTCCGGTCTCGTCCTCGACGACGAACACCCGCTTCGCCGGGCCCATCCACAGGGACCGGGCCGCCTCTTCGGAGGTGTCCCGGTCCCAGGTGTAGGTCTCGCCGGCGGCGACGATCCGGTGCCAGAAAGGCCAGATCCGCGGCCAGTCCTCGGCCGCGGCTTCTCTGATCAGCATGGGCGTGATTCTGCCACGCCCATGCGGTCGGCGATCGCGATGGTCCTGCCGGGAGGTCAGTCCACGCTGGGCAGGATGTGGGGCTCCTCGAGGTCCTCCTCGTAGCCCGCCAGGCGGATCGGGGCGGACCGGGCCCACACGTCGAGGCTGCCGATCTCGCCGGGCCGGCGGCCCGCGCGCTCCGGGCGTTCCTTGGGGCGCTGATCGCGATTCGTCTTCTCCGGTGTCACCGCGCACTCCTTATGTGTCGGATCACCCTCGGGGCACGCCGGCCGGTCTGCGATCCGGCACCCTGCGCCCGCTCGGGTCTTGTCAACGGTTCGGACGCGGTGGCGCCGGTGTCTCCTACGAGAGCAGGCCGTTGTGAAGCGGCTGGTCCCATGACGGACCGTGGGTGTGGGTAGGACCCCGTACTGCTGTCCGTCCGGTACAGATTAACCAAATGAGCGGGGGCCCGCTCGATGGGGCTGAAAACTTGAGGTAACTTTCCCAAGTCGCCCCGTATTCGGTTCCACTGAGCCTGCGCCTGCTTGTAAGGAAATGTCCATTTTGTAGTCACCCGTCCGGCCTACACCGGCGTACTCACCTCCGAGCCGGGAACGTGTGGGCCGCGCAGTTCAAGTCCCGTTGGCCGATTAGCAAGCCGGCCATGATCTGCTGACGGACGGCAACGCCCCGTCCCGCGGGAGGACCGGCGCATGGAGCTGCGCAGTGTCGATGAGCTGATGGATCTGCTGTACGCCTGCCGGGGCGCGTCGACCGCCCCCGCTCACGGAAGCGGCCGGGGCGATCCGCACCGGCACGCGCTGCGGACCGCCGCACTGCTGCGCCGCAGCCGCCCCGCGGACAAGGAACTCCAAGTGGCGGGACTGGTGCGGGCCATCGGCCCGCTGCTGCGGCCCGGCGACGCGAACGCCCACGCGGACTGCGCGGCCCACGCGGTGCGGCCCCTGCTCGGCGAGCGGGTCTTCCGCCTCGTCGGCGGGCACGTCCGGGCCCAGAGCCCCGCCGAGGACGACCTGCTGCGCCTGCGGCAGGCCGACGAGGAGGGCAGGACGGCCGGGTTCGACGCCGGGGTTCTGGAGGACTGGCGCACGGTGCTGGAACTGGTGGCGGCCCGGAACTCGCGCCTCCGAGCTGTCGACTGACGGACCGTCATGAGACGGTACGCCGATGACGCCGCCGTACGGACGTCAGGGCAGGGCCGCCGTCGTGACCGGTGGCCCGCGCGGTATCGGCCTGGCCGTCGCGGGGCAGCCGGCCGCGCCCAGTCGCCGGTGTGTGTGATCGCGGCGAACGCCGGCGGCGTGCGGCGCGCCGCCGGGGAGGTGGGCGTCGTCGGCCTCGCGGGCAGGCCGCCGACCCGGGTCATGCCTCGCGGGTCACGCAGCTGGTCCTGCGCGGGTTCGGCCGGGTCGACATGGCGGTCGGCAACGCCGCGGCCAAGGGAGCTCGCGCCGAAGGTGCGGGTCAACTCCCTCTCGCCCGGCCTGGTCCGCACCGGGACGGCGCGGTTCGTGTGAGAGCCCGGCGAGCACGAGGCGGCCGCAGGGCTCTGCCGCTCGGGCGGATCGGGGAGCCTGAGGACGTCGCGCGGGCGGAGTCTGGCTCGCCTCGGACGTGGCGGAGTGGGTGACCGGGCCGATCTGCCGGTGGACGGGGGAGCCGGGTCAGGGCGGCGTACTCGGCGGAGTACGCCGTCCACGGCCGTATGCGGTCGTGCTCACCACCTCACTCGTGACGGTCCCCGGGCCTCACGGGAACAACGCGATCCCCATGAGGATCACCAGGACGATGGCGGCCACGAACCCGACCGTGCCCCAGAACCCGCGGTGCTTCAGTGGGACAGAGGGCCCGCCGCCGCGGGGGCGGTCCTCCGGAAGCAGGGGGTGGGCCGGGCGGTCGCTCAGGTAGAACTGTTCGTCCGTCGGATAGTGGTTGCGCGGATCATCGAAGGCGCGCGGATCGATGCTGTGCGGACTGGCCATGGCAACTCCCGGCACGGGCACTCGCCGAAAACGAGTCCCGGCAATACCCAGGGTATGCGCCGGGGGCGGTGAGTCACCACTTACCGGGCGCGTAGTCCTTCAGGAAGACGCCGTACAGGTCCTCGCCCTCCTCGCCGCGCACGACCGGGTCGTAGACGCGGGCCGCGCCGTCGACCAGGTCGAGGGGGGCGTGGAAGCCGGCCTCGGCGAGACGCAGCTTGTCGAAGTGCGGGCGCTCGTCGGTGATCCAGCCCGTGTCGACGGAGGTCATGAGGATGCCGTCGGTCCGGAACATCTCCTCGGCGCTGGTCCGCGTGACCATGTTCATCGCGGCCTTGGCGGCGTTGGTGTTGGGGTGGCCCGCGCCCTTGTAGCCGCGGGCGAAGACGCCCTCCATCGCCGAGACGTTCACGACGTACGCGCGCCCGCTCGTCGCCTTCCCGGCGGCTTCGGCCATGGCCGGGCGGAGCTTGCTGATCAGGATGAACGGCGCCGTGTAGTTGCACAGCTGGGTCTCGAGGAGCTCCACCGGGGAGATCTGCTCGATGGTCTGCACCCAGGTGTTGGTGTCGACGATGTCGGGGACCAGGCCCCCCGCGTCGATGGCGGTGCCGTCGAGATGCCGGGCGACGCTCGCGTTGCCCGCGACCAGGGCGAGGTCGGCGACCTTCTGGGCGTCCAGGCCGCTGGTACCGATGGGCAGCGCGGCGAGACCGTCGACCGCTCCGGAGTTGAAGGCGCCGATGACGTGGTGGGCGGGCAGCTCACCGGCGGGCAGCGGGGCGCTCTCGCCGTCGACCAGGGCGGCGTAGGCGGAGGGCAGGCGGCGTACGGTCTGCGTCGCGTTGTTGATGAGGATGTCGAGCGGGCCCGCTTCGGCGACCTGGTCGGCGAGGGCCACGGCCTGCGCAGGGTCGCGCAGGTCGATGCCGACGACCTCCAGCCGGTGCATCCAGTCCGCCGAGTCGTCCATGGCCTTGAAGCGGCGGATGGCGTCCTTCGGGAAGCGCGTGGTGATCGTCGTGTGCGCTCCGTCGCGCAGCAGGCGCAGCGCGATGTACATGCCGATCTTGGCGCGGCCGCCCGTGAGCAGGGCGCGCTTGCCGGTGAGGTCCGCACGGACGTCGCGCTTGGCGCGGTTCAGGCCGGCGCAGTCCGGACAGAGCTGGTGGTAGAAGTAGTCGACTTCCACGTACCGGGTCTTGCAGGTGTAGCAGGAACGGGGGCGCTGGAGTATCCCCGCGATCCGGCCCGCCTCGGTCACCGAGGACGGCAGGATGCCCTCCGTCTCGTCGTCGATGCGCTGGGCGGAGCCGGTCGCGGTGGCCTCCGTGACCGCCTTGTCGTGAGCGGTCTTGGCGGCCCGGCGCTCCTGGCGGCGGCGCTGCTTGACGGTGCGGTAGATGCCCGCGGTGGCGCGGCGCACGGTGACCGCGTCGGGGTGGTCGACGTCCAGCCCGTCGAGTTCCTCGAGCACGCTGAGGCAGACGGCGAGCCGCTCCGGGTCGATGCCAGGCCCGTAGACGACCTCGTCCGTGGTCGCCGAGCCGTTGTCTGTCACCGTCATGGCCGCTGCCGTTTCCCTGGGTTTGCCGCGGCGCTCCGACCGCGCCCGCTTTCGAACGGCGAATTTTACGGAGCGCCGGGCCGCACGCCAAACCGGTTCGCGAACGAGCGGAGGGACGCGCCGGTGTCGAGGGTCACGGGGAGCGCGGAGGCCCGAAGGACTGAGCGGTCGCACTCTCGACACCGGCTGGAGCGCACCGGAGCGGACGAGCCGGGAATACGGGTGCGATCAAGGACCGCAGGCGGCGATCAGCGTCTCCACCTCCTCGGACACGGCGTCGGCCAGCCGGTCGAGATCCGGTACGGCCTCGGCGTCGGCGACGAGTCCGTAGTGGACGCGTCCGCGGTACGTCGAGATCGCGACCGCCAGGGAGTGGCCGCGGGCCAGCGGGGCGAACGGGTAGACCTCCATGACCGGGTTGCCGCCGAGCTTCAGGCCGATGCTGGGCAGCGGCACGCTGGTGACCAGGATGTCGAACCAGAGCCGGGCGGCCTGGCCGGCCAGGGGGCCGCCGAGCCGGTGGCCGAGCGCCGGGACGTGGTCGGCGAGCAGCGCGACGGCGCCGGCGCCACGGTTCGGGCCGGCGTCCTTGTTGCGGTCCATGGCCGCACGGACGGTGTCCAGGCGGCGCAGCGGGTCGGGGTCGTCGACCGGCAGCCGTATCAGGTAGCCGGAGAGCCGGTTGCCCTGTGGGTGGGCGGTGCGCGGGCGGCGCTTGGAGACGGGGATCAGTGCACGGGGCCGCACGCCCTCGCTGCCGTCGCCGCGTTCGTCCAGCCAGCGGCGCAGGGCGCCCGCGACGACGGCGATCAGTACGTCGTTGACGGTGCCGCCGACGGCCTTGCGGACCCGGTGCACGTCGTCGAGGTCGACGACCACTCCGGCGGTGCGGCGGGTTCCGGTGGGCCCGGCGGTCAGGGCGGAGGAGGAGCGCACGCCGAGGCCGGACACGGCGAGGGAAGCGCCGATGTCGAGGGCCCGGCCCACGTCGGACGCCGCGCCGCGCAGCAGGCCCGGGAGCTTGCGCACGTCCGGGAGGAGGCCGCGCCGCGGCTCCTCGGGGCGGGGGCGCGGGGCGGGCATGTCCATCGGGTCCAGCATCGCCGCGGCCAGGCCGAGCGCCCGCAGCCCGTCGGCGAGCGCGTGGTGGAACTTGAAGAGCACGGCGAACGAGACGCCGTCCTCCCCCGGGAGCACATGGGCCTCCCACGGCGGCCGCCCGCGCACCAGCGAGCGCTCCATGAGCCGCCCGGCCACGGCCTGGAAGTCGGCGGCGGGAGGGTGCAGCCGGACGTGGTTCAGGGGGTCGAAGAGAGGGTCGGGTTCCCGCGTGGCGCTGCCGAAGGAGAGCGGCTGCCACACGTCCCGGATCCGCATCCGCAGTCCGGGTACGGCGGCGGCCCGGGCGGCGAGCAGGTCGGCCGCGTGCGCGCCCGCGGTGGGCGAGTGCGCCCCGAAGACGCCGAGCGCGGCCAGGTGCATCGGGTGCCGATCGGACTCGATGTTCCAGAACGCCAGGTCGAGGGGAGCGAGCGGGTCAGAGGTCACAGGCTTGCCTCGCGTCGACGACGGGTGGGCAAGCAGTCAATCGCCCTGAGGTGATTACGGTCAAGTACGATCAGGCTACGCACAGTTAACGGCAGATTAAAGACTGTGTCCAATGCGTCACCTGCCACAGGAGCACCGCAGGCACCGGTCAGGGCACCTGCTGGCCCTTCCCCAACGCGATGACCCCGCCTTTGGACACCGTGTACAGCTCCGCGTCCCGCTCCGGATTGACCCCGATCGTCGCGCCCGGCGGTACCTCGACGTTCTTGTCGAGGACGGCACCGCGCACCACCGCGCCCCGCCCGATGTGCACGTTGTCGTGCAGCACCGAGCCCTGGACCACCGCGCCCGGGTCCACCACGACACCCGGGGAGAGCACGGAGCGCGTGACCTGTCCGCGGATGAGGCAGCCCGCGCTGATGATGGACTCGCCCGCGATGCCGCCGGCGTTGAAGCGGGCCGGGGAGAGCTGGCCGGAGTGGGTGTAGATGGGCCAGTTGCGGTTGTAGAGGTTGAAGGCGGGGCGCTCGGCGATCAGGTCCATATGGGCGTCGTAATACGCGTCGAGGGTGCCCACGTCACGCCAGTAGCCCTGGTCCCGGGTGGTCTCGCCGGGCACGTGGTTGGCGCTGAAGTCGTAGAGCCGGGCCTCACCGCGGTCGGTGAGCTGGGGCAGGATCGAGCCGCCCATGTCGTGAACGGAGCCGCCGTCCTCGGCGTCCCGCTGGAGGGCCTCGATCAGGGCCTTGGTGGTGAAGATGTAGTTGCCCATCGACGCGAAGACGCACTCCGGGTCGTCCGCGAGTCCCGGCGGGTCGGCGGGCTTCTCCAGGAAGCGCTCCACGGTCTGGCCGTCGGAGCCGGGGCTGATCACACCGAACGACGACGACTCGCCGCGCGGGACACGGATCCCGGCCACCGTCACGCCCGCGCCGCTCTCGATGTGCTGGGCGAGCATCTGCCGCGGGTCCATGCGGTAGACGTGGTCGGCGCCGAAGACGGCGACGTATTCGGGCTGCTCGTCGTAGATCAGGTTCAGGGACTGCAGGATGGCGTCCGCGCTGCCCAGGTACCAGCGCGGCCCGAGGCGCTGCTGGGCGGGGACCGGCGTGATGTAGTTGCCGAGCAGGCTGGACATCCGCCAGGTCGTGGTGATGTGCCGGTCCAGCGAGTGCGACTTGTACTGCGTGAGCACGCAGATGCGCAGGATGTCGCCGTTGACGAGGTTGGACAGGACGAAGTCGACGAGGCGGTACGTGCCGCCGAAGGTGACCGCCGGTTTGGCGCGGTCCGCGGTCAGGGGCATCAGGCGCTTGCCCTCTCCGCCCGCCAGTACGATGCCGAGCACCGAAGGACCACCACGACGCATGGCCGCTCCCCTCACGCTGGTTGACCCATGCCTGCCCTCGTGCCGGGCCGCCTACGCCTGTTTGAGGATCTCCTCGTAGAGCCGGACGGTACGCCGGGCGACCGCGTCCCAGCCGAACTCGCCCACGGCACGTTCCCGCCCGGCCTCGCCCATCCGCCGGGCGGTCTCGGGGTCGCCGAGGACGGAGTCGAGGGCGTGCGCGAGCCCTGTCTCGAAGTCGTCGTCCACGGTCACGAGTACCCCTGTCTTGCCGTCCTCCACCACCTCGGGAATCCCGCCCACCCGGGAGGCCACCACCGGGGTCCCGCAGGCCATCGCCTCCAGGTTGACGATGCCGAGGGGTTCGTAGACCGACGGGCAGACGAAGGCGGCGGCGTGTGTGAGGAGTTGGATCACCTCCGGGCGCGGCAGCATCCGCGGGATCCAGTGCACGCCCGCGCGCACGCGGCTCAGCTCCTGGAAGAGGTCGCGGAACTCCTGGTCGATCTCGGGCGTGTCCGGGGCGCCCGCACACAGCACCACCTGCGCCGCCGGGTCGATGTCCCGCACGGCACGGAGCAGATGCGGGACGCCCTTCTGGCGGGTGATGCGGCCGACGAACAGGACGTACGGGCGGTCCGGGTCGACGCCGATCCGGTTCAGGACGTCCGTGCCGGGGTCGGGCCGGTACAGGCTCGTGTCGATGCCGTTGTGGACGACCTGGACCTTGGCCGGATCGAGTGCCCGGTAGCAGTTCAGAATGTCCTCGCGCATGGCTCCGGACACCGCGATCACCGCGTCGGCGGCCTCGATCGCGGTCCGTTCGGCCCAGCCGGACAGAGCGTATCCGCCGCCGAGTTGCTCGGCCTTCCAGGGGCGCAGGGGCTCCAGGGAGTGGGCGGTCATCACGTGCGGGATGCCGTACAGGAGCTTGCCGAGGTGGCCGGCCATGTTGGCGTACCAGGTGTGCGAGTGGACGAGCTCGCGGCCCTCGACGGCGGCGGTCATGGCCAGGTCCACGGAGAAGGTGCGCAGCGCGTCGTTGGCGGTGTCCAGCGCCGGCCAGGGCCGGTGGCGCAGCACGCCGGACGCCCTCTCCGCCGCGCTGGCCTCGCCCCAGCAGTGCACGTCCAGATCGACGAGGGCCCGCAACTCCCGGGCGAGGAACTCGACGTGGACGCCCGCGCCGCCGTACACGTCGGGCGGGTACTCCCGGGTCAGCAGTCCCACTCTCACCCGGAACCCCCTGTCTCAGCGGCTGGTTCCCTCATGGTCACCCAGATGCGGCGCGCGGGGAAGAGCGCGGGGGTCGTGTGAAGCAACAGTCACCGCAGACGCCCCCGCCGGGCACCCGGTAGTAGAGACAGCAGCTGCGGCGCCGGAAGGCGGTGCCGGTGAGAGTGCCGGTGCCGGCCAGGAGGGGGTGGGCGAGGAGGTCCGCCGTCAGGGAGCGGGTCCGCGCGGCGGCGTCCGTACGGCCGTTCGTCCGCGCCCACCGGTCCAGCTGCCGGGCGGCGCCGGCCAGCGCGGAGGCCGCGTTGCCCCGCAGCAGGCCCGACGCGAGCCGGTGGCGGGCGCGCAGAGCCGCGGTCAGGGGTTCGAGGTGGCCGTGCAGTACGGCGTCCGCGACGGTCTCCGCGTCCCCCGGCAGCGGGCGCACCTCGGACAGCCACAGATCGTCGGGGGCACTGCCGTCGGGGTCCCAGCGCAGCAGCCGCGCGTCGAGGTCGGGGATCCGGCCGTACAGGGCGGCGCAGCCGAGCGCGACGGACCACAGCCGCGCCGCGAGCCCCTGGTGGGCTACGGACGCGGCGATCCGCATCTCGGGGGCCCGTAGGGTGTCCGCGACCTTGTGGACACGGAAATTCAGGAAATTTCCATAAACATCCGATGACCCGCCTTCGTATGCTCGCGCCAGGGTCGGCAGCGCTGAACGCGGCGCTCCTGCTGTGCGTAGGAGGAAGAAGGCGCCGAGCGGCTGCAGCGCCGCAAGTCCGGGGTCGAGGTCCACGAGGAGCAGTAGTACCAGGGGTACCAAGGGGTCCCATTAGGGGGTCTCCCTCTTGCGTCACCCACCCTGGGGATGACGGCGGCCCGGTCCTACTCCATCGGCAGTAGGACCGATTGCCTGCTCAGGTACGACGACGGGAAGACTTTTAAGCGGCATCGTGTTGCCTATGAAAGCCGACCGTTCGCCGCGCCGGGCCCGGTGCCCCCGCCTCGCGCAGAGGAGCAGCACATGAATGCCCTCGCGTTGTCCGTGCTGCTGTCGCTGGTGTCCGCGGTCGCCTACGCCGGCGGAGCGATCGTGCAGGAGCGGGTCGCGGTGTCCTCCCCGGGTCAGCAGTACGCACCGCTGCGCCGCCCGAGCTGGTGGGCCGCGGTGGCGCTGAACGGCCTCGGCGGTCTGCTGCACGTGGTGGCGCTCGCCTGCGGTCCGCTGAGCCTGGTTCAGCCGCTCGGCGCGCTGACCATCGTGTTCGCCCTGCCCATGGCGGCGCTGTTCGTGGGCCGCAAGGCCGGTGCGACGGCATGGCGGGGCGCGATCATGGCGACGGTCGGTCTCGCCGGTCTGCTCTCCCTGGTCGGCGCGTCCGACGCGCAGTCGCTGGGCACCACCCAGCGAGTGGCCGCGGGCGTGGTCACCGCCGCCGCGGTCGTCACCCTGATGATCGCGGCCCGCGCGGCACACCGGCACCCGGCGGTGCGCAGCGTGCTGCTCGCCACCGCGTCCGGCATAGCCTTCGGCATGTCCTCGGTGTTCACCAAGACGGTCGCCGTCGACTGGACCGGCGGCGTGTCGGCGACCGACCTGCCGTCCCTGGCCGCGATCGGTGCGCTGGCCACGGCCGGCATCCTGCTGTCGCAGGCCTCCTACCAGGGCGCCGGTCTCGCGGCCCCGCTGGCCACGCTCACGGTCGTGAACCCCGTGGTGGCGGCCGCGGTCGGCATCACGATGTTCGGCGAAACCTTCCGCTACGGCACCGCGGGCACGGCGCTGGCCCTGAGCTGCGGTGTGGTGGCGGCGGGCGGTCTGATCCTGCTGACGACGGAGCGGCTGGAGCGCACGGCGGGCGAAACGTCCCTGCCCCAGGCCGCGGCCGAACAGGAGCCACTGGCCCGCTTCACCGCCGAGCAGGAGCCCCTGCCCCGCTTCACCGCCGAGCTCGTGCCCGCCGAGGAGCTGCTCGTCCGGCTTCCCGAGCAGCAGGACACCGCCGCGCTGCGGGACGAGGTCCTCGTCCCGGTCCCGGCCTCGGCCTCGGCCTCGGCGCCGGTCCTGGAACGCCGGTACGAGGACGCGGAGGCCGGCGCGCCCGTCGAGCCCGCCTGCCTCTACGCCCACTACTTCGGCGCCGCCTACGTCCCGATGCCGGTCCTGGACCGGCACCGCATGCGTGTCAAATCCTGACCCCGCCGGCCCGGAGATAGGCGACCGGGTCGACGTCCGTGCCGAAACCGGGCCCCGTCCGCACCTCGAAGTGCAGATGCGGGCCCGTGCTGTTACCCGTCGACCCCGAGCGGCCGATGCGCTGGCCGCCGCCCACCGACTGCCCGGCCTTCACCGAGATCGCCGACAGGTGCGCGTACTGGGTGTAGCGGCCGTCGGCGTGCCGGATCACGACCTCGTAGCCGAAGGAACCGCCCCACCCCGCGCTGACGACCCGGCCGGCGGCGACCGCCTTCACGGCCGTGCCTGTGGGAACGGGGAAGTCCACGCCGGTGTGGTAGCCCTTCGACCAGGAAGAACCCGCCGCGTGGTACTGCGTGCCCATGGCAGCGCTCACCGGGGCGACCATGGTGCGGCTCGTGCCGGCCGGCCGGCCGGTGTCCGACGTCTCCCTCTTCTTCGACGACGTGGAGGAGGACTGAGTCGTCGTCCCGGTGGTCGTGGCGGCCCTGGCCCGCAGGTTCAGCCGCTGGCCGGGCAGGATCAGGTCGGGGTCCGTGCCGATCGTCTTCCGGTTGGCGTTGTACAGCCGCTGCCAACCGCCCCGGACGTGCTCCGCGTCGGCGATGGTGGAGAGCGTGTCGCCGCGGACCACCGTGTACATCTCGGCCGTCCCCGCCCGGGACTGCGGCGTCGTCTGCGGCTGTACGTCCTCCGCGGACGTCTTGCCGGTCTTCTTCGAGGTGACGGCCTTGTCGCTCGTGCCGGCGGGGTGGATGCCGGAGGTGTCGCCGCCGCGGGTCAGCCCCGCGCGCACCGAGCACACCGGCCAGGCACCCGGTCCCTGTCCGTCCAGTACCTTCTCCGCCACGGCGATCTGCTGGTCCGTGGTGGCCAGATCCGCACGAGGCGCGTACCGCGTGCCGCCGTACGCCTCCCAGGTGGACTGGGTGAACTGCAGTCCGCCGTAGTAGCCGTTGCCGGTGTTGATGCTCCAGTTGCCGCTCGACTCGCACGCGGCGACCTTGTTCCAGGTATCCGCGTCGGCCGCGTGGGCCACGCCGGTGCCGATGAGCGGGATCGCCATCCCGGCGCCGCCCGCCGTGACGGTGAGCGAGGCGCGGTTGATCCTGTTCGGCTGATACCGGCGGTGCCGGCCGCGTACGGCCATGGAGAGCCCCCCTCGACATGCGTCAGGAGGGCCAAAAGTAAGCGTGCCGAACAGGCCATGACAAGACGGAGATTCGGCCGCCCCGTCCCTCAAGTGACCAGGAATCCACCCCTGTTGCGAAACCGGTGAGGCAGGTTCGACCTCCCGTGCGTATCTGCGTACGCACCCGTACGCAGCGTCGGGCACCCCGGACGCGCGGTCGGTGTACCGGCACGTCAGGATGGTCGAGGGGCAATACTGGCGTCCACGACGGGCACCACGATTTCCAGGATCCTTAGGAGCCAAACCGTATGAGCACATCAGCCCAGATCGGCGTCACGGGCCTCGCGGTCATGGGCCGCAACCTCGCCCGCAACTTCGCGCGCAACGGCTATACGGTCGCGGTGCACAACCGGACGTCGTCGCGCACGCACGCCCTGGTCGAGGAGTTCGGGAACGAAGGTGACTTCATCGCTGCCGAGACGGCCAAGGACTTCGTCGCGGCGCTGGAGCGCCCGCGGCGCCTGGTCATCATGGTGAAGGCCGGCGACCCGACGGATGCCGTGATCGAGGAGTTCGCCCCGCTCCTCGAACCCGGCGACATGATCATCGACGGTGGCAACGCGCACTTTGCGGACACCCGGCGCCGGGAGCGCGAACTGCGCGAACAGGGCATCCACTTCGTCGGCATGGGCGTCTCCGGTGGCGAGGAGGGCGCGCTGCACGGCCCGAGCATCATGCCGGGCGGTCCGAAGGAGTCGTACGACTCGCTCGGTCCGATGCTGGAGAAGATCTCCGCGAAGGCGGCCGACGGGGCGCCCTGTGTCACGCACGTGGGTCCGGACGGCGCGGGGCACTTCGTGAAGATGGTGCACAACGGCATCGAGTACGCCGACATGCAGCTGATCGGCGAGGCATACCAGCTGCTGCGGGACGTGGCCGGTTACTCGCCCGCGCAGATCGCCGAGATCTTCCGCACCTGGAACACGGGCCGCCTGGACTCCTACCTGATCGAGATCACCGCCGAGGTGCTGTCGCACGTGGACGCGGCGACCGGCAAGCCGTTCGTGGACGTGGTGGTGGACCAGGCGGAGCAGAAGGGCACGGGCCGCTGGACCGTTCAGATCGCCCTCGACCTGGGCGTGCCGGTGTCGGGCATCGCGGAAGCGGTCTTCGCCCGCTCGCTGTCCGGTCACGCGGCGCTGCGGGAGGCCTCGCGGGGCCTGGCCGGGCCGAAGGCCGCGCCGCTGAGCGAATCGGAGGCCGGCGCCTTCGCCGACCGGGTGGAACAGGCGCTGTACGCCTCGAAGATCGTGTCCTACACGCAGGGCTTCCACAAGATCGCGGCGGGCAGCGAGGAGTACGGCTGGGACATCGATCTCGGCGCCGTCTCCGCGATCTGGCGCGGCGGCTGCATCATCCGCGCGGCGTTCCTCGACCGCATCCGCGCCGCCTACGACGCCCGGGCGGACCTGCCGAGCCTGCTGTCCGACGACACGTTCGCCCAGGAGATCGCGGCCGCCCAGGACGACTGGCGCGAGGTCCTGGTCGCCGCCACCCGCCAGGGCGTCCCGACCCCCGGCTTCGCCGCGGCCCTCGCCTACTACGACGCCCTGCGCGCGGAGCGGCTGCCCGCCGCGCTGACCCAGGGCCAGCGGGACTTCTTCGGCGCGCACACGTACCGGCGCACGGACCGGGACGGCTCGTTCCACACGCTGTGGGGCGGGGACCGGTCGGAGGTGTCGGCGTAGACGACGCCGCGGCAGAAGTGACGAGGCGGTGGCGCCCTGTGCGGGCGGCCACCGCCTTTCGTGTGCCAGGAAGTGCGTGAGCGGGGTTCTGGTCGGCGAGGAGGTCGGGCGTGAGGGTCCGTGCGCGGCGGTGCTACGCCAGCGGGTGTCGTCCGGGCCTTCGCGGAGCGGGTGCCCCGCGACGTGGGCTCAGGTCAGCGGCGGTCCCGGTTCCGGGTTCGGGACCGGCTCCGGGCCCGGGGGAATCGGAGACGGGGAGGGCTCCGGGGTCGGGCGGGGACCAGGGGGCGGCCCCGGGGCCGGAGGCGGAGGCGGCGTGGGGGCCGGAGACGGTTCCGGGGCGGGGACCGGGTTCGGGGGCTGCGGGTCCGGGCCCGGCCCGGGGCCCGGTGTCGGTCCGGGCGGAACCGGATCGGGATGCGGGTTCGTCATGACGTCCTCCGGCCAATCGGTCGACATCGGCTCTGGACTACTCCCCCGCCTACCCGACGGCAGCCCCGGCACTCACTCCCCGGCATGACAGGCAGGGACCCAGGTGGGCTCAGGGCGACGTCATCTCCGCGCCTGCCACGGGCGACGGCTCAGGCGGAATCGCACAGCGCCGCCGCGCCCGGAGCACCCCGACGGCCCCAGGCGTTCTCACCCGGCCCCGCATCCGCCCGGCCGGCGGCAGGCACCCCGTCAGCCCTGCCGGGACCCCGGCCGCCTTCCCGGCCTTCGTCAGAATCGGTCGGGATGCGCCACCAGCCACTTCTTCGCCGCCCGCAGCAGCTCCGGGTCGGCCGGCGGAGCCTCCTCGGGGTGGCGCTCGGCCCACTTGACGACGTACGGGCACAGGGGGGCGACGACCGTCCCCTCACGCTTCGCGATGCCGTACAGCTCGCGCGCCAGCGATCCCGCGATGCCCTTCCCCGCGTGGGCCGGCTCGACGATCGTGTGGACGGGCACAAGCGCACATACGGGGGATTCGAGGACGAAGTACTCGATGTGGCCGACGACTTCGCCGTCGCCGAGCGCCTCCAGGCGGCCTGCCGCCCGGTCGTCGCGGATCTCCATGTCGCTCATGGGCACCCTTCTGGTCCGAGAGCCGCTCGGTGGGTCCGGGGTCAGGCCCCTACGGCCTGCGGGCTGCGCTCCTGGTCCGAGCCGGGCACCGGCTCGGACGGGTCCGCCCCGAGGGCCACGATCCGGTTGCCGCCGTCCACGTGCACCACCCGGGGCTCGAACGCCCGCGCCTCGGCGTCGGGCACCTGAGCGTAGCTGATGATGATCACCAGATCGCCGGGGTGGACCAGGTGGGCGGCGGCCCCGTTGATGCCGACGACGCCGGAGCCGCGCTCGCCCTCGATGACGTACGTCTCCAGACGGGCCCCGTTGGTGATGTCGACGATGTGGACGAGCTCACCGGGCAGCAGGTCGGCGGCGTCGAGCAGATCCGCGTCGATGGTCACCGATCCCACGTAGTGCAGGTCGGCCTGGGTGACGGTGGCTCGGTGGATCTTGGACTTGAACAGAGTACGCAGCATTGAGCGCTCCCACAATCCGGCTCCCTGCCTGCTTTTGCAGGTCAAGGGCCCTTCTCACGCTAGGACAGACCGAACCAGGGTACGGAACTGCGCTCCGGGCCGCACCGAGAGCGCAGTCACATCGGGGGACGCCGACGAACTGCCCGCGCCCTGTCCGCGCCTGTCCGCGTCCGCGCCTGTCCCTGTCCGCGCCCGCCGCGAACGCCTTCCCGCTGCCTCAGCTGTCGTAGTCGACGGCCAGCGTCTCGGAGACCGGGTAGGACTGGCAGGTCAGGACGTAGCCGGCTTCGACCTCGGCGGGTTCGAGGGCGAAGTTGCGGCGCATGTCGACCTTGCCGTCGGTGACCAGGGCGCGGCAGGTGCCGCAGACGCCGCCCTTGCAGGCGAACGGCAGGTCGGGGCGCGTCGTCTGGGCGCCGTCGAGGACGGTCCGCCCCCTGGGAAGGGCGGAGGTCGTCGAGCGGCCGTCGAGGGTGATGGTGACCCGGCTGACGGGTCCCTCGGCGGCGGCTTCCTCGTGGTGCACTTCCCGCACGGGCTCGTCGTCGGCGTAGAACAGTTCCTGATGGACGCGGTCCGCGGGCACTCCGAGCCCGGCCAGGACCTGCTGGGCGTCGCGGACCATGCCGTGCGGGCCGCACAGCCACCAGTGGTCCGCGCTCGTCACATCCACCAGCGAGTCGATGAGCGCCGTGAGCCGCTCGGCGTCCAGGCGGCCGGAGAGCACCTCGGCCTCGCGGGGTTCGCGGGAGAGCACGTGAGCGAGGTGGAAGCGGGTCGGGTGGAGGTCCTTCAGGTCTGCCAGTTCGTCGGCGAACATCACCGTGTCGGTACGGCGGTTGCCGTAGAACAGGGTGACGGTCGAGCGGTCGTCGGCGGCCAGGACCGACTCGGCGATGGACACCATGGGCGTGATGCCCGAGCCCGCCGCGATCAGCACGTGGTGGCCGGGCGTGGTGAGTTCGGGGGTGAAGGCTCCGGTGGGGGCCATCACCTCGACCGTGTCACCGGGGCGCACGTCGTTGACCAGCCAGGACGAGAAGATTCCGCCCGGCACCACGCGGACACCGATGCGCGGCACCTCGCCTGCCGGGGAGCAGATCGAATAGGAGCGGCGCTCGTCCCGGCCGTCGATCTCGCGCCGCAGGGTGAGCGACTGGCCGGGTGCGAAAGCGAACTCCTCGGCCAGCTCGTCCGGGATGTCGAAGCTGACGGCCGCCGCGTCCGCGCACAGCGGCCGGACGGCGGCGACGCGCAGGGGGTGGAAGGCCGGACGGCGGCGGGTGCGCGGAGGTACCGCCGAGGCGGGGGCGGTCGGGGCCATCAGATCTCCTTGACGTACTCGAACGGCTCGCGGCAGGCCCTGCAGCGCCAGAGCGCCTTGCAGGACGTCGCGGCGAAGCGGGAGGTCTCCTCGGTGTCCGCCGAACCGCACAGGGGGCAGGGCACGGTGCGCCGCGTGGGCGACAGCGTGAGGGAGACCGGGCCACGGGGTGCGGCGCCGGGCGGGGCGATGCCGTGCTCGGCGAGCTTGCGGCGGCCGGAGTCGGTGATCCAGTCGCTCGTCCACGGCGGGTCGAGGACCGTACGGATCTCCACGCGCGCGTACCCCGCGTCGCGCAGCCGTGCCGCCACGTCCGCTCGCATCTCGGCCATGGCCGGGCAGCCCGAGTAGGTCGGCGTCAGGCTCGCCACCACGGTCCCGTCCCCCGTCACCTCGACGTCCCGCAGGACGCCGAGGTCGGCGAGGGTGAGCATGGGCAGCTCGGGGTCCGGCACGTGCTCCGCGATGTGCCGGGCGCGCCGGGCGTCGGTCAGGGTGGTCGGCATGTTCACCACGCGGCCTCCGGGTGGGCGCGGGCGACGCTCTGCAGCTCGTCCAGCAGCGGCGCGAGATGCTCGGTGTGCTCGCCCTCGCGGCCGGTCCCGGCCGGCGGCGGGTACACGGGCATGGGCAGCCCGGCCGCCTCGGTGACCTGACGCAGGACGGCGGCGACCTCGTCCTGTACGTCGCAGGCGGTGAACAGCTCGCCGAGATACGGGGCGACCTGCTCCAGGGCGCTGCGCGTCCGTCGCCGCGACTCCTCCGTACCGTCACCCAGGCGGACCGCCCACTCGGCCGCGTACTGCCGGTGGTACGTCAGCTCCTTGACGCCCTTCCCGGCGATGGCCGACAGGACCGGGTCGGGGTGGTCGGTGAGCCGCTCGAAGTGCGCGAGCCGCCAGCTGGAGAGCACCAGCAGCCGCACGATGGAGAACGCGAAGTCGCCGTTGGGGAGTTCGGCCAGGCGGATGTTGCGGAAGTCGCCGGCGTCCCGGAAGTAGGCGTACGCGTCCTCGTCGCGCCCGGTGCCGTCGACCTGTCCGGCGCGCGCGTACAGCAGGCGGGCCTGGCCGAGGAGGTCGAGGCCGATGTTGGCCAGGGCCACCTCCTCCTCCAGCTCGGGCGCGCGGGTGATCCATTCGGCCAGCCGCTGGGCCGAGACGAGTGCGTCGTCGGCGAGGGCCACGCAGTCCGCGGCCAGCCGGCCGGCGTCGAGGCCGTCGGGCACGGAGGTGTCCACGCCGTGCAGGGGGTCCTCGAAGCCTGTGCCGTACGCCCAGCGGGCGTCGTCCTCGTGTCCCTCGGCGAGGGTCATGTAGACGTGGTCGTCACTCATGCCCTGCTCCTAGATGTGGGGGACGTCGTCGGGGATGTCGTAGAAGGTCGGGTGCCGGTAGACCTTGTCGGCGCTGGGCGCGAAGAACGGGTCCTTCTCGTCGCGCGTGGAGGCGGTGATGTGCTCCGAGCGCACCACCCAGATGCTCACGCCCTCGTTGCGCCGCGTGTACAGGTCGCGGGCGTGGGTGAGGGCCATCCGGTCGTCGGCGGCGTGCAGCGAGCCCACGTGGACGTGGTTCAGTCCGCGCTTGCCGCGCACGAACACCTCGTACAACGGCCATTCCTGCTTGTCGGAGGTCATGCCGCCGCCCCCTTCCGGGCTCGCTCGCTCAGCTTGGCCGCGTGGGCGGTGGCCGCCTCCCGCACCCAGGCGCCGTCGTCGTGGGCGGAGCGGCGCCGCTCCGTCCGCTGGGCGTTGCAGGGGCCGTCTCCCTTGATGACCCGCATCAGCTCCTCCCAGTCGGGGGTGCCGAAGTCGTGGTGACCGGTCTCCTCGTTCCAGCGCAGCTCGGGGTCGGGCAGGGTGACGCCGAGCTTCTCGGCCTGCGGAACGGTCATGTCGACGAACCGGCGGCGCAGCTCGTCGTTGGAGTGCCGCTTGATCTTCCAGGCCATCGACTGCGCCGAGTTGGGCGAGGCGTCGTCGGGCGGGCCGAACATCATCAGGGACGGCCACCACCAGCGGTCCACCGCGTCCTGCACCATCTCCCGCTGGGCTTCGGTGCCGCGCATCATCGTCATCAGCAGCTCGTAGCCCTGCCGCTGGTGGAACGATTCCTCCTTGCAGATCCGCACCATCGCGCGGGCGTACGGTCCGTACGAACTCCGGCACAGCGGTACCTGGTTGCAGATCGCCGCACCGTCGACGAACCAGCCGATCACCCCGACGTCGGCGAAGCTCAGCGTCGCGTAGTTGAAGATCGAGGAGTACTTCTGGCGGCCCTCGATCAGACGCGCCGTGAGGTCCGCACGGTCGGCGCCCAGCGTCTCGGCCGCGGAGTACAGATACAGCCCGTGTCCGGCCTCGTCCTGGACCTTCGCGAAGAGGATCGCCTTGCGGCGCAGCGACGGGGCCCTGGTGATCCACTCGCCCTCGGGCTGCATGCCGATGATCTCCGAGTGCGCGTGCTGCGCTATCTGCCGGATCAGCGTCTTGCGGTAGCCGTCCGGCATCCAGTCGCGCGGCTCGATGCGCTGGTCGCGCGCGATCGTCGCGTCGAAGTGCTCCTGGAGGCCCTCAGGAGGCGCCTCGGCGGAGTGTGTCGTGGTCATCGATACCAGCTTCCCTACCGACCATTCGTTCGGTACTAGTGTGACGTGTTTCCCCTGACCGGGCAAGGCCCGGCCGCACTGCGGGCCGGGAACTGCGGTGATCACCGCCACCGGTAGAACCCGAGTCCGCTCTTGCGGCCCAGCTCGCCCCGGGCGACCTTGTCGCGCAGCAGGTCCGGTGGCGCGAAGCGCTCACCCAGCGTGGCGTGCAGGTACTCGGCGATGGCCAGGCGTACGTCGAGACCGACCAGGTCGGTCAGGCGCAGCGGACCCATGGGGTGCTTGTAGCCGAGGCTCATGGCGTCGTCGATGGCCTCCGGCTCGGCGACGCCTTCCTCGACCATGCGGATGGCCTCCAGACCCAGCGCCACACCGAGGCGGCTGCTGGCGAAGCCGGGCGAGTCCTTGACGACGACGTCCTTCTTGCCGAGGGCGCGTGTCCAGTTCAGCGACGCCTCGACGGTCGCGTCCACCGTGTCCGGCGCGACGACGATCTCGACGAGTTCGGAGGCGGGCACCGGGTTGAAGAAGTGCATGCCGAGGAAGCGGTCTGGGCGGGTGAGGGCGGAGGCGAGATCGGTGACGGACAGCGAGCTGGTGTTGCTGGCCAGTACGGTCGTGCCGCCCACCGCCCGTTCCGCCGCCGCCAGCACCCGGGCCTTCAGCGCGGCGTCCTCGGGGACGGCCTCGACGACCAGGTCGGCCACCGCGGGCAGGTCGTCCACCGACTCCACCGCACTCACGCGTCCGAGGACCCGGTCGGCGGGCTCGGCGAGCCCGCCCCGCTCGGCGGCCCGCTGCAGGCCGGTGGCGACGCGGTCCAGCGCGGCGGCCGCGGCCTGCGCGCCGCTCTCGACGACGGTCACGGACGAGCCCGCTGCCGCGAAGGACTGCGCGATGCCGGCGCCCATCCGGCCGCCGCCGATCACACCGACCACGGCCGGGGCGGAGGGGGTGCTCATGTCCTGCTCCTCTTCTCCAGGAACCGCGTCATGCGGTCCCGCTTGTCCTGTCCCTCGAACAGCACCGCCTGCGCCAGGTCGTCGGCCATGGGATGGGCCCCCGGCGAGTCGACGACGAGTTTGGTGAGCCGCAGCGCCGTGGCCGACGACCGGGCCATCCGGTCGAGCAGCGCGTGCGCCTCGTCCAGCAGTCGGTCCGCGGGTACGACGTTCATGACCAGCCCGCATGCCAGTGCGGCGGCCGCGTCGAGGTTCCGTCCGGCGAGCAGCACCTGCTTGGCGACCGACTCGCCGACCAGTTCGGGCAGCCGCCAGCAGGCGCCGGCGGCGGCCAGGATGCCGAGCCCCGGCTCCGGGTTGCCGAACACGGCGTCCGGTCCGGCGATGCGCAGGTCGCAGGCGTACGACAGCTCCGCGCCGCCTCCCAGCGCCCAGCCGTCGACGGCGGCCACGGTCGGCATGGGCAGCCTGCGCACCCGCTCGAACAGGCGGCTGTTGATGCCCTGCAGGGCCTCGTCCCGGCCGCGGCGCAGCAGTTCGGCGATGTCGGCGCCGCCCGCGAAGACTCCGCCATGGCCCGTGAGCAGCATCAGCTTCGGCCGGTGCTCCAACCGCTCGCATACTGCGTGCAGTTCGCTGATCATGAGACCGCTGATGGCGTTGCGCGCCTCGGGGCGGTGCAGGGTGACGACGACCCGGTCCTCGCGCTCCTCGACGAGCAGCGTCTCGTACGGCGAGTGCGAGGTGACCGCGCCGCTCACACCCGCTCCACCAGCATCGCGACGCCCTGCCCGACGCCCACGCACAGCGTGGCCAGACCGCGCCGTCCGCCCTCGCGCTCCAGCCGGCCGAGCAGTGTGAGGAGGATGCGGGCGCCGGAGCAGCCGAGCGGGTGGCCGAGCGCGATGGCCCCGCCGTCCGCGTTGACCTTCTCCTCGTCCAGCTTCAGCCGCCGGATCACGGCCAGGGCCTGGGCGGCGAACGCCTCGTTCAGCTCGACCGCGTCCAGGTCGCCGGTGCCCCAGCCCGCGCGGGCGAGAGCCTTCCGGGTGGACGGGACGGGTCCCAGGCCCATCAGGTCGGGCCGCACCCCGGCCGAGGCGGAGGTGACGATCCGGGCGCGCGGGGTGAGCCCGTACCGCTCGACGGCCGCGGCGCTCGCCACCACCAGCGCGGCGGCACCGTCCGACAGCGGTGAGGAGGAACCGGCGGTGACGATGCCGTCCTTGCGGAAGATGGTCCGCAGGCCGCCTAGCTTCTCGAGTGTCGTGGCCGGCCGCGGCCCCTCGTCGCGGGTCACCTCGCCGTCCCTGACGGGCACGGCCACGATCTCACGGCCGAAGCGGCCGGCCTCCTGCGCGGCCACGGCCCGCTGGTGGCTGCGCAGCGCGAAGGCGTCGGACTCGCCGCGGGTGATGCCGTCCAGCGCGGCGACCTCCTCGGCGGTCTCCCCCATCGACAGGGTGATCTTCGGCGTCTCGGGACCGGCGCCGGCGGCCACTGCCCGGTCGGCGGCGGTGAAGCGCGGGTTGGTGAAACGCCAGCCCAGTGACGTGTCGTGCACCTCGCCCGGCTTGGCCCAGGGGGTGCCCGGCTTCTCCATGACCCAGGGCGCACGGGTCATCGACTCCACGCCTCCGGCGACGACCAGGTCGGCCTCGCCGGACCTGATCGCCTGGGCGGCACTCGCGACAGCGGTCAGGCCGGAGGCGCAGAGCCGGTTGACGGTGTAGCCGGGCACGGTGTCCGGGAGCCCGGCGAGCAGCACGGCCATGCGGGCCACGTCCCGGTTGTCCTCGCCCGCCTGGTTGGCCGCTCCGAGGACGACCTCGTCCACGGCATCGCCGGGTACGGCCGCCCGCCGGACGGCCTCGCCGACGACCAGGGCGGCCAGGTCGTCCGGGCGTACGGCGGCCAGTGCGCCGCCGTAGCGGCCCTGCGGGGTGCGCGCCCCGTCGATCAGGAAGACCTCGTCAGGCATGGGCGTACTCCTCAGTGGGAACGGGCCGGCGCGACCGCGGCGGCTTCGGACACGACGTCCAGTGGTCCCGGCGCGCGGTGACCGCGACCGCCTGCTCCGGCAGGGTGCGGTGGCGGGTGAGGACGTCGGGTCGCTCGGGGACGGTCTGGGGCATGCGTTCCACCTCTTGACAGGCAGCGATGCGGCTTGATTACTTGGCCGTGCCGCACGCTAACCGAATGTTCGGTCGGGAGACAAGGCGGTTGAAATGGTGATGTGTGCCACTGCGGAAGCTTCCTGCGGGGCCGAGGTCCACGGCGGACGAGGCGTCCCGCACGCAGGCGACAGACTGAACCGCGGGCAGCTCGGAGAGCTCCGGCTCGACGGCCCGCGCAGGGCCGTCGTGACCGTGCGACGCAGAACACCATGACGGCCGTCCGGCGTTGTCAGTGCCTGACCTTAGGGTTGGCTGCCGGACGGAGATCGACGCGGGCGGGCAGGTCGCCGGTGGGGGGACGCGAGCGTGGCACAACTGGTGGGCAGAACATCGGAACTCGCACGGCTGGACGCCGTGCTCGCCGACCTGGGCGGGCCCGGGGTGCCGGCGGTCGTCGACATCGCCGGTGAACCCGGTATCGGGAAGAGCCGGTTGCTCGGCGAAGCGTGCGCCCGGGCTCGCCGGGCCGGCTTCACCGTCCTGCGCGGCCGGGCGACGGAGTACGAACAGCACGTCCCCTTCCAGGCGTTCACCGACGCGTTCGCCGACGCCGGTCCCGGCACACCGGCCGCTGAGCCCGTCCTCACCGATGCGGGCTCGGTGCTGCACGACATCCGGCATGCGCCGGGCGACGGATCCGCCGCAGGCGCCGCTGCCCGGTTCGGGCTGCACCGTGCGATCGCCGCGTTCCTCGCGCGCCTGGGCGAGCGCGGGCTGGTGCTGGCCCTCGACGACCTGCACTGGGCGGATCCCGCGTCACGGGAACTGCTGGACCACCTGATCCGGCACCCTGTGCGCGGCCGCGTCCTGCTGGTCGTCGCACGCCGGGCCCGGCAGACACCGACCTCCCTGACCGCGGCGCTGACGCGCGGTGCCGACGAGGGAGCAGTCCTCCACTTCACTCTGCAGCCGCTCCCCGAGCAGGAGTCCGTCCGGGCGCTGGCTGCGGACGTTCCGGAGGACCGGGCCAGGCAGTTGTACGCCGCCAGCGAGGGCAACCCCCTGTATCTGCTGTCCCTGTTGCACGCGTACCGCAACGGCGCACCGCCGCCCGGCGTCACCACCCATGCCGGCGCCACGGACGCGGCCGGCGTGCCCAGCGGGCTCGCGGCGCTGCTGCTCGACGAGCTGACCACCCTCACCGAGCCGCAGCGCCGGGTCGTCGAAGCGGTGGCGGCGCTCGGCGACCATGCCACGACCGTCATGCTGGCCGTGGCGACCGGGCTCTCGGTCCAGGACGTGGAGGACCACACCGGCGCCATGGTGGTGCGGGACGTGCTGCGGGCCGTGCCGGGCGGCCGGTGGGTGCTCCGCCATCCGCTGGTGCGGGCCCTGGTCTACGAGAACACCGCCCCGGGGCGGCGTGCCGCGGTCCATCGCCGCGCCGCGCGCGAACTGGCCCGCACCGGGGCTCCCGCCACCGAGCGGGCCCACCATGTCGAACGGTCGCTGACCGGCTGGGACCCCGAGGCCGCGGCCGTGCTCCGCGAGGCCGCCGCGCGCTTCGCGTCGACCGCTCCGGCCACCGCCGCCCACCTGCTGGGCGTCGTCCTCGGACACCTGCCGGACACTCCCGACCACGTTCGGCTGCGCGGCGAACTCGTCCTGGCGCGCGCCCGCGCGCTCGGCGTCAGCGGAAATCACCGGGAGAGCCGGACCCTGCTGCACACCCTGATCGAGGCGTCGGGCAAGGACCATCCCGAACTGCGTACGGAGGCCGTCGCCCAGTGCGCCGTGATGGAACGGCACCTCGGCCACTCCCCCGAGGCCACCGCCTTGCTGCGCCGGGAGCTGTCCCGCCATCCGGGCCCGTCCCCCGCGCAGGCGGTCTCCCTGCGGCTCGCCCTCGGCATGTCGGCCCTGCTGACCGCGTCCTATCACGAGGTACGCGCGGACGTCGCGGAAGCCGTCGCCGTCGCGCGCTCCGACGACGCCCCCGCGAGCGAGGCGGCGGCGCTGGCCCTCGCGGCCCTGGGAGAGGCGTACGAGGGCGAGACGGAGGCGGCCGCCCGGTTCGCCGACGCCGCCTGTTCACTCGCCGACGCGCTGACGGATCCCGACCTCGCGGAACTGTGCGAGTCGCTGGTCTGGCTGGCCTGGGCGGAAACACTGCTGGAGCGCTATGCCGACGCCGAACGGCACATAACCCGCGGGCTGGACATCGCCCGCCGCGGCGGCCGGCTCCATGTCCTGCCGCACCTGCTGACGAGCAGGGCCTTCGTCCACCTCACCACCTGCCGTCTGCCGACCGCGCTGGAGGCCGCCGAGGAAGCGGAGTCCATCGCGCGGGCCGCGGGCAGCAGCGACCTCCTGGCCTTCGCCCTCGCCATCAAGACACTGGTCCTGCTGCTGGCCCGGCCCCTGGGGGACGGCAGCGCCCTGGCCACCGGTGAGGAGGCCGTCGCGGCAGCCGGCGGGAGCAAGGGCTGGTGGCCCGCCCTGGCCTGGTGCATGCTCGGGCACGCGACGTTCGTGAGCGGCGACCCGCACCGCGCCCAGGAGGCCATCATGACGGCCGGCGGGGGCCCGGAACTGCCCCTGCTGCAGCCGTCGATCCGTCCGGGCCAGCTGGACACCCTCACGGCCGCGGCCCTCGCCGCGGGCGACCTCGGCCGGGCCGGACGCTGGGCCGCACAGGCGGCGCGCGAGGCCGACCGGCTCGGCATCGGCGGTCAGCGGGCAGCCGCCCTGCGGGCGGAAGCCTCGCTGGCCGAGCACCACGGCGACACCGGCAAGGCCGTACGGCTCCTCGACGCTGCCACGCAGGAATACGCCCGCTGCGGCCAGAGCCTGTGGGAGGCGTACTCCCTGCTGCGGGCGGCGCCCCTGGTGCAGCGTGCCGGGCAGGGCCCGCGCGCCGCCGCGATGTGGCACCGCGCTCACCGGATCGTCGTCGGCGGCGGCGCGCAGCTGCTGGTGGACCTGGCCGAGCTGATCCGTCCTCAGGTGATGGCGCAGACGCCGGCGCTTCCGGCGGAGCTGGCGGAACTGACGGCTCGTGAGCTGGAAGTGGCGGGGCTGGTGGCGGAGGGGCTGCGGAACCAGGACATCGCCGCCCGGCTGCATCTCAGCCGGCGCACGGTCGAGACCCATCTGTCGTCGATCTACCGCAAGGCATCGGTGTCGTCCCGCTCCGCCCTGGCGGGTCTCATGACCCGCTTCGGACTGGGAGCCGGCTCATGACGGGGCGCCTCCGGAAAGCACGCGGGCCGGACGGCTCCGCGCGGTCGGCGGTCGGCGGTCGGCGGCTTCACAGAACCCCACCCTTCGTGATGTGAGACGCCGGGCGGGCACGGTCGTACGCCGGGCCGCCCGGGGTCACTCCGCCAATCTGCCGTGGCCCGGGCTCGGCGGCATCCGTGAAACCACGTAATCCGTCACGCAGCACGGCGGACACGGGGACGCGGAGGAATGCGTGGAGGAATACGTAACCACTTACGTGGTTCTACTGAGGCTGCTTCCCTCGCAGCCGTCTACGTTCGACGAGTCGGACAACGCGAGCTGCTGCGAGGGGCTGAGTGAAGGGCAACACCGGAGGTGTACGGGGAGGTTGGGTGACCCTCCTGGTGGCGGGGAGTCTGCTGGCGGGGTGTTCGGCCGGGGGAGCGGACGACGGGAGCTCCCGGCGGACCGGGGCACCCTCGCGCAGTGCCTCGCCGGGAGCCGGGGCCACCCCTTCGGGCGGTTCGACCACCGCCCCCGTCCTCCCACCCGATGCCTCAGCCGTCCCGAAGACCTCCAAGGACGGGCGTGCCGTGGTCGAATCCGTCGTGCTCGCCCCGAGCGACTGGGGGCGGGGCTTCGTCGCCCAGAGCCCGGCCAGGAGCACCCCGGGCACCTGGGCCGTGCTGGACGACAGCTGCAGCTGGCAGCGGGAGAAGCTCCCCCACGGGGTACTGGCCAGTGCGTCCCGGTACAGCGAACTGCCCGGCGGTGGAGGCAAGGGCGCCGTCAGGGTGACGGCCGCGGCCACCGCGCACGCCTCCGTCCTCGGCGCCGACGAACAGCTGAGCACCACCCTCGAGGAAGTTCTGCGCTGCCCGGACCAGCAGCCCCGGGCCGACGAGCGGATCACGGGTCTGATGTCGCTGGGCACCCCCTTCGGCTCCCGCGAGCAGGAGTACGCCGACGACTCCGTACTCGAAGCCGGCGAGTACGTCGGGGAGGACGGTGGGACCCAGCCGTACCGGTGGATGGTCGCCCGGCTCGGCACGGTCGTCGTGGCCGTCTCCGTGACCGGCGCGAAGGGCCGCACCCAGCAGGAAATCGAGCAACTGGGCAGCGACGCCCTCGCTCAGATGCTCACGCGCATCGAGCGGCAGCTGAAGGGGAAGTGATGGAACCGCTCCGTACCTCCGACCCGGCCAAACTGGCGGGCTATCGGCTGCTCGGGCGGCTCGGCGCCGGCGGTATGGGTGTGGTGTACCTGGCCCGCTCGGCCGGCGGATCACTCGTCGCGCTGAAAGTGATCCAGGCGGAGTACGCCGAGGACACCGACTTCCGGGAGCGGTTCCGGCGCGAGGCGGACACGGCCCGCCGGATGACCAGCCCGTGGGTGGCGTCCCTCGTGGACGCGGACCCCGAAGCGGCCGAACCCTGGCTGGCCACCGCGTTCGTGCCGGGCCCTTCGCTCGGTGAGGCCGTCGCCGCGCACGGGCCGCTGCCCGCGCGGAGCCTGCGGGTGCTGGGAGCGCGGCTCGCTCAGGCACTGGGGGACCTGCACTCCGTCGGTCTCGTGCACCGGGACGTCAAGCCCGGCAACGTACTGCTCGCACTCGACGGACCACGGCTGATCGACTTCGGTGTGGCCCGCGATCCGCAGGACACCGCGCTCACCTCGACCGGCGTCGTGGTCGGCACCCCCGGCTTCCTGTCACCGGAACAAGCCCAGGGCGGGCGGGAGCTGGGACCGGCCGGCGACATCTTCTCGTTGGGCTGCGTGCTGGCGTACGCGGCCACCGGCCGGCCTCCGTTCGGTACCGGCACACTCGACGCGCTGCTGTTCCGCACGGTGCACGACGAGCCCGATCTTGAGGGTGTTCCGCAGGAGCTCGCCGAAGTGGTGGGCGGCTGCCTGGACAAGGATCCGCGGCAGCGGCCGACGGCCGAGGCGCTGTCCGAGACCCTCGCCGCCGCCCCCGCCTCGACTCCTGACCCACGGGAGGCCCTGCGGGTGCCCGAAGGCCAGGTTCCCGGCGACGAAGACGCCTGGCTGCCCGAGCCGTTGACCCGGCTGATCGCCGAACGGTCGGCGGCCGGCCTCGCGCTGCCCGGCGTCGACGACACCGAGGTCGACCCCGCGGCAGCCGCGTCCGCGGCGGACGGCACGGCCGCGCCGCCCCAGGAACGCTCGGTCGGCAGACGCCGTTTCCTCCTCCTGGCCGGTGGCGCGACGGCCGTCACGGCCGCAGGCGGCCTGGCCGCCTGGGCGGCCTTCGCCGATGACGGTGGGGGCAAAGAGGACGCTTCCGGTTCGGCCCCCACGGCCACCGGCCAGGTGCACACCATCGGCCTGCACGCCGACCTGAGCGGTGATCAGAAGGCGACCGGCCGGGCTCAGGAGCGCGGACTACGGCTCGCTGTCGACGAGTTCAACTCCCGGGCGGACAGGCCCTTCACGCTCGCCGTGAAGACCGTGGACGACGGCGGCGACCCGGCCAAGTCGCCCACCGTGGCCAAGCAACTGGTCGCCGACCCTTCCGTCCTGGCCGTGATCGGCCCCACCACGGATGCGACCGCCCTCGCCTCGCTGGCGACGTACGACGCCGCGTCCCTGCCCCTCGTCGCCGTGTCGCCCGGCGCCACCGTGCTCGGGGTGATGGGCAGCCGGTCCTTCCTGCACGCCCGGGTCACGGACACGATCCTGCCGTTCCACCTCAACGCGTATCTGCGCGGCACCGCGAAGTCGCGCACGATCGGGATCGTCGACGACCGGGCGGCCGACGCCTACGCCTGGGAGATCAGCAGCACCCTCGCCAAGATCCTGCGGGACGACAGACAGCCGGCCGTGCCGAAGGTGGTCAGCGCGTTGCGGACCGACTTCGGGCCGACCCTCGAAGCCCTTCTCGACGGCGGCGCCGACTCCCTGGTCTTCGCCGGCTACCACGACCGGGCCGCCCTGTTGGCCCGTGAGCTGAGGAACCGTGACTTCACGGGGGCCCGGACCGCCGCCCAGGGCGTGCTCGACACCCGCTTCCTGTCCGCTGCCGGGGACGCGGCCGAGGGCTGGGTGATCGTCGCCCCCGTCATGGACGCGTCGGTGGCTCCCGAGGCGAAGGCGTTCGCGGCCGCGTACCGCAAGCGTTTCGGTGGCGAGCCGGAGCGGTACGCCGTCGAGGCCTACGACGTGGCCCGCCTGGCCGCGAAGAGTCTGAGCGGGCTGCCCGGCAAGCGGGCCACCCGCGCGAACCTGACGACGGCGCTGCGTTCGGCCACGTACCAGGGGATCACGAAGAACTTCGCGTTCGACAAGAAGACCGGGGCCCTGGTCATCGACGGCAGCGGGGTCTACCTGTGGAAGGTCACCGGCGGCCGCTTCGGCTACCAGGGCGTGGCGCCGTACCAGGTGTCCACCTGATGGGGCGCTGATGGAGCCGTTGCGCGGCGCCGACCCGGCCCGGATCGCGGGCTACCGGCTGCTGCGCCGGCTGGGCGCGGGCGGTATGGGCGTGGTGTATCTGGCACGCTCCACCGGGGGTTCGCTCGCCGCGGTGAAGGTCATCCGCGGCGCGTACGCGGGCGACGCCGGTTTCCGTGCCCGTTTCCGTCGTGAGGTGGAGACCGCGGGCCGGGTCGCCAGCCCCTGGGTGGTGCCGCTGCTCGACGCGGACCCGGACGCGGAGTCGCCGTGGCTCGCCACGGCGTTCGTGCCGGGACCCTCGCTGGCGGAGGCGGTGGAGGAGTGCGGGCCGCTGCCGCACGGCTCGGTCCGGTTCCTGGGAGGCCGGCTCGCCGAGGCGCTGGACGCCGTGCACGGGGCCGGCCTGGTGCACCGGGACGTCAAGCCCGGAAATGTGCTGCTCGCGGTCGACGGACCGCGAATGATCGACTTCGGTATCGCCCGCATGCCGGAGGACACCGCGCTCACCGCCAGCGGGATCGTGGTGGGCTCCCCCGGGTTCCTCTCCCCCGAGCAGGCCCAGGGACGGGGCAGGGAGATCGGGCCGGCCAGTGACGTCTTCTCGCTGGGCTGTCTGCTGGCGTACGCCGTGACGGGCGAACGCCCCTTCGGCCGGGGCTCCGCGGCGGACGCGCTGGTGCGTACGGTCCGCGCCGAGCCGAGCCTGGACGGCGTTCCAGGGGCGTTGCTGCCGCTGCTGCGGGACTGCCTGGCGAAGGACCCCGGGTCCCGCCCCACCGCGGTCGACGTACGGCGGGCCTTGGACGGGACCGAGGCTCAGGAGGAAGGATGGCTGCCGGGGAACGTCACCCGTCTGATCGCGCGCCGTTCGGCCGCCGTCCTCGCCCTGCCCGCCGTCGACGCGACCGAGGTGTCCGGGGCGACCGGGACGGGTGTGCCGCCCGGCGACGCTCCCGTACCCGGCCACGGCTCCACGCGACGCCGTTTCCTCGTGCTGGGCTCGGCAGCCGGCGTCCTGGCGGCGGGCGGAACGGCGGCCTGGTGGACCGCGGACCGCGCGGGCAGTGCCTCGGCACGGGGCAGCGGAACCCGGCTGCCGCGGCTGGTCCTGGCCCTGCACGCCGATCTGACGGGAACCCAGAGGACGGCGGGCCGCGCCCAGGAGAGCGGCGTCCGGCTCGCCGTCGACCACCTGAACTCCCGCGCCGGCCGCGGCTTCGACGTGGCGCTCCAGGTGCACGACGACGCCGGCAGCCCGACCCGGGCCAAAGGGGTCGCGCGGCGGCTGGCGGCCGACGACCGGGTCCGCGCGGTCATCGGCCCGACCACCGACGCCTGTGCGAAGGCCGTCCTCGACCGGTACCGGCAGGCTCTGCTGCCGATGGTCTCCGTGTCGGTCGGACTCGACGACGTGTCCCCCCTCAAGTACCGGATGTACGCGGCCACCCGCCCGTCCGACGACACCTTGGCGGCGCCGGTCGTCGCGTACCTCGTCCGCACCGCCCGGGCACGCACGACGGTACTGATCGACGACGCCGCCGAGGGCGACTTCAGCTGGGAGATCTGCGAAGGGGTCCGTGAGGCCGTGCGATCCGGGCAGCGCACCACGACCCTGCGCACCCTCGCCGCCGAGGACGACTCGGCCGACGACTTCCGTGCGCTCGCCGAGTCGGTGACCGACGCGGAGGCGGACGCGGTGGTGTTCGGCGGAGGGTACGCGCGTGCCGCGAAGCTGGCCCGTGCGCTGCGGTCCGCCGGCTACTCCGGTGCGCGGCTGGCCACCCAGCGCGCCCTCGACCCCCGATTCCTCACCTCGGCGGGCGATGCCGCCGAGGGCTGGGTCTTCGCCACCGCCTTCCTCGATCCGACCCATGTGCCGGCCGCGAAGTCCTTCGTCTCCGCCTACCGCGAACGCTTCGACGCCGCCCCGCCCTGGTACGCCGCCGAGGCCTACGACGCGACGCTCTTCGTCGCCCGCGCCATGACGACGCTGGGCGTCTCCCGGGCGGCGCAACGGGCCGCGATCGTGGGGCAACTGCGGGAGACCGACTACCAGGGGATCACCAAGCGGCTGCACTACACCAGTACGAGCACCCGCTACATCCTGGACGCGCTGTATCTCTTCCAGGCGTCGGGCGGCCGCTTCCGCTACCTCGGCCAGTACGACGACGCCACGGTCTGAACCGGCCCACCGGCGTGCGGGCCCGTCGATCAGATGGACCCAGCCAGGTCCTTCCTAGGCATGGACATGCTCCGCTGCGGGAGCGTGCCGGCGGGACTGGACCACCGAGAAGCGGCCGGTGACGAACGCCGGGTCGGTGAGGGCGGCGTTGGCGGCGGGGTTGGCCGCGGTGCCGTGGAAGTCGCTGAAGGCGGCGGACTGGTTGACGAAGACGCCGCCGGTCAGGTTCTCGGACAGGTGCACGCCCGCGTCCAGGGCGGTCGCCCGGGCCGCCGCCAGGACACCGTCGTCGGTCGTGTAGACGGCGGCGGTCAGCGCGCCGTGCTCGGTGACCGATTCGTGCAGGAGCCGCAGGCTGTGCTCGGTGGAGTCGGTGCCGATGACGAAGGAGACCGGCCCGAACCACTCACGGGTGAAGACCTCCTGGTCGGCCTCTGCGTCGAGCCGGGCCACCAGCGGGGAGCGGAGGATCGCGTCCGGGTGGTCCGGGTGCGCCAGTTCCCTGGAGGGATGGGCGGTACGGCCGAGCGAGACCGCCTCCTCCAGGCGCCCCAGCACGTCCTCGTTCACGAGGGCGCCGAGGATGTCGGCCCGGGCGGGGCCGGCGAGCAGCCGGTCGAGGGCGGCACCGAGGTCGGCGGCGAACTCGTCGGCGGTGCGCGGGCCCTGGCCGGTGGAGATGCCGTCGCGGGGCACCAGGATGTTCTGCGGGGTGGTGCACATCTGGCCGCTGTAGAGGGAGAGCGAGAAGGCGAGGTTGCTCAGCAGGCCCTTGTAGTCGTCCGTGGAGTCCACGACGACGGTGTTGAGTCCGGACTTCTCGGTGTGGACGGCGGCCTGGCGGGCGTTGTCCTCCAGCCAGTCGCCGAACTCGCTGGAGCCGGTGAAGTCCACGATGCGTACGTCCCGATGCGTGGCCAGGGCGGGCGCGGTGCGCTCCCCGGGGCGCTGGGCGGCCAGCAGCACCACGTTCGGGTCGAACCCGGCCTCGGCCAGGACCTCACGGGCGATGCGCACGGTGATGGCCAGGGGCAGTACCGCCCGCCGATGCGGCTTGACGATCACCGGGTTGCCGGTGACGAGGCTCGCGAAGAGTCCCGGATAGCCGTTCCAGGTGGGGAAGGTGTTGCAGGCGATCAGCACCGCCACCCCGCGCCCGACCGGGGTGAAGGTCTTGTCCAGGACGAGCGGGGTGCCGCCGCGCTGCGGCTTGCTCCAGCGGGAGGTGGCCGGGTGGCGCTTCTGCTCGTGCCAGGCGTACGCCACCGCTTCGAGGCCGCGGTCCTGGGCGTGTGGTCCGCCGGCCTGGAAGGCCATGACGAACGGCTGGCCGGTGGTGTGCCGGACGGCGTGCGCGATCTCGAAGCTCGCCGCGTTCAGCCGGGCGAGGATCTCGGCGGCGACACCGGCCCGGGTGTCGGGGCTCGCGGCGCGCCAGGCGACGGCGGCGGCCTTGGCCGTGGTGACGGCCGTGTCGGGCGCCAGGTGGGGGTAGCTGACGCCGAGCGGGAAGCCGTAGGGCGAGATCTCGGTGGCGGGGACGGTGCCGGCGGCGGGGTGTCCGTCGAGGGAGAAGGGCCGGCCGAGGTGGCCGCGGAAGGCGTCCTCGCCCTGCTGGGGCGCCTCGGCTCCGTACACGGAGGTGCTGGGGATCTCGGGGTACGGCGACCAGTGGCCGCGGTCGCCGACGCGGGTGACCGCCTGCTGGAGCAGGGCCGCGTGGCGCGTGAAGAAGTCGGTGGGCATGAAGGTCTCCAGGCGGAACGTTCGGTGAGCATGGGGCGCGCTGCGCCCAGGTGGAGGAGGGGGAGAGGAGGAAGGGGAGGAAGGGCGAAGGGTCCGGTCAGACGTCGGCGAGCAGGATCGCCGGGCGTTCCACGCAGTCGGCGACGTGGCGCAGGAAGCCGCCGGCCACCCCGCCGTCGCAGACGCGGTGGTCGAAGCTGAAGGAGAGCTGGGTGACCTTGCGGACGGTCAGCTCGCCGTCCACGACCCAGGGTTTGTCGACGATACGGCCCACGCCGAGGAGGGCTGCCTCCGGGTGGTTGATGATGGGCGTGGATCCGTCGACGCCGAACACCCCGTAGTTGTTGAGGGTGAAGGTGCCTCCGGTCAGCGCGTGCGGCGGCAGGGTGCCGTTGCGGGCGAGCTCGGTCAACCGGGAGAGCTCGGCGGCCAGTTGGACGGTCGTCAGGCGGTGGGCGTCGCGTACGACGGGGACCACCAGGCCGCGTTCGGTCTGCGCGGCGAAGCCGAGGTGCACCTCGTCGTAGCGGAGGATCTCCCGCCGCTCGGTGTCGACGGTGGAGTTCAGCTCCGGGAAGCGGCGCAGTCCGGCGACGCAGATGCGGGCCAGCAGGGCGAGCAGCCCGACGCGGCGGCCCGGATCGGCGGCCTCCAGTGCCTTCTTCGCCTGCAGCAGTCCGGTGGCGTCCACGTCGACCCAGGTGGTGGCGTCGGGGATCTCGGTGCGACTGCGGGAGAGCTTGTCGGCGACGGCACGGCGGACTCCGCGCAGCGGGATGCGCACGGGACCGGTCGGGGCGGGCCCCTGCGGGTGCGTGAGGGAGGGCTGCTGCGGTGCGGCGTGGTCGAGCGGGGCGGCCACCGGCTCGGGCGCCGTGAGCTGCGGCGCCGTGTGCCGGGCGCGCTCGACTGCTTGCTCCACGTCCCTGCGCAGCACGATTCCGGCCGGGCCGGAGGGTGACAGGCCGGCGAGATCGATCCCGTGGTCCCGCGCCATCCTGCGGACGAGGGGCGAGATCACCCGGGGTGCATGGGGTCGACCGGGCTGCGCGGGCGCCTCGCCGTCGGCCGCCGCGTCAGCGCCGGCGCTCGCGGCGCCGGTGCTCGCCGCGCCGGTGCTCGCCGCGCCGGTGCTCGCCGCGCCGGTGGCGGCCGCCGCGGCGCCCCGCCTGCGCCGTCGGCGCGGGGCCGGGCCGTGGCCGGTGCCGTATCCGATCAGGACGTTGCCGGATCCGGCCTGCTCCTCCTCCCGGTACCGCTCCGCGGCCGGGTCGGCCGGCGCCGGTTCGTCCGCGGGCTCACCGTGCGGCGGCGCGCCCGGGACCCGGCCCGTGGCTCCGGCCTCGGCGCAGGCACCCGCGCCCGCCGGCCCCACCGTGATCAGCGGCTCGCCCACCGCCAGTCCTGTGCCGGCCTCCGCGTGGAGGCGGAGCACCGTGCCCGCGTACGGGACCGGTACCTCCACCGCCGCCTTGGCGGTCTCGACCTCGACGACGATCTGGTCGATGGTCACCGTGTCGCCGACCGCGACCTTCCACTCGACGATCTCGGCATCGGTCAGGCCTTCACCGAGGTCGGGGAGGCGGAACAGCTGCTCCGTGGGTGTGACGGTCGTGGTCATACGGCCGCTCCCTTCAACAGGTGCCGGACGTCCGGGTCGTCGGTGAACTGGAGGCGGTCCACGGCGTCGAGGACGCGGTCCACGCCGGGCAGGTGCGCGTGCTCCAGTTTCGGCGGCGGGTAAGGGATGTCGAAGCCGGTCACCCGCAGGACGGGCGCGGCCAGTGAGTGGAAGCAGCGCTCCTGCACGCGTGCGGCGATCTCCGCCCCGACGCCGGCGAAGCCCTGGGCCTCCTGGACGACCACGCAGCGCCCGGTGCGGCGCACGGACGCCGTGACCGTCTCGTCGTCGAAGGGGACGAGGGTCCGTAGGTCGACGACCTCCAGCTCGATGCCCTCGGCCGCCGCCGCCTCGGCCGCGGCCAGGGCGACCGGAACCGAGGGACCGTAGGCGACGAGTGTGGCGTCGCGGCCCTCCCGCCGGATCGCCGCCCGCCCGAACGGCAGCGCGCCGCGGTGCTCCAGGTCGGCGTCCTCCTTCGACCAGTACAGCTTCTTCGGCTCCAGGAAGACCACCGGGTCGGGGTCGGCCACGGCGTCCCGCAGCAGCCAGTACGCGTCCTCGGCCGTCGCCGGGGTGACGACCTTCAGCCCCGGGGTGTGCGCGTAGTACGCCTCGCTGGAGTCGCAGTGGTGCTCGACCCCGCCGATCCCGCCGGCGTACGGGACGCGGATCACCATCGGCAGGGCGAGCCGTCCCCGGGTCCGGTTGCGCAGCTTGGCGACGTGCGAGGCGATCTGCTCGAACGCGGGATAGGCGAACGCGTCGAACTGCATTTCCACCACGGGCCGGAAGCCGCCCATCGCCATGCCGACGGCCAGGCCCACGATGCCGGCCTCGGCCAGCGGGGTGTCGAAGCAGCGCTGCTCGCCGAAGTCGCGGGTCAGCCCGTCGGTGATCCGGAAGACGCCGCCGAGCGGGCCGACGTCCTCGCCGAAGACGAGCACGCGCTCGTCCTCGCGCAGTGCGTCGCGCAGCGCGGTGTTCAGCGCCTGCGCCATCGAGACCTTGGTCATGGTCAGTCCTCCTGAGCCGGAACGGTGTCGGCGGTGTCGGCCAGCTCGGCCGCCAACAGGGCGCGTTGTTCGCGCAGTTGCGGGGTCGGCTCGGCGTAGACGTGGTCGAACAGCTCCAGCGGGTCGGGGACGGTCTCGGCGTTCATCCCGGCGCGCAGCTCCGCGGCCAGGGCCTCCGCCTCCTCCCCCACCGCAGCGATGTCCTCGTCGGTGAGCGCGCCCCGCGCCCGCAGATAGGTCTCCAGCCGGCCGAGCGGGTCGGCGGCGCTCCACCGCTCGACCTCCTCCGCGTCCCGGTAGCGGGTGGCGTCGTCGGCGTTGGTGTGGGCGTCCATGCGGTAGGTGTGCGCCTCGACGAGGAAGGGGCCGTGCCCGGCGCGGGCGTGGGCGACGGCCCTGGTCAGCACCGCGAGCACGGCGACCAGGTCGTTGCCGTCGACCTGTTCGGAGCGCACCCCGTAGCCGACGCCCTTGTACGCGAGGGCGGGTGCGGCGGTCTGCCGGGCCAGCGGCACGGAGATCGCGTACTTGTTGTTCTGCACGAAGAAGACGACGGGCGCGCGGAAGACGGCCGCGAAGTTCAGCGCCTCGTGGAAGTCGCCCTCGCTGGTGGCCCCGTCGCCCACCAGCGCCATCGCCACGCCGTCCTCGCCCTTGCGGCGCAGGGACTCGGCCATGCCGGTGGCGTGCAGCACCTGGGTGGCCAGCGGGGTGCACTGGGGTGCGGTGCGGGTGGCGGCCGGGTCGTAGCCGCAGTGCCAGTCGCCGCGCAGCAGCGTCAGCACCTCGACGGGGTCGATGTCACGGGTGACCAGGGCGACGGAGTCCCGGTAGGTCGGGAAGAGCCAGTCGTCGGGCCGCAGCGCGAGTACCGCGGCGACCTGGCAGGCCTCCTGGCCCCTGCTGGAGGGGTAGACCGCGAGCCGCCCCTGCTTGGTGAGCGCGGTCGCCTGGGTGTCGAACCGGCGCCCCAGGACCATCCGCCGGTGGGCCTCGCGCAGGGCCTCGACCGGGGGCTCGGCGTATCCGGCCGGTGGCTTGGCCGCCGGGGTGCCGTCCTCGGCCACGAACCTCACCGGGGTGTGGGACGGCAGGAGGCCCTGGACCGTCTGTCGGAGGCTCTTCACGGACATGGAGGGCACTCGCTTTCTCTGGACACTTGACAGGAGAATGGTCACCACTGCGGAATATGTGTTCAATACTTCGACTGAACCGGCGATGAAATGCCGGATCCAGGGCTCCGGGAGTGCAAAGTGTCCGAGGAATTCCCAGCACCGGTCCCGGTGACCGGACGAACTGCCGCCGCTCCGCTCGACGACATCGACCGGCAGATCCTGGCCCGGCTCCTGAAGGACGGCCGGGTGTCGGTCCGGGCACTCGCCGACCAGGTGCACATCTCGCGCGCCAACGCCTACACGCGCATCGGCCGACTGATGGCCGACGACGTCATCACCGGCTTTTCCGCGCAGCTGAACCCGCAGCGGGCGGGCCTCGGCACGAGTGCGTACGTCACGATGTCGATCGAGCAGAACGCGTGGCGGGACATCTCGCGCGAGCTGCGCGAGATCCCGTACGTCGACCATGTCGCCCTCGTCACGGGCGACTTCGACGTCCTGGCGCTGGTCCGGACCCCCGACAACGTGCTGCTTCGCCGGGTCGTGCTGGAGAGCATCCAGGCGATTCCGGGCGTGCGGTCGACCCGCACCTGGCTGGTCTTCGACGAGGTGCGCGGGCGCGGGGCCGACTGGACCGCCTGACCGAGCCGGCGGGCCGCCGTTCGCGGTGACCCGGCCCGCTCATACGTCGACCAGCTCGGCCGGCACGGGGGCGTGCCGCCGGGACCGTACGACCCGGAACCGCCCGGTGACGAAGTGAGCGCCCTCGGCCGGCAGGTCCGCGCCGGCCGAGGAGGGGTCGGCGGGGAAGTCGTCCGCGACGTTCTGCACCAGATGCACCCCGGCGTCCAGCGCCGCCGTCTCGGCGGCCGCCAGCACAAGTGGATCGGTCGAGTGCACCGCGGAGTACAGCGCGCCGTGCCGGCCCACGGTGCCGCGGAAGACGGCCAGGCTGTGCGCGGTCGAGTCGGTGCCCACCAGGAACGAGACCGGTCCCGGCCACTCCCGGGCGTAGACCCGCTCGTCCCGCGCCCCCAGCCGCACGAGCAGTGGACCGCGCAGATCGGCGCCGGGATGCTCCGGATGCCTCAGCCGCCGGGACGCGCACAGCACCGGCCCGTACCGCGTGGCCTCCGCGAGCCCCGCCCGCACCTCGTCGCCGGCGATCGCCCCCAGGAGCCGCGCCACCCGCGCCGGATGCGCGAGCAGCCGGTCCACGGCTTCGCCGAGGTCGGCGCCGAGATCCCTGGGGCTCCTGCGGCCCTCGTCCGTCGCGATGCCCGTCGCCGGCACCAGGATGTTCTGCGGCGTGGTGCGCAGAGTGCCGCTGGACAGGCACAGGGAGTGGGCAAGGCCGCGTACCAGATCCTGGTAGTCGTCGGTGGAGTCGACGATCACGGTGTTCAGCCCGGTCCGGTTGGCGAACACGGTGGCCTGGCGGGCGTGTCGCTCCAGCCAGTCGGCGAACCGCGCCGAGCCGGTGAAGTCGACGATGCGCACCGCGGGGTCCGTGGCCAGCCTCTGGTGGAGCCGCTCACCGGGTTCCGCCACGGCCAGGGTCACGATGTCGGGATCGTGGCCGGCTTCCGACAGCACCTGCCGCGCCACCCGCACGGTGATCGCCAGCGGCAGCACGGAGCGCGGATGCGGGGCCACGATCACGGGATTGCCGGTGACCAGGCTGGCGAACAGGCCAGGAAGGCCGTTCCAGAGCGGATAGTCGGGGCAGCCGATGAGCAGGGACGCTCCGCGGGGCACCACGGTGCAGGTGCCGTGCATCGTCGGCGGCTGCCCGCGCCGCCGGGTGCCGTCCCAGCGCAGGTCCGCCGGAACCCGCACCGACTCGGCGAAGGCCTGGGCCACGGCCACCAGCGCCCGGTCCTGCGCACGGGGCCCGGCGGCCAGGAACGCCGCCCGCAGCGGCTGGCCGGTGGTGTGGTGCACGGCGAGGGCCAGCTCGTGGCTGCGGGTGTTCAGCCGGTGCAGAATCTCGACGGCCAGCCCGGCACGCTGGTGGGGGCCGGCGGCACGCCAGCCCGCCGTCGCCCGCCCGGCCGCCGCGACCAGGACCGCGGGGTCGCAGCGCGGGTAGCCGACGCCCATGACGATGCCGTACGCGGAGGACTCGGTGGCCACTTGGCCGAGTTCACCGGGCTGGTCGAGCTCGAAGGCCCGGCCCAGCAGGGATCCGAAGACCTTCCCCGCCGTCCGGGTGGATCTCATGCCCGCGTCGGCGGCGCCCTGCTCCGCCGCGGCTGTGAACGGTGCCCGGCAGTGACCGGTCGCGACGGCCCGTACCGCCTGCTGGAGCAGCTCGCGATGCCGCTCGTAAGGACCGGGGCGCACGGCCTTCAGCCTCGCCAGGTCGCGGCGAGTGCGAGGAGGGCGTCGTTCTCCTCCGGCAGGCCGATCGTCACCCGGACGCCCTCGCCCGGGAACGGGCGGACCACGACCTTGCCGTCGAGGCAGCGCAGGGCGAAGTCCGCGCTGTCGTCCGCGAGCGGCAGCCACACGAAGTTGGCCTGGGAGTCGGGGACGTCGAATCCGAGCTCGCGCAGCCGCCGGGTCACCCGCCCCCGTTCGGCGGCTGTGAGTGCGGCACGGCGGGCGACCTCGGCGCGCTCGGTGAGGGCGACGACGGCGGCCTCCTGGGCGAGAGCGCTGACACTGAAGGGCACCTGGGTCTTGCGCACATGGGTGGCGATCTCCGGGGCCGCCACGCAGTAGCCCGCGCGCAGTCCCGCGAGGCCGTACGCCTTGGAGAAGGTGCGCAGCACCACGACGTTCGGCCGGTCACCGAGCAGGGCCAGGGCATCGGGGACCAGCTCCGGGTCGGCGTACTCCCGGTAGGCCTCGTCGACGACGAGCAGCACGTCCTGCGGTACGCCGTCCGCGAAGTCGCGCAGCGCCCGCTCGCCGACCGCGGTGGAGGTGGGGTTGTTGGGGTTGCAGACGAAGACCAGCCGGGTCCGGCCGGTGATCGCCGCCGCCATGGCGTCGAGGTCCAGCGCGTGGTCGCGCAGCGGGACCCTGACCGCCGTACCGCCCGCGACCGCCGTGAGGATCGGGTACGCCTCGAAGGACCGCCAGCCGAAGACGACCTCGTCGCCGGGGCCGACGACCGAGTGCAGCAGTTGCCCGCAGACCTCGGAGGAGCCGGCACCCACCGCGATCCGCCCGGGCTCGACACCGTGGTGCTCGGCGATGGCCCGGACCAGGCCGGTGGCGCTCATGTCGGGGTAGCGGGACACGCCGCCCGCCAGTTCGGCGAGCCTTCCGGCGACCCCGGGCAGCAGCCCGTACGGGGATTCGTTGCTGGCCAGAACGACCGCGCCGGGCAGCTTGCGGCCCGGGACGTAGGCGGGCAGCTCCGCCAGGGACGAACGGACACGCACCATGCTGGACTCGCTTCTGAAGGTGGGGCCCGGGGCCGTGCCTCGGGGCACTTGACAGGGAAATCGTGAAGAACGGGCGACAAACGCTCAACTGTTCGGGGAATTCGGCGACGAATGGCCGACGATCGCCCCAGCGGACGACATGTCGTCTCCCTACCGGTCGGTACCGGCCCTCTCCGCGAGACGGACTGCGTGCCCGGCGTCGGACACGGGTGCGTGTCCATTCATCACGAATCGGCGACATGGCGCTCTCGGCACCCGTGACATCCGGCCGGGTCTGCCAAGACTGCTCACCGCCCACTCCGCGAGGCGCCCGTACCTCGCCGGCTCCGATCGAGGGAGAGCATGTCCAGGTCCTACTTCGCGCACGGCTCACTGACGTCTCTGGCGGCGGCTCTCACCCTGCTGACGGCGGGCTGTTCGGGTACGGCCGCCGACGCGCAGGCCGCCGGCTGCCGGGAGAACGGCGGCTGGTCGGCGAAGGAGCGGGCCCGGTGGCTGCACCCTGCCGTGTCGTTCGACGAGGACGCGGCCGGCGAGGAGGCGGCCGTCGTGATCCGCCCGTACGGCAGGGGCGACGGCGGGGCACTGTGCGAACCGTTCGCCGTGCAGGCCGAGTTCTGGCGGGTCACCGCCACGACGGCGGGAACCGAGCTGACCTCCGCACTGCGCATCCGTGCGGCCGCCGGCGGCACCGAGGAGCGGCGCATCGGCTTCCCTCCGGGCCTTTCCACCGGGAAACGCGACGCCTGCACCGGCGTCCTCATGGCGGTGTACGCGGGCGCACGTCTCGCCGACAGCGAGCTTCCCGACGACATCGGCGACCTGGACGCGAGCGGGACAGCGGACGTGAAGTTCCGGACCGACAGGATCGGCGCGTACCGTGTGATCCCGCCGTCGGACCCGGAGCAGTGCGACGCGGACACGGGCGCGGGCGGGGAGTCCTCGACCGCCCCACCCGCCACCTCGAATCCATGGCGCCTCGACCATGCGTGACCGCGGTCACAGGACGGGCGGCGGGCGTCGCCTTCCGGAGGCCGGTGCCGCGGTTCCGGTTGTGCGGTGGGCCGCTCACGGGGAGCCGGCGGTGACCTCCCCCGCGCCCCGGCGCTCGCGACACCACGCGTAGAGCGCGAGCGCCGGCAGCGTCATGGCGTACGGGATCGCCGACACCGGCTGCGGCGGAGTCCGGCTGGACGGGTTCCGTGCGCACGGCCGTGCTGCCGGGCTGCTGGAGCGGGCCGATGACCAGGCAGTCGTGGACGACGACGGCGTTGAGCATCGGCGTGGCCACGATCTCGTCGGCGCCGAGGCGGGCCTTCGTCGCGGTTCCTCGCCGGAATCCTGATCAGCCTGTTCGCGCTCATGACGTTCGCCTCGAACGCGGCGTGGTTCAACCGCCGAACGGGTGCCCGGCCGTTCGCCCGGCCATCAGCGCCGCCAGGGCGGCCCTGGCCGCGCCTACGCCACCGCCTCTCCCACCGGCGCGACCCCCGTCGCCTCGTCCGCCTCGTCCACCGCGTCCGCCTCGCCGCGCCGCTGCTCGAACTGCGTGCGGTACAGCTCGGCGTACCGGCCGCCCGCAGCGAGCAGTTGGTCGTGGGTGCCGCGTTCCACGATCCGGCCCGACTCCACGACCAGGATCTGGTCGGCCGTCCGCACCGTGGACAGCCGGTGCGCGATGACGACCGCCGTCCTGCCCTCCAGGGCTTCGGTGAGCGCCTCCTGGACGGCCGCCTCCGAGGTGTTGTCCAGGTGGGCGGTTGCCTCGTCGAGGATGACGACGCGCTGGCGGGCCAGCAGCAGCCGGGCGATGGTCATGCGCTGCCGCTCGCCCCCGGAAAGCCGGTAGCCGCGCTCGCCCACCACCGTGTCGAGGCCGTCGGGCAGGGACCGTACGAGATCGTCGAGGCGGGAGCGGCGCAGGGCGTCCCACAGCTCGTCCTCGGCGGCCGTGGGGCGGGCCAGCAGGAGGTTGGCTCGCACCGAGTCGTGGAAGAGGTGGCCGTCCTGGGTGACCATGCCGAGGGTGCCGCGCAGCGACTCCGCGGTCAGGTCGCGGACGTCGACGCCGGCCACGCGGACGGCGCCCTCGTCGACGTCGTACAGGCGCGGCAGGAGCTGCGCGATCGTCGACTTTCCGGCGCCGGACGAGCCGACGAGCGCGACCGTCTGCCCGGGCTCGGCACGGAAGGACACGCCGTGCAGGACCTCCGCGCCGCCCCGGGTGTCGAGGGAGGCCACCTCCTCGAGGGAGGCGAGGGAGACCTTGTCGGCGGACGGGTAGGCGAAGCGGACGTTCTCGAACTCGACGGAGACCGGGCCGTCGGGGATGTTCTTCGCGTGCGGGCGCTCCGCGATGAGCGGCCTGAGGTCGAGCACTTCGAAGACACGCTCGAAGCTGACGAGCGCGCTCATCACCTCGACTCGCGCGCCGGCCAGCGCGGTGAGCGGTGCGTACATGCGGGTCAGGAGCAGCGCCAGCGAGACGACGGCGCCCGGCTCCAGGGTGCCGCGCAGGGCGAACCAGCCGCCGAGGCCGTAGACGAGGGCGAGGGCGAGCGCCGAGACGAGGGTCAGGGAGGTGATGAACGCCGACTGGGCCGTCGCCGTGCGGACGCCGATGTCCCGCACGCGGCGGGCGCGGGCCGCGAACTCCTCGGACTCCTGGGCGGGCCTGCCGAAGAGCTTGACCAGGGTGGCGCCGGGCGCCGAGAAGCGCTCGGTCATCCGGGTGCCCATCTCCGCGTTCAGCGCCGCGGCTTCTCGCTGCATCCGCGCCATGCGGCTGCCCATGCGCCGGGCCGGCACCACGAACACCGGGAGCAGCACCAGCGCGAGCAGGGTGATCTGCCAGGAGAGGGTGATCATCACGGCGAGGGTGAGCACCAGCGTGACCAGGTTGCTGACCACTCCGGACAGGGTGTTGCTGAACGCGCGCTGGGCGCCGATGACGTCGTTGTTGAGACGGGAGACGAGTGCTCCCGTACGGGTGCGTGTGAAGAACGCGACCGGCATGCGCTGCACATGATCGAACACAGCCGTCCGCAGATCGAGGATGAGGCCCTCGCCGAGCGTCGCCGACAGCCGTCTGCCGAGGATTCCGAGGGCCGCCTCCGCGACCGCGATGAGTGCGATGAGCAGGGCGAGGCGTACCACCGTGCCCTCGTCGCCGCCCGACACGATCGCGTCCACGACACGCCCGGCCAGTACGGGGGTGGCGACGGCGAGCAGCGCGGTCACCACCCCGAGCAGGACGAACTGTGCGATGCGGGCGCGGTGCGGGCGGGCGAACGCGCCGATGCGGCGCAGCGTCGCGCGGGCGAAGGGGCGGCGCTCCTGCTCCGCGTTCATGACGCTGTGCAGCTGGGTCCAGGCCGTGGTTTCCATGCTCATGGGAGAGAAGGTAGAACCTCGAGCGTTATTGAGGTCAACGGCATGATGGAAGCCGGTTCCCGCCCTACGTCCCCCTCTCCCGCGCGAAGGGACCCGATGACCGTCCGCAATCCCCTGTCCCCGCTTCCGCAACCCGCAGTTGGCGCGGTTCGGAAAACCTCTCCCGATGTGACCGCGGCACAACTCCCCGAACCCCCCGAACTCCCCCAGGGACGGCTCCCCCGACGCGTCCCCGTCCGCCAGATCCTGTGTCTGGTTCCGCTTCTGCTCGTCACCGTCGTCGCCGTGCAGCACCGGTCCGTCCTCGCCGAGGGCTTCGGTCATCTGCGGACGGCCCGGTGGCCCTGGCTGCTGGCCGCGGTCGGCGCGACCTGTCTGACCTGGGTCGCCGCCGCCTGCACCCGCCAGGGTGCCGTCGTCGAACGGCTGCCGAAACGGCGGCTGCTGGCCACCCAGTTCGCGGCGGGCGCGGCCAATCACCTGCTGCCGACGGGGCTGGGCGCGAGCGCGGTCAACCTGCGGTTCATGACGGTGTGCGGGGTTCCGCTCGCCCGCTCCTCCGCCGCGCTCGCCCTGTATCTGCTGGCGGAGTCGGTGGGCCGGCTGGCTCTGCTGGCCGCACTGCTCATCGCCTTCCCCGACGCGCTGCGGCTCGGCACCCTGCTGCCCCACGGGGCGGTCGGCCCGCTGCTGCTGGCCGTCGGTGCGGTGCTGGCCGTGGCGGCAGGCGTGCTCGCTCTCGTACGACGGCTGCGCACCGCCGTGTGCTCCTTCCTGCGTACGGCGCTGGGCGAGGCGCGTTCGGTGCACGCCCGCCCGGCCCGGGCGCTCGCGCTGTGGGGCGGCTCGCTCGCCTTCCCCGCGCTGCAGGCGACCGGGCTGGCCGCGGTGGGGCTGGCGTTGGGGCTGCCGGTGCCGCCCGCGCACATGGCCCTCGCGTATCTCGCGGCGACCATCGCCGTCGCGCTGGTGCCCACGCCGGGCGGGCTCGGCTCGGTCGAGGCGGCGCTGATCGTCGCGCTCGTGGCGGCGGGCGGTCCGGCGGCCGTCGCCACGGCGGTGGTTCTCGCCTACCGGATCATCACGGTCTGGCTGCCGCTGCTGCCGGGGGCGTTGACGCTCGGTGCCCTGGTACGGCTGAAGGTCATCTGACGACCGGGTAACGTGCCGACCGGACTCGTCGAGGAGAAGGGCTTCATCGTGCCGGTCCGGATCGAGCGGCAGGGATACGTCACCACGGTGGTCCTCTCCCGACCCGCCGCCCGCAACGCGGTGAACGGCCCGACCGCCGCCGGACCGGCCGCCGCCTTCCGCGAGTTCGAGGCCGACGGGGACGCCCGGGTGGCGGTGCTGTGGGGTGAGGGCGGCACGTTCTGCGCGGGCGCGGACCTCAAGGCGATCGGCACCGAGCGCGGCAACCGGGTCGAGGAGGACGGCGACGGCCCGATGGGCCCGACCCGGCTGCGGCTGTCCAAGCCGGTGATCGCCGCGGTGGCGGGGCACGCCGTGGCCGGCGGCCTGGAGCTGGCCCTGTGGTGTGACCTGCGGGTGGCCGAGGAGGACGCCGTCTTCGGGGTGTACTGCCGACGCTGGGGCGTCCCGCTCATCGACGGCGGCACGGTACGGCTGCCCCGGCTGATCGGCACGAGCCGCGCGCTGGACCTGATCCTGACGGGACGCCCGGTGCCGGCCCGGGAGGCGTACGAGATGGGCCTCGCCAACCGCGTCGTCCCCACGGGCACCGCCCGCACAGCGGCGGAGGAACTCGCCGCCTTGATCGCCCGCTTCCCGCAGGCCTGTCTGCGCAGTGACCGGGCCTCCGTCCTGGACCAGGAGGGGCTGGACGAGCCGGCTGCGATGCGGGGTGAACTCCGCCACGGGGTGTGCGTGTTGGCACAGAGCCTGGAGGGCGCGGCGCGGTTCGCCTCGGGTGAGGGACGACACGGGGCGTTGGGGGACGGGTGAGCGCGGGAGCCGCCGTATCCGGGGCAGCCCAGCAGGGCCGGGTGCGGGACGACCGGGCAGTGTGATGCGGGAGGTGAAGGGGGCCGTGCCCGAAAACCGCCGCAGGGCCGCCCGGCCCGGTACGAAACCCCGTACCGGATACGGCAGGATGAGCGGTCGCGCCGCGCCCACGGCCGTGCGGCCGGCGTGAGACGCAACATCCCGTGAACGAGCAGGTGGCAACGTGACGAGACTTCACATCCGGCCGTCGGCGGATGCCTTCGCCGCAGTTCTTCTCCCCGGAGGTGCCCGGTGAAGCGAGCGCTCACAGTGGACGACCTGGTCATCGCCGGAATCGCGGTGGCCGCCGGCCTGCTGGCGGCATTCCTGCTGCGCATGCTGCTGCGCTGGCTGGGCAAGCATGCCGACCGCACCCGCTGGAGCGGCGACGACATGATCGTGGACGCCCTGCGGACCGTGGTGCCGTGGGCGGCGTTCGTGGGCGGCGCGGCCTCGGCGGGGGCGGCGCTGCCGCTGACGAAGACAGTCCAGAACCACGTCAACCAGGTGCTGACCGTTCTGCTGATCTTCGTGGTGACGGTGACGGCGGCCCGCGTGGTCGCCGACCTGGTGCGGACGGTCACCCAGTCCCGCTCCGGGGTCGCGGGATCCGCCACGATCTTCGTCAACATCACCCGGGTCCTGGTCCTCGCCATCGGCTTCCTGGTGGTGCTGCAGACGCTGGGGGTCTCCATAGCCCCGCTGCTCACCGCCCTGGGCGTGGGCGGTCTGGCGGTCGCCCTCGCCCTGCAGGACACCCTCGCTAACCTCTTCGCGGGCATCCACATCCTCGCCTCCAAGACCGTCCAGCCGGGTGACTACATCCGGCTGAGCAGCGGCGAGGAGGGCTACGTCGAGGACATCAACTGGCGCCAGACGACGGTTCGCGCGCTCTCCAACAACCTGGTGGTCATCCCCAACGGGGAGCTCGCGAAGACGAACATGACCAACTTCATGCGTCCCGAGCAGCAGTTGACGATCCTGGTCCAGGTGGGCGTCGCCTACGACAGCGACCTGGAGCACGTCGAGCGCGTGACCACCGAGGTCGTCGCCGAGGTGATGACCGGGATCACCGGGGCCGTACCGGAGCACGAGCCGGCCGTCCGCTTCCACACCTTCGGCGACTCCCGGATCGGCTTCACGGTCATCCTGGGCGTCGGCGAGTTCAGCGACCAGTACCGGATCAAGCACGAGTTCATCAAGCGCCTGCACAAGCGCTACCGCGAGGAGGGCATCCGCATCCCGGCACCCACCCGGACCGTGGCACTCCAGCAGGGCTCGGTCGCCATTCCGCAGCAGCGGGGCCTGGAGACCGAGCCGGGCGAGGTGCCCGTCGTCCGGCTGGACTGACCTCGGCCGGCGGAGGAACCCGTCCGGCGGACTGGGGCGATCATTCACCGAATGATCGCCCTTTTTGATCGGATAATTGTCGATTTCTAAGCTTTCAGGCCGACAGCTGACCGGGACCCTGAGCGCAGATCCGGTCCGGGCCGCCGTCGAGCCGGAACCGATCAGGAGATATCTTGATGTCGAGCAATGTTGCAGACGTGGAGCGGAGCACCCGGTGACTGACTCGACCATCATTTACACGCACACTGACGAGGCCCCGGCCCTGGCGACGTATTCCTTCCTGCCGGTGGTCCGGGCGTACGCCTCGCAGGCGGGTGTCGCTGTGGAGACCCGCGACATCTCGCTGGCCGGACGCATCATCGCGGTGTTCCCGGAGTACCTGGCCGAGGACCAGCGGATCCCGGACGCCCTCCATGAGCTCGGTGAGCTGGCCAAGACGCCCGAGGCCAACATCATCAAGCTGCCGAACATCTCGGCGTCGATCCCGCAGCTCAAGGCCGCGATCGCCGAGCTGCAGGGCCAGGGCTACGCGCTGCCGGACTACCCGGACGACCCGAAGACCGACGAGGAGCGCGAGATCCGCGCCCGCTACGACAAGATCAAGGGCTCGGCGGTAAACCCGGTGCTGCGCGAGGGCAACTCCGACCGCCGTGCCCCCGCGTCGGTCAAGAACTACGCCAAGACCCACCCGCACCGCATGGGCGCCTGGACCCCCGAGTCCAAGACGAACGTGGCGACCATGGGCGCCGACGACTTCCGCTCCACCGAGAAGTCCGCGGTGATCGCCGAGGACGGTTCGCTGCGCATCGAGCTGAAGGGTGACGACGGCTCCACCACCGTCCTGCGCGAGTCCGTACCCGTCCTCAAGGACGAGGTCGTCGACGCCTCCGTGATGCGTGTCGCCGCGCTGCGCGAGTTCCTCACCGAGCAGGTCGCCAGGGCCAAGGCCGAGGGTGTGCTGTTCTCCGTGCACCTGAAGGCCACGATGATGAAGGTCTCCGACCCGATCGTCTTCGGTCACGTGGTGCGCGCCTTCTTCCCGAAGACGTTCGCGCAGTACGGCGAGACGTTCGCCGCGGCCGGCCTGACCCCGAACGACGGTCTGGGCGGCATCCTCAAGGGCATCGAGTCGCTGCCCGAGGCCGCCGAGATCAAGGCCTCCTTCGACGCCGAGCTCGCCGAGGGTCCGGCGCTGGCCATGGTCGACTCCGACAAGGGCATCACCAACCTGCACGTGCCGTCCGACGTGATCGTCGACGCCTCGATGCCGGCCATGATCCGCACCTCCGGCCACATGTGGGGCCCGGACGGGCAGGAGGCCGACACCCTCGCGGTACTGCCGGACAGCAGCTACTCCGGCGTCTACCAGGCCGTGATCGACGACTGCCGCGCCAACGGCGCCTACGACCCGTCGACGATGGGCTCCGTCCCGAACGTGGGCCTCATGGCGCAGAAGGCCGAGGAGTACGGCAGCCACGACAAGACCTTCGAGATCCAGACCACCGGCACGGTCCGTCTCGTCGACCAGGCCGGCAACGTCGTCCTGGAGCAGACCGTCTCGGCCGGCGACATCTTCCGCGCCTGCCAGACCAAGGACGCTCCGATCAAGGACTGGGTGAAGCTGGCCGTCACCCGCGCCCGCGCCACCGGCGACCCGGCGGTGTTCTGGCTGGACGAGACCCGCGCCCACGACGCCAACCTGATCGCCAAGGTCAACCAGTACCTGCCGGAGCACGACACCGAGGGCCTGGACATCCGCGTCCTGTCCCCCGTCGAGGCGACCAAGCTGTCCGTGGAGCGCATCCGCCGCGGCGAGAACACCATCTCCGTCACCGGCAACGTGCTGCGTGACTACCTGACCGACCTGTTCCCGATCCTGGAGCTGGGCACCAGCGCCAAGATGCTGTCGGTCGTCCCGCTGATGTCGGGCGGCGGCCTGTTCGAGACGGGCGCCGGCGGCAGCGCGCCGAAGCACGTCCAGCAGCTGGTCAAGGAGAACTACCTGCGCTGGGACTCGCTGGGCGAGTTCTTCGCGCTCGTGCCCTCCTTCGAGCAGTACGCGAAGACCACGGGCAACGCCCGCGCCCAGGTCCTCGCCGACACCCTCGACCGCGCCACGGCGACCTTCCTCAACGAGGACAAGTCCCCGACCCGTCGCGTCGGCGGCATCGACAACCGCGGCAGCCACTTCTACCTGTCCCTGTACTGGGCGCAGGAGCTGGCGCAGCAGACCGACGACGCGGACCTGGCGAAGGCCTTCGCCCCGCTCGCCGAGTCCCTCTCCGCCGACGAGCAGAAGATCGTCGAGGAGCTGATCGCCGTCCAGGGCGAGCCGGCCGACATCGGTGGCTACTACCAGCCCGACCCGGCCAAGGCCGCCGAGATCATGCGCCCGTCGGCCACCTGGAACGAGACGCTCGCGTCCCTGAGCTGACGCGAGGGTCCTCGTGACCCGTTCCTGAGTCCGCCCCGGTCGGCAACTGCCCGGCCGGGGCGGAGCCGTTTCCGGCCGGGCGCCGGCTGCAGAACTCATGAACACGCCCAACGGCCGGCGTCCCCCGCTCGCCGACCTGAGGAACGTCGGGTGGCGCCGGAGCAGCCGCAGTTCCGGCAACGGAGCGTGCGTCGAGACCGCCGCCGTCGACGGGGTGGTGGCAGTGCGGGACTCGAAGAACGCGGACGGACCGGCCCTGGTGTTCTCTCCGCGCGAGTGGAGCGCTTTCCTCGGTGCGGCCGGCGACGGCCGCCTGCACCGCCGCTGAAGCGGACCGCTCCGGCGCCCCGCCGCCTCACCCGGCAGACCCCGCTCGTCCGTCCCTGATGCACCCGGAACCCGTCTCAGGGTCTCATCAGGGTCTCCAGGGTGAACCGGCCGCTCACCAGTCCCGCGTCGCGATCAGCTCCTCCACATCCGCGTCCTCGAAACCGTACGCGTCGGCGACGAACCAGAACTCCTCGGCTATTTCCTCCCGGGCCACGGTCTCGATGTCGCTGCCTGCCTCCTCGAAGCCGGACTGCAGATCGTTGAACTCCCCCGTGGCCGCCTGGGTCAGGGCGTACAGCGCCTCCAGGTCCGCGGGCCGCTCGGCCTCGATGCGCTCACACAGCCGCAGCAGGATCTCCTTGCCCCGGTCGACCACGTGATCGGGGTAGTAGTCGCTCCGGTAGAGCCCCTTGAGAAACGGGTGCGCGGTCACCTGCTGATTGGTGACGGGCATGGTGCTCCCCCGCCCTTCCTCGACGTTCCGGATGTGGCACCTTGATCATGCACCACCCCACTGACAACGCCCCCGGAGCAGCCTCATGGCCCCTGCCGCACCGTCCTTCGAGCTTCTGCCCGGTGCCGAAGCGTCACCGGTGATCCTGCACGTGCCGCACTCCGCCCGGGACATACCGTCGGCAGTGCGTGCGGGCATCACCTTGGACGACGAGGCGCTGGAGCGGGAGCTCGACCACATCACCGACGCGCACACCGCCCGAATCGCGGACGTGGCGGCGAACCTGTCGGCGCTCACGCCCTGGCGGTTCGTCAACCGGCTCTCCCGGCTGGTCGTCGACCCGGAGCGCTTCACCGACGAGCGGGAGGAGATGCTGATGGCGGGAATGGGCGCGGTGTACACGCGGACCACCCACAAGGCCGAGCTGCGGCCCGCCGGCACCGATCCCGAACCGCTGCTCGACCGGTACTTCCGTCCGTACGCGCGGGCGATGACCGAGGCGGTGGCCGGCCGGCTGGCCGCCACCGGGCGCGCCGTCGTCATCGACGTGCACTCGTACCCCACCGACCGGCTTCCCTACGAGCTGCACGGCGAGGGCCCCCGGCCACCGGTCTGCCTGGGCACCGACGCCGCTCACACCCCGCCCGGGCTGCTGGCCGCGGCCCGGACGGCGTTCGCCGGGTGCGGGGAGGTGGGGCTCGACAGTCCGTTCAGCGGTGCCTACGTCCCGCTCGCGTTCCACGGGACCGATCCGCGGGTCGGCGCCCTGATGGTGGAGATCCGCCGGGACACCTACATGACCGAGCCGGGCGGCCCCGCCGGCCCCGGCCTCGACCGGCTCGCGTCCGCACTTGCGGCACTGGTCGACGCCGTGACCGGGTGACCTCCGGCTCAGGCACCAATGGCGGTGTCCGGCGGCGGACTCAGGCCCGCAGCCACTCCGTGACCACCACGTCCCCGCCGGTCCGCAGCCGCAGGGCGAACGGGCCGGCGGGGGTCACCTCGGACGTGAAGCGCCCCATCTCGTCGGCCACGAGCGGCAGGGCCGCCTGCGGCCCGCTGAGCACCTCGATGCCTGTCGACTGCGGGGGCAGCACCTGCCCCATCAGTCCCTGCGCGCTCACCTCCACGTCGACGGTCACGTCACCCGAGTGGAAGGTCAGCATCCGCGGCACGCTCGTCGCCCCCCTGACCGGGATGGCGTCCACCACGGAGTCAAACGTCAACTCGGCGATGCGGGCGTCGAGGTCGTGCAGGGCGAAGGCCTCCACGGCGATCTGCCGCAGCTCGGCCGGCACCGGGTCCAGGATGGCGGCGGCCCGGCGCAGCTCCTCCTCCAGCAGGCCGGCGTCGAACCCCGTGCCGTCGAAGCCCTCTTCGTCGAGGCCGTCTTCGTTCGCCGCGTTCATGTCGTTCAGGTTGCTCACGTCGTTCAGGCCGCTCATGTCGTCTGTGTCGTCGATGTCCATCACAACGCTCCCCGTGCGTCGAGCCGGGCCCGAAGGCGGCGCAGACAGCGCTGGCGCAGCGGCCCGATGCTGCCGACGGCGATGCCCAGTGCGGCGGACACCTCCTGGTAGCTGGGCGGCGGCGAGGCCATCAGGACGCGCAGCAACTGCCTGCAGCGATCGCCGAGTTCCCCGAACTCCTGCCACACGCGCCGGATCCGCTCGGTCTCGGCGGCGGCCTCCTCGGAGTCGATGAGGAACTCCTCGGGCGTACGGTCCTCGCTGACCCGGTCGAGCACCTGCGGATCGTCCGTGAGGGTCAGCCGCCTTAAGCTCTTGATCAGCTTCAGGCACTCATGGCGCGCGGTGCTCGCCAGCCACGACCCCGCCTTCTCCGGTTCGCGGATCCGCCCCAGGTGCTGGGCGAAGCGGAACCACACGGTCTGGTACACCTCGTGCGCGTCGGCATCGGAGAGCCGGTGCGCGCGCACGACGGACCACACCAGCGGGCTCAGCCCTTCCACCAGCGCCTTCCAGGCCGCCGCGTCACCGTCGACGGCGGACTGGACGAGCGCGCCGACATCTGCACGGTCCACGGCCCCACCCCTCGTGTACGGCAAGTCATCGTACGCCGCGGAGAGGGCTGCTTTGACCGTCATGCCTGGGAAGCCAGTTGCACGACGGGGACCGGGCGCCACGTGGGGGGCAGAAGCGCCGGTACATGCGCCCCGCGCACTTCCGCGAACTCGGTGTTCGCCGAGAGCAGCTGCTGCCGGGCGATACGCGGGTCGGCCTCCTTGTGCGCCGTCATGTGAGCGGCGATCATGCCCGCGGCCACAGGGGTGGCGAACGAGGTCCCGCTCCAGTGTGCGAACCCCTCGAACATGACCTGGTCCGCCTTGGGCGTGGCGCTCTGCTCGCTCAACGCGCCGGCGTGCCGGGGCGCCTGGCAGGTGCAGACGTAGGTGAAGCCGTAGCGGCAGGCCTCGTAGGTGGAGTGCTGGTACACGTACGGGACGGGCGCGTCGAAGCCCGTGAGGGAGCTCGTGAGGCGCTCCCCGGGCGCGTAGACCTTGACCCAGGAGCCGTGGTTGCTGAAGCAGGCGCCGAACTCGCCGTCGCCGCGCAGCGCGCCGACCGACAGCACGACGTTCTCGTAGTCGGGCAGGGAGGCGTAGGCCGCGGGCCAGAAGGGCGTGGCGCTGCCGTTGTTGCCTGCGGCCGCGACGAGGAGTGTGCGCTGGTTGCGCAGCTCCCGCATGAAGGCGTCCACACCGAGCAGGCCGTCGGTGCGGCCGTTGGAGGTGCCGGCGGAGAGGCTGATGACGTCCGGCCAGCCGTTCTGGTCCACGGCCTCGAAGAGCTTCGCGCCGAAGTCGGACTCCAGGATGGCGCCGGCGTCGTTCAGCGTGCCCCGCACCGTCACGTCCGTGTTGGGTGCGACGGCCGCGACCAGCCCGGCGATGAACGTGCCGTGGCCGACGTACTGCTGGAGGACGCCCTGGTCGTCGGTCTCCTTGACCTGGAGGTCGCCCTGCGTGTGCGCGAGCAGGGGGTAGGACCGGTAGTCGTGCATGAGTCCGGTGTCGATGACGAGGACGCCGACGGCGGTGTCGGTGTCGTGGACCCCCTCGGCCGCGGCCGGGTTCGGCGGCTGGGTCAGCGGGGCGGGCACGGGCTCGTCGCCGGGACACGCGTTGACGGCGATCGACACCACGTGGTTGCGGCTGACCAGCCGGCGTCCCGCCCGCCCCTCCGCCTCCCGCAGCGCGCGCAGGGCGCCCGCGACGGCACGGTCGCCGCGCCGGTCGCCGTGTCCCGGGTCGCCGACCTGGATGCGGGTGATGCCCGTCCGGTTGGTCTCCGGGCCGGCCCTGCGCACATGGTCCGCGACCAGGCCGGTGGCCTCGGTGAAGTGTGTGCGTACGGTGTCCTCGACGGCGCGGGCCTCCTCGCCGTCTCTGGCCAGCACGACGCCTTTCTCGTAGAAGAACTCGGCGGAGTCGTCCGGCCCCATCGCCAGGGGGACGTCGGGCATGGAGCGCTGGATCTGGTCGAACTGCTCGTGGAATCGCTGAGGTGCCATTGCGTGTCCTCCCACTGAGGCGGTGGTCGTCAATCAGAGCCGTCCGACCGTAGATTGATACAGCCACAACCCTGTGTGGGTGGTGTTCGGGGCCACTACCATCCTTGGAGTGACAGCGGGAAGCGACTCGGTTCTCGAACTGCTGCCGATGGTGTTCGCCGCCCCGGGCGAGGCTCTGGCGAGGGCGGAGAGCGTGCTCGACGCCGATGCCTCACCGCTGCACGCCTCCGTCGCCCACCAGGTGATCGGCATCTGGCAGCGGGACTTCGGCGACATGCGGCTCGCACTGACCCATCTGCGGCGCGCCCGCGACCTCGCGGCCCGCGCCGAGTCGGCCGACCGGGAGGCGGACGTCCTCGGCACGCTCGGCGTGGCGCTGGTCCACGCCGGCCGCACCCGGCAGGGGCTCGCCGCCTTCGAACGGGGTGCCGCCCGAGGCAGCGGCCACACACGCGCGCGTGTCCTGTACCGGCGGGCGTACGTCTGGTGGGTGCTGGGCCACCACCGCGAGGCGCTGGACGACGTGCGCCGGGCCATCCCGGTGCTGCGCCAGGCCGACGACGTGATCTGGACGGCGCGGGCGCTGACGCTGCGGGCGACCGTGCACCTGGCGCTCGGCGCGGTGGACCGGGCCGACGCCGACTTCTCCGCGGCCGAGGCACTGTGGGACACCACCGGCCAGGAGCACGACAAGGCCGACGCGGTGGAGAGCCGGGGACTCGCCGCGTTCCGGTCGGGTGACGTCCCGGTGGCGTTGCGGCTGCTCGACGAGGCCGAGGAGCGGTACGCCAAGCTCGGCACGCCGACGTTCATGCTCAACATCCGGCGCTGCGAGGTCCTGATGGCAGCGGGGCTGGCCCCCGAGGCGCTGGCCGAGGCGGATACGGCGACAGGGGTGCTCGACGGCATCGGCGGCCAGTCGACCCGCAAGGCGGAGCTGCTGCTCGCCGCCGCCCGGGCCGCCCGGCTGGCCGGTGACCCGCACACGGCGATCGCCCGCGCGGCCCTGGCCGTACGGCTGTTCGCCGGGCAGCGGCGCACCTGGTGGGAGACGCACGCCCGGCTGGTGCTGATCGAGGCACGGCTCGCCGCCGGGCGGGGTTCGGGGCGGCTGGTCGCCGACGCGGCCGCGGTGGCCGAGCGGCTGGCCGCGTTCGGCGCGCCGGCCGCGCCTCAGGCGTCGCTCCTCGCGGGCCGGATCGCGCTCGGCCTGGGCTGGACGGCGGACGCGGAGCGGCATCTGGCCGTCGCCGCCCGCAGCCGGCACAGCGGGCCGCCGCTCGCGCGGATGACGGGCTGGGCCGCTCAGGCGCTCAGGGCCCGGGCGGCCGGATCCGGCCGAGGGGTCCTGGAGGCCTGCCGGCGGGGCCTCGACGTGCTCGACGACCACCGGATGACGCTGGGCGCCTCGGAGTTGCGCGCCCGCGCCACCGAGCAGGGCGCGGAGCTCGCGGCCATGGCCCAGCGGGCCAGCCTGGACTCCGGCGGCCCGCGGCGGCTGCTGGTGTGGAGCGAGCGCTGGCGGGCCACCGCGCTGTCCGCGCCGCCGACCCGGCCGCCCGCCGATCCGGCGCTGCTCAGCGGCCTGACGGCCTTCCGGGAGATCGCCGCCCGCGCGGAGGCCGCCCGCATGGACGGCCATCCGATCCCGGCCCTGGAGCGCGAACAGCGGCGCCTGGAGCGCGAGATCCGCTCCCGTACCCTGCACATCCGCGGCGAGTCGCCCGGCGACGGGCACCGCTTCGACCCGGGCCGGCTGCTGGAGCGGCTGGGCGACGACGTACGGCTGGTGGAGCTGGCCGTGCTCGACGGGCGGGTGCAGGTGCTGCTGTGCGGGCAGGGGCGGGTGCGGCGGTTCGAGGCCGGACTCCTGGCCGACGCGGAGCGGGAGGCCGAGCATGTGCAGGCCGGACTGCGGCGGCTGGCCCACCCGGGGGCGGAGGCCAGGCTTCCGGTGGTGGAGGCGGCGGGCCGCCGTCTTGAGGAACTGCTGCTCGGCCCGGCCGCGGCACAGCTCGGCAGCGGCCCGGTCGTGGTCGTGCCGCCCGGCCGGCTGCACCGCGTGCCGTGGGCGCTGCTGCCGTCGCTGCGCGAACGCGTGCTCAGCGTGTCGCCGTCGGCGAGCAGTTGGCTGCGCGCGCGGGAGACGGAGCCGCCGCCGGCCGGCCGCCAGGTGCTGGTACGCGGCCCGGGCCTGGCCACCGGCGGTGCCGAAGTGCCCGAACTGGCCGGACGTTACGGCGATGCCGTCGTACTGGAGGAGAACGACGCGCGCGTCCCACGGGTGCTGGGGGAACTCGACGGCGCCGCGCTCGCCCACATCGCCGCGCACGGCACCTTCCGCGCGGACAGCCCCCTGTTCTCGGCACTGCGGATGGCCGACGGCCCGCTCATCGTCCACGACTTCGAGCGCCTGGACCGAAGCCCGTACCGGATCATCCTCTCCTGCTGCGACACCGCCCGGTTCGCCTCAGTCGGTGCCGACGAGCTGCTCGGCCTGGTCACCGCGCTGCTGCCGCTGGGCACGGCGGGGGTGGTGGCGTGCAGCGCGCCCGTCAACGACGCCGCGGTCGTGCCGTTGATGCTCGCGCTGCACAAGGGCCTCAGCGCGGGTCTGTCCCTGGCCGAGGCCCTGCGCGACGCGCGAACCGCGCTGCCGGGCGACGCGCTGCACCAGGCGACGGGATGGGCCTTCTCGGCGTTCGGCGCGGCGTGATGGGCGTGCACCCGGCCGCCTCGGAGCGCGCCTGGTCCCCCCGGTCACGCCGGCTGTGCGGTCGGTGGTTCGACGAGCCAGGGCAACGCGCCGCGGTCGCTGGCGCCGAGGCGGGCGTACGCGCTGTACAGGTGGTTGCCGACGGTACGGATGGAGAGGGTGAGCCGTTCCGCGATCTGCCGGTTGCTCAGGCCCGCGGCCGCGAGCGTGACGATCTGCCGCTGCCGGGCGGTGAGTTCGCCCAGCACGAGGCCGGCCAGGGCCGGGGTGCGGGCACCCTGGCAGCGTCCGGCCAGTGCGACGGCACGGGTGCGTGACATGCGGGCTGCGCGCGGGTCCCGGTGTACCCGGACGGCCTGGGCGTACGCCTCGGCGGCGAACAGCAGGAAACCCCGCTGCTCCAGGGCCGCCCCCGCCCGGTCCAGGGCGGGCCCGTCGCCGCGGGCGAGCGCGTCGGCGTGCGCGGCGAACACGCCCGACAGCCGGCCGAGGGCCCGCTCGGGAGCACCGAGGCGTACGGCGTCGTAGGGCACGTCACCGACCGCCGCGACGGCCGCGTCCATGTCGCCGCGCGCGGCCGCGAACCAGGCGCCGGCGCCGTCCGCGGTCTCGCGCGCGGCCGGCATCTCGCCCGACTGCGCGGCGGCGAGAGCGAGTTCCGCGCGGCACGACGGATCGTCACCGGCACCGCGCAGGCCCTCCCTCGCCCAGGCAGCCGCCTGCCGCAGCTCTCCCCGCAGCCGCGAGAACCGCGCTCGCAGCGCCGCGTACCCGGCCGGCACCGGCTCGCCCTCCTCCGCCAGCCACTCCCCCACGGGCGTCGGCGTCGCGCGTACGTCCGACGACTCGATCCGCCGGCTCAGCGCGGCCGCCTCCGCCTCAAGGGCCGCCCGGCACCGGTCCGGGGTGCGGGCCAGCCGCCTGGCCCGCAGCCGTCCGGCAGCGGCCCGCAGTGCCGGACCGTGCAGAGGGTGGGCGAGGCGGACGGCGCCGTGATCGTCGACCTGGACCAGGCCGTCGGCCTCCAGGTGTTCCAGGATGCGCAGGTCGAGGTCGTCGAGGTCCAGCGGCAGCGGCTCGGCGAAGGCCAGGCGTTCGAGGCTCTCGCGCTCCTCGGGGCCGGTGCGGTCGAGGACCGGCGCGGTCCGTTCCCGTACGGTCGCGGTCAGCGGTACGGGACCCCGCCACGCCCACTCGTCCGCATCCGGGACGGGAGTGAGCAGTTGGCGCTCGCGCACGGCGCCCACCAGGTCGCGCAGCAGCCGCAGGTCTCCCTGGCACAGGCGGTACAGCCGGTTGAACGTGAGGGCTTCCGGGCCCGCCGCCAGCAGCTGGGCCGTCTCCTCACGGGGCAGCGGCTCCAGTAGGAGGCGGGGCAGCAGCTCCCCGGTCCACAGCCGGGAGACCGCACCGGGCACCGGAGCGCCGTCCGTGGCGGCGACCAGCAGCCGGGTACGTCCGTGCACGGCCAGCTGGTGGACCAGGGCCGCCGAGGCGTCGTCGAGCAGATGGGCGTCGTCGACCAGCAGCAGCCGGGTGCCGGACAGCAGCTGGACCGCTCGGTGCAGCGAGACCGACTCGGGCAGCAGGTGGGCGAACGCGGCGAAGGGGATCTGCCGGGCCTCGGGGGTGCCGGCCACCTTGGCCGAGTCGCCTCCGCGCGCCGCCTCGGTGACCAGCCGGGTCTTGCCGCAGCCCGCCGGGCCCGTCACCACGATGCCGTGACGGCCGGCGGTCACCGACCGGCGGACCAGTTCGAGTTCGTTCTCCCGCCCGATGAACGGCCAGGGCAGCTCCAGGGTCTTCGCGTCCCGCTCGAAAGTCATCACGACAACGAGAGTCCGGATACTCATCCCTGATACAGGGTGACTTGAGTAGCCCCCGACTCAGGCGCCCTGGGCGGGGTCGGCGGCAGTCTGTGCGCCATGACCGCTCGCTACTGCTCCCTCGCGCAGCAGTCGGCCCCCGCCTTCGCACCGGGGCTGACCGCCGAGAGGCTCAGTGCGCTCGTCGGGGGACGCCCGATGTGGGTCAACGGCACCGTCGTGCACTACTACTTCTTCGACGGCGACCCCGACGGGTCCGTCATTCCCGTACCGGGAACCGGGCAGTCCCGGCGGGTGTCGTGGGTCGGCGCCGAGGAGCAGCGGGACGTGGTGCGTGAGTGCTTCGAGGAGTGGCGGGACCTCGGTGTCGGGCTGTCGTTCGCCGAGGTCGACGACCGCTCGGAGGCCGAACTGCGCATCGGGTTCCAGCTCGGCGGCGGCTCCTGGTCGACGGTGGGCAAGGACGCGCTCCAGGTCGGCCTGAACGAACGCACCATGAACTTCGGGTGGGACCTGACCGCGCCGGGGGAACGCGGGACGGCCCTGCACGAGATCGGGCACGCGCTCGGCCTGCTGCACGAGCACCAGAGCCCGTTCGCCGGCATCCACTGGGACGACGAGGCCGTCTACGCCGATCTGGCGGGCCCGCCGAACTTCTGGAGCCGTGACAGGACGTACTTCAACATACTGCGCAAGCTCGACCCGGACGAGGTCAACGGCTCCGTCTGGGACCCTCAGTCGATCATGCAGTACCCCTTCTCGGCGGGGCTGATCCTGGAGCCGGAGCAGTACCGCGCGGGCCTGAACCCGCCCGGCACGCTCTCTTCCGCCGACAAGGAGTTCGTACTGTGCTGGTACCCACCGGCCGGCCCGAAGCGGCCGCCCGCGCTGGTGCCCTTCCGCTCTGCGCCGATCAGCCTCGGCCCGGGCGGACAGGCCGACTTCACCGTCGAGCCGCCGGAGACCCGCGAGTACACGGTGGGCACCTTCGGCGAGAGCGACGCCGTCGTGGTGGTCTTCGAGGAGCGGGACGGGGAACCCCGCTACCTCGCCGGCCAGGACGACGGAGGAACACCGCGCAACGCCACCATCAGGGCCCGTCTCGTCAAGGGCCGCCGCTACTTCGTCCGTGTGCGCCTGTACTCCAGCTGGGGTCCGGGAGAGACCGCGGTCATGTGCTGGTGACAGCACAAACCGCCTCCGCACGGACGGCTCGGACCACAGTCCGGCACCGGGGGAGCGGTCGAGGACGTCACCTTCGGGGGAGGGTGACGTCCTCGACCACGCCATGTCAGGACTGCCGCTCGCGCACTTCCCGACGATCATGCGCTCGATACGCGACCGCACCACCAGCGGATCCGGGGCCCGCATCTCGACGAATGGATCCGGCGCGGTCACCGAGCGGTCTCCACGCTAGAGTCGGCGCCGTCCCCGGCCAGACGTCCTGCCGTGGGTGGGTTTGCGCTGGGGGCTGACGGTACGATGCGGTTCGAAGATGTGGATCTGTCCGGTTACGCGATTCAAGAGGTCCTGGGCCAGGGCGGTTTCGCCACGGTGTACCGGGCGCACCAGCTGGCCGTGGGCCGGGAGGTGGCGCTCAAGGTCGACAGCAGAGTGCTGGCCTCACCCCGCGACCGGCAGCGCTTCATGCGGGAGGTCACCGCGGCCGGGCAGTTGTCGGGGCACCCACACGTGGTCCCCGTGTACGACGCCGGGGTGCTCGGCGACAATCGCCCCTACATGGTGCTGGAGTTGTGTCCCGGCGGCTCGCTGGGCGACCGCCTCCACCGTGACGGCCCGCTGGCCGTCAAGGAGGCGCGCGACATCGGCGTGGGCATAGCCGACGCGGTGGCCGCGGCACACGCCTCCGGCGTACTGCACCGCGACATCAAGCCCGGCAACATCATGATCAACCGGTACGGCGGTGTCGCCCTGGCCGACTTCGGGCTGGCGGCCATGCCCCGGCCCGGCCGGGAACTGTCGGTCACACGGGAGGCTCTGACTCCCGCGTACGCGCCGCCCGAGGCCTTTCACATGGCCGAACCGGCTCCGGCCGGCGACGTGTACTCACTCGCCGCGACGGTCTACGCCCTTCTGCTGGGCCGCCCGCCCCACTTCCCGCAGGACGGCAGCCAGCTCAGCCTCGCCGAACTCATCGTGCGGCACACCTGGTCCTACCCCGACCTGCCCGGAGTGCCGCCGGCCCTGAACGAGGTGCTCCGCCACGCCCTGGCCGCCGAGCCGGCGCACCGTATGTCCGACGCCGCGGTGCTGCGCGACGCCCTCGCCGCCGTGGACGTCGACGACCTTCCGGGCCGTTTCGGACCGGCCCCCAGCATGCACACCGTCCCGGCGTACCGGGACGCCGCTCCGTCGCCGTTTCCGTACGCCCCTCACGACGCCGTTCCGCCGACACCGTCGGCCCGGGACGGTGTACCCGCAACGGTCGCTCCGGGGCAGCCCGGCCGGCCGGACGGGGCGGGAGGCGCGACGACCGTCAACGCCCGTGCGGAGGACCGCAGGAGGAAGGGACGGCGCCCCCGGCTGATCGCCGTGCTCGCGGCGGTGGCGGTCTCGGCGGCGGTGTCGATCACCGTGACCGTCTACCAGAACCAGCCGCCGGGGGATCCCAGTTCCGCCTCGACGACATCTCCCGCCGCGAGCCGCGACGGCCAGGGGGCGTCCGACGGGCAGGCAGCCTTCGGTGGGGTGCCGACCACCACGAAGGACTGCCCCGCGACGTCGGTCGAGGGCGTGGGCGGCCGGTGTGTGACGACCCCCGAGTGCTGGAGCGGCATCACCGACGTCTCGGGCACCATCACCGTCAGCGCCGCGGACTGCCACACGAAGCATGTGTGGGAGACCTTCGCCATCGCCCCGCTGCCCAAGGACGGGATGACGAACAACGCACGGGACCTGATCAGACATCCCGACGTCAAAGCCCTGTGCTCGCAGCAGATCAGGACGAAGTCCATGACGGCCACGGGCCGGGAGGCCGCCGCGGAATGGATGGTGGACATCCTCCCGCCGACCGCCTCGCAGTGGGACAGCGGCCTACGGGTCTTCCGGTGTGTCGCGGCAGCGGTCACGGACGACGGCGAGACGACGGGCGCCCACTTCGGAACCGGCGGCTGACCGCAAGTCGTGCGTGGGCGAAGCGCGTTGAACTGCGACTTCGGATGACAGGACGGTGTGCACCGCGCCACTCATGGAGGCGCGGAGGCTGATCGCGTTCAGTGTGGTCGAGCTGGTGGGCATGCTCGGCGGGGCGGCTGCGGCCCGTCTGATCGTGAAGGCCGTCCAGCACGACGAAGAGGCTGCTTCAGACGACGCTGAAACAGCCTCTCACCTGCGGTTTCCGCAAGTCGGGACGACAGGATTTGAACCTGCGACCCCTTGACCCCCAGTCAAGTGCGCTACCAAGCTGCGCCACGTCCCGGTGCCGCTCCCACGGTGACCCGTGCGAACACGCAGAGAAACCCTACCGCATGCGGCCGGCCGGCACGGCTGGTCTTTATTGCCTGACTCAAGTAAACCCCCAATGCCGGGCAGAGCCGGAGCGACCGGGCCCTCGTACCGGCCATACGCGGGCCAGGGCATGGTGCGGCGAGTGGGGGTACCTCCCACGCCCTTGAGGCAGTGGGGAGCGTGCAAGGCGTCGCGGGGCGGGCGGGAATCCGACGGCAGGGCCTAGGGTCGCCGTATGAACCACAGCTTCGTCCTTCACGTCCCCGACGCCGAGCTCGAGCCCGAGCCCCTCGCCCCGGAGCAGATCGTCTCCGGGACGCCCGAGGTGAGCGGAAAGGTCGTCTGGGAGTCGGCGGACGGCCGTCAGGCCCGGGGGATCTGGCAGATCACGCCGGGCGTGGTCACCGACACCGAGGCGGACGAGCTGTTCGTGGTGATCAGCGGTTCGGCGACCATCGAGGTGGCGGGCGGGCCGACGCTGACGGTCGGGCCCGGCGACATGGCCGTGCTGCGGGAGGGCGACCGTACGACGTGGACCGTGCACGAGACCCTGCGCAAGGCGTACGCCGTCAATCTGTAGGCGGCGCTGCCGTGGTCCCGCGGATCTCCAGCGCGGGCGCGGCCAGGTGGACGCGCCCCGCTCCCCGGGGCGCCGCGAGACGGTCGAGGAGGCACCGGGCGGCACGGCGGCCGACCTCGTGACCGGCGTTGTCGACGGTGGTGAGCCACAGGTGGCGCAGCCGGGAGACGCTCGTGTTGTCGTAACCGGTCACGGACAGGTCGCGCGGGACGCGCAGGCCGAGTTCCTCGGCGGCCGACAGCGCGCCGATGGAGGCGATGTCGTTGACGGCGATCACGGCGGTGGGCCGCCGCGGACGGCCGAGCAGGCGGACGGTGGCGCGGTAGCCGCCCTCCTCCGTCATGTCGCACGGCTCGGCGACCGCATCGTCGCCCAGGCCGTGGGCGCGCATGGTCGCCTCGAAGCTGCGGCGGCGCAGCTCGCCGACGGCTCCGTAGCCCGCGAGGTGCGCGATGCGGCGGTGGCCGAGGCCGATGAGGTGCTCGGTGACCAGCCGTGTGCCCTGCTCGTCGTCACCCGCGACCACGTCGACGCCCGCCGGAACCGGTTCGCGGGCGCCCGCGACGACGACCGGGATCCGCTCGGCGACCGCCTCTAGCGCGGCCGGGTCGGGCAGCGTGCCGACCACGACCAGGCCGTCGACCCCCAGGTCGAGGAACGGGCCGGTCAGGTCCTGGCCGGTACGGCGGCTCAGGCGGGCGTCGGCCAGCAGCATGTGCAGGCCGTTGTCGTACAGCAGCGGGTTCAGGCCGTCGAGGAGCTCCACGAACCAGGGGTTGCGCAGGTCGTGGAGGAGGACGCCGACCGTGCGGGTGCGCTGCTCGCTGAGGCTGCGCGCCGCGGCGTTGGGGCGGTAGCCGAGTTCGCGTACGGCGCTGAGCACGGCCTCCCGTTTCTCCGGCCGCACCTGGCCGGAGCCGCGCAGCACCAGCGACACCAGCGACTTGGAGACACCGGCGTGTTCGGCCACGTCGCGGATCGTCGGCGGTTTCATGTTCTGGACCGTTCCATGGGGCTCGCCGGGTTGTCAAAGGGTTGACACGTCTTGCTATGGCGCTCAGGGTGGCCTGGACAGGTTGTGGACCGGTCCAAAAGCCAGAGAGAGGCTGTCATGGTGGATGCGCTCGGTGTCGCCGTCGTCGGATTCGGCTGGATGGGCCGGGTGCACACCCAGGCGTACGCCCGAGTCATGCACCACTACCCGGACCTCCCGCTGCGGCCGCGGCTCGTGACCGTCGCGGAAGAGGTGCCGGGCCGGGCCGAACAGGCCGCCGCGCAGTTCGGGTTCGCCTCGGCGACCCGGGACTGGCGCGAGGTGGCGGCCGATCCCCGGGTGCAGGCGGTGAGCATCACCGCCCCGAACTTCCTGCACCGCGAGATCGGTGTCGCGATGGCCGAGGCCGGCAAGCACATCTGGATCGAGAAACCGGTGGGCCTGACGGCGGCCGACGCCGGGGCGGTCGCCGACGCGGTCGCGAAGGCGGGCGTGCAGGGAGCGGTCGGCTTCAACTACCGCAACGCGCCCGCCGTGGAGGCGGCCCGCGAACTGATCGCCTCCGGCGCGATCGGCACGGTCACGCACGTCCGCATCCGGCTGTTCAGCGACTACGCGGCGCATCCCGACGGCGCGCTGACCTGGCGGTACGAGCGGGAGCGCGGCGGCAGCGGGGTGCTCGGCGACCTCGCCTCGCACGGCGCCGACCTGGCCCGGTACCTGCTCGGCGACATCACGTCCCTGACCGCCGACACCGCCCTGTTCGTGCCACGGCGGGCCCGCCCCACCGGCGCGACCGCGGGCCACTCGCGTGCCGCGGGCGGCGAGCTCGGCCCGGTCGAGAACGAGGACTACGTCAGCTGTCTGCTGCGCTTCGCCTCCGGCGCCCGCGGCGTCCTGGAGGCCTGCCGGATCTCGGTCGGTGAGCAGAACAACTACGGCTTCGAGGTGCACGGCACCAAGGGCGCGGTGTTCTGGGACTTCCGCCGGATGAACGAGCTCGGCGTCAGCCGCGGCACGGCCTACCAGGACCAGCCCGTCAGCACGGTGTACGTCGGCCCGGGCGACGGCGAGTTCGGCGCGTTCCAGCCGGGCGCGGCGAACGCCATGGGCTACGACGATCTCAAGGTCGTCGAGGCGCACCGCTTCCTGCGCTCCGTGGCCGAGGGCACGCCGTACGGAGCGACCCTTCCGGACGCCGTGCGCACCGCCGCCGTACTGGACGCGATGGAGCGGTCGGCGCGGAGCCGCGCCTGGGTGGAGGTGGACGGGCCGTCGTGACGGCGGCCCGGCTCAGCCTGTCGTCCCCGGGATCGCCTTGCCCCAGCGCGCGATGACGATCTTGGCCGGGATCATGACGAGCCACCACAGCATGGCCCGCGACCCGATCGCCAGGGACAGGGGGACCGTGAGGAGGAAGACCAGCACGGTCGTGGCCAGGTCGACGGCTTGGAGCGTGAGGCCCGGGTCGGGCGCGGCGTCGCCGCGCAGCCACGGACGCCGGGCCAGAACGAGGAGCAGCGCGAGGTGGGTGGCGCCGAGTGCGGCGACCGCCGCCGCGTAGGCGGCGACCGACACGGGCTCGTCGGCGTACTCGGAGACCAGCTTGGTGGGGAAGGGCACGAGTGCCGCGACCCCCAGGCCCAGCATGGACAGCGAGATCACCTGCGCGTCCACCTGCCGCACGCTCTGGAAGATGCCGCGATGGCCGCGCCAGAACTCCGCGAGCACGTACAGGCTCAGCGCATAGGCCCCGAGGTTCGGCAGCAGTTCGTGCAGCGCGTCCCGGTACTCCGAGGGGTTCAGGCCTCGCGGCACCGACAGATCGAGGACGAGCAGGGTGATGGCGATGGCGTACACGCCGTCGGCGAGCGCCAGCAGCCGCTCGGGCCCGCCGTCGGGGGTCGATTTCCACATACGGACGACGGTAGGAAGCCCGGGCCCGCCGCGGTGGGATACACGCCCGGGCCGCGCCCCGATGGGCCGCCGTGTCACACGGTCGTCGTCTGCGACGGCATGTTGTACGGCGTCACCACCTGGATCGCCGACGGCGGTGTGGGGCCGGCGGGCGGCAGGGCTCCATGGGCGCGCATGACGATGTGGCAGGCCTCGCGCATGTCCTGGCGCAGATCGTGGTGGAGGACGACGGACAGCCGGTGCTCGCGCAGCAGCCTGGTGTTGTCGTGGTCGAGGTCGTGCGCGATGAACACCGCGCACTCGCGGCCCAGGTCCTCGAAGGCCCGCAGGGTGGCGATGTTGCCGCCGCCGATCGAGTACACCGCCCGGATGTCCGGGTCCCGCTCCAGCGCCGCCCGGACGAGGTCGTACTGGGTGGCGTCCAGGCCCTGGCCTTCGGCGATCTCCGCCAGCGTGCGGTCCGGGTGCCGGGCGCGCATGGCACTGCGGAAGCCCATCTCGCGTTCCTCCTCGTTGCGGAAGAAGCCGCTGCTGAGGCTGGTGAGCACATTGCCGGGCCGGTCGCCGAGCCACTGACCCATCAGGTACGCGGCACTCGCTCCGGCGGCCCGGTTGTCGATGCCGACGTAGGCGAGGCGCGCGGTGGACGGCAGGTCGGTCACCAGGGTCACCACGGGTATGCCCGCCTCGGCCAGCCGGCCGACCGCGGCGGCGGCCTCGGGGACGTCCGGGGCCTTGAGGATCACACCCTGCGAGCCGCGCCGGGCGATCCGGTCCAGCGCCGCGGTCAGCTCCCGCACCGGCCCGGTCTCACGGAAGTGGAACCGGGAGCGCACGACGGCCGGGTGCAGCGCCGGCAGTTCGGCCTCCAGGGCGGCCCGTACGGCTGTGGAGAACCGTTCCGGCGCCTGCATCACGATGTCGACCATGAAGGTACGGCCGACGAGCCGGACCTGGGTGCGCTGCCGGTCCAGGTCGGCGATGGCCTGCTCGACCTCCCGTGCGGTGCTCTCCCGCACCCCTCCGCGGCCGTTGAGGACCCGGTCGACGGTGGCCTCGCTCAGACCCGCCTGACGTGCGATCTCACGGATCGGGAAGGGGTGGCCCATGCGGGGGCTCCTTGAAGGGTTTTTGATGGCTTCCTGCTGGTTGTCCGAAGGGTTTGTCCTGACAAGAATGGCAGCACGGTGGCGTCCGCCGGAAGCCGGGCGCCCCCTGCTGCCCGATGGGCAGGCTCGGCCGGCCGGACGAAATCGCCGGTTCGTGGGCTTCCTGGTGTCGGACCGGTCCTGGGTGGTCACCGGATCGGTGATCGACTGGGACCGGAACGTGCTCGGCGGCCTCGACCGAGCAGAGGGAGCCCGTCCGGCGGCCGAGGACGAGCCCGAAGGGCGATCGGGTCCGGGGCGGAGCCCAGGCAGCGGACAGCAACCACACACAAGGAAAGCAGCGGAGTTCATGCGCATTGGCATCCTCGGCCTCGGCCGCATCGGCGTCTTCCACGCCGAGACGCTCTCCCGGCTCGACGCGGTCGGGTCGCTCGTTCTCGCCGACCCGTTCGCGGACGCCGCCAAGTCCGCAGCCGACCGGTTCGGCGGCGAGGTCGCCGACTCCCCCGAGGCGGTGCTGGCCGCCGGCGTGGACGGCGTGGTGGTCGCCGCCGCGACGGACGCCCACCCCGGCCTGATCCTGGCCGCCGTCGAGGCGGGCATTCCCGTGTTCTGCGAGAAGCCGGTCGCCCGCACCATGCGGGAGGGCGTGCAGGTGCTGAAGGCGGTCGGGGGAAGCGGTGTCCCCGTCCAGATCGGCTACAACCGCCGCTTCGACGCCGGCTTCGTGGCCGCCCGCGCCGCCGTACGGGGCGGCGAGCTGGGCAAGCTGCACACCGTGCGGTCGACCACGCTGGACCCGGCGCCCCCGCCGGCCGCGTACATCGCCGCGTCCGGCGGCATCTTCCGGGACTGTTCGGTGCACGACTTCGACATCATCCGCTGGGTGACGGGCCGCGAGGTGACCGAGGTGTACGCCGTGGGCGGCAACCGGGGCGCCGACTACATCAAGGAGGCGGGCGACGCCGACACCACCGGCGCGATCCTGACCCTGGACGACGGCACGATCGCGGTGGTCTCCAACAGCCGCCACAACGCCCGGGGGCACGACGTGCGCATGGAGATCCACGGCTTCCAGGACTCCATCGCCGTGGGCCTGGAGGACAAGCTGCCGCTGCGCTCCGTCGAGCCCGGCGTGACCTTCCCGGCCGGCACCCCGCACGACTTCTTCATGGACCGCTTCACCGAGGCCTACCGCGCCGAACTCACCGCGTTCACCGAGGTCGTGGCCGGACGGCGGCCTTCGCCGTGCACGGTCGCGGACGCCCTGGAGGCCGGCTGGATCGCGGAGGCGTGCACGCTGTCGCTGCACGAGCACCGGCCGGTGCGCATCGCCGAGGTCCGCTCCGCCTGACGGACGACATCCCGGGGGCCGGGGGGGGGGGGGGGGGGGGGGGGGGGTGGGGGGGTGGGGAGGGGGGGGGGGGGGGGGGGGGAGGGGGGGGGGGGGGGGGAGAAGGGGGGGGGGGGGGGGGGGAGGGTG
>NZ_JBVIVK010000001.1:217932-381654 GCF_055595715.1 Streptomyces sp. NPDC040410
GCACGAAAAGGGCTCCCTGGGGTGAGGGGTTTGGACACCCCGTCTCCCCCCCCCCCCCCCCCCGGCCCCCGGGATCAGTCGCGCCTCACAGGCAGTAACGGACCAACCACTCGTCGGGGTCGTAGGTGTCCCGCGCCGGGTCCGGCGGCGTGGCCGGTCGCTCCTCCACCGTGTCCTGCGGGCGGATCCGCTCCGGCAGGGCGCCGAACCGGGCGCGGCGCACGGCCTCCGCCTCGTCCGGCTTGCTCTCGTCGTGCTCCAAGGGCGCCAACTCGTCCTCCCCGTCCGGTTGTTCACAACCCGTGGTCGTGCACGGGGTGTCCATCGTGCACGGGGTGTCCAACTCCTGTCACGCGGTTCACCTGGCCGCCGGTTGCGCCGGCAGGTCGAAGATGTGGTTCGGGGAGATGATCGCCGTGATCTCTTCGCCGAACAAGGTGCTGGGCTCGTCGCCCTTGTAGTCGATGTCGGTGTTCAGCAGCACGACGAGGGTCGCCTGCTCCGACGGCATGTAGACCGTCAGCGACTCGTAGCCGGGCAGGGAGCCGTTGTGGCCGATCCAGCCCTGCACATTGAAGATGCCGAGGCCGTACCCGGTGCCCGGGATCGGGGTCGGCGGGGTGGTCAGCCGCTGCTTCTGCGTGGCGGGGCTGATCAGCGTGTCCCCGTCGGGCAGTTGGCCCGTGGCCACCGTGCGCGCCCAGACGCGCATGTCCCGCAGCTGGGAGATCATGGCGCCGGCCGCCCAGGCTCCGGAGGGGTTCCAGTTCGCCGAGTCCTCGACCCGGCCGGTCGCGGTCTGGTTCGTGTAGCCCTGCGAGTGCGGATCGGGGAACCCGGGACCGACCGGGAAGAGGGTGTGGTCCAGGCCGGCCGGCTCCAGGATGGTGTCGTGGACGTAGTCCGAGAGCGTCTGCCCTGAGATCTTCTCCACCACCAGACCGAGCAGGATCAGATTCGTGTTGCAGTAGTAGAACTTCTCGCCCGGCGGGAACATCACCGGGTGCCTGAAGGAGTAGTCCAGCAGCTGCTGCGGTGTGAACGGCCGGTACGGGTCGGACGTCATGGCTTTGAAGAAGTCGTCGTCCTGGGAGTAGTTGAACAACCCGCTGCGCATGCCGGCCAGCTGGCGAAGGGTGATCTCGGCGCCGTTCGGAACGCCGTCGACGTACTTGTCGATCGTGTCGTCCAGACCGATCCTGCCCTCGTCGACGAGGGCCAGCACCGCCGTGACGGTGAACGTCTTGGTCTCGCTGCCGATCCGCATGTAGAGGCCCGGCGACATCCGCTCGCCGCTGCTCTTGTCGGCGACTCCGAAGGACTTCATGTACTGGCCCTTGTCGGGTGTCCAGATGCCGACGGTCGCACCGGGGACGTTCGCCTGGTTCATGACCCGCTGCACGGCCTGGTCGAGCTGCCGCTTCACGTCGGGGGTGAGTTCGCGGACGTCTTCCCCGGTGGGCGACGGCGAGGGTTGTCCGGCGACGGTGGCGGCCGAGGACGGCAGCGCCACGGCCGTCCCGCCGGCGGCCGGCGCCACCAGCACCCCCACCGCGGTGGCGACGACAGCGGCCCTGCGCAGTCGGGTGCACGGGTGTGTCATGGGCTCACTCCCCTGTGAGGAGACATGCGCCGCACGCCACAGGCGCGCCACGGGGCACAGGCCGGGCGGGGCCCATCACCCGCCCGCGGCCGGGTGCGGCCGTCACCACCAGCATAGGAGCGCCCCCACGCCGCCGCCTGTCGGCAACGGCGTGCGGACCGGGCCGTTCACCCGCTCACGCCCCGCAGGACCTCAGGAACTTCCGCGTGCGCACCGCGATCGGCAGGGGCTTGTCCGGCTCGCACGGGTACATGTCCTGCTCGACGATCGCGAACAGCTCGACGCCGAGTTTCTGGGCCGCCACCAGGACGGGCTCCAACTCCGGTACGCCGGACGGTGGTTCGCACATCACTCCGCGGTGCACGGCCGGGCCGAACGGAACCCCGTTCCTGACGACGTCGGCGAGGATCTCCGGATCGACCTGCTTGAGGTGCAGATAGCCGATGCGTTCGCCGTAGGTCTCGATGAGCTCGACGCTGTCGCCGCCGCAGTAGGCGTAATGGCCGGTGTCCAGGCACAGGTTGACGAGTTCGGAGTCGGTCGAGTCGAGGAAGCGCTCGACGTGGTCCTCGGTGTCGATGTGCGTGTCCGCGTGCGGATGGACCACGATGTCGAGGCCGTAGTCTTCCTTGACCTCGTGACCGAGCCGCTCCATGCCCTTGGTCAGATACGCCCACTGCTCACCGGTCAGCTCCGGCGGCTCCAGGATCTCGGCGGTCTTGTCGTCCCGCCAGAAGGAGGGGATGACGACGAGGTGCCTCGCACCCATGGCCTGGGTGAGGGCGGCGACCTGGCTCACGTGCTCCCATGTGGACTCCCAGACCGACGGGCCGCGGTGCAGGCCGGTGAAGACCGTGCCCGCGGAGACCTTCAGGCCACGCGTGCTCACCTCGTCCGTGAGGCGCGCCGGGTCGGTGGGCAGATAGCCGTACGGGCCGAGCTCGATCCAGGCGTAGCCCGCCTCGGCGACCTCGTCCAGGAAGCGTTCCCAGGGCACCTGTCGCGGGTCGGCGGGGAACCAGACGCCCCAGGAGTCGGGGGCGGAGCCGACCCGGATGCGGTCCAGGGAGGTCGCCATGTCAGGAGTTCCCTTCGGGCGAGGCCGACACCGGCGCGGTGAGGTCCTTCTCTTCGGGGAGTTCTTCGACGTCGACGCCCCGTACGGTGGCCAGTTCGTGTTTGAGGGCTGCGAGTTCGGCGCCGCCGGCCATGTGGTTGGTGAGCTCTTCGAGGCTGACCTCGCTGCGGTCGGCGGACAGTTCCATGGTGCCCAGGCGCAGGACGCTGAAGTGGTCGCCGACCATGTAGGCGTGGTGGGGGTTGTGGGTGATGAAGATGACGCCGAGGCCGCGGTCGCGGGCGGCGGCGATGTACTTCAGGACCACGCCGGACTGTTTGACGCCGAGGGCGGCGGTGGGTTCGTCCAGGATCAGCACGCGGGCGCCGAAGTACACGGCTCGTGCGATGGCCACGCACTGGCGCTGGCCGCCGGAGAGGGTGCCGATGGGCTGTTCGAGGTCGTCGAGGACGATGCCCATGTTGCGCAGTTCCTCGTCGGCGGTCTTCTTCATCTTCTCGATGTCGAGGCGGCGGACGGGCCAGGGGCCCTTGGTCATCTCGGAGCCGAGGAAGAAGTTGCGCCAGACCGGCATGAGGGGGACGGTCGCCAGGTCCTGGTAGACGGTGGCGATGCCGCGGTCGAGTGCCTCGCGGGGGGTGCTGAAGCGCACCGGTTCGTTGTCGACGAGGAAGTCGCCCTCGGTGTGCTGGTGCAGACCCGAGATGATTTTGATGAGGGTGGACTTGCCCGCGCCGTTGTCACCCAGCACGCAGGTGACCCGGCTGGGGTGGACGGTGAGGTCGACGCCGTGCAGGGCGCGGATGTTGCCGTAGGACTTGCCCGCGTTGCGCAGTTCGACGATCGCGCCGTCCTCGTCGTCGACGGTCTGCGCGAGCACGGCTCCGTGGGTGCCGGCTTTGTCGGTGGATGTCATCGGGTCACCTCCGGGTCGCCGTGCGGCTGACCCACAGATTGATCAGGACGGCGCCGAGCAGCATCACGCCGAGGAACGCCTTGAACCAGTCGGGGTTCCAGCCGGCGTAGACGATGCCCTGCTGCACCATGCCGAACATGAACGCGCCGAAGACCGGGCCGATCGCCGAGCCGGAGCCGCCGGTCAGCAGACAGCCGCCGATCACGGCCGCCGAGATGTAGATCAGCTCCTGGCCCACGCCCTCGCCGGACTGCACGGTGTTGAAGGTGAACAGCTGGTGCATGCCCACGAACCAGGCGCCGAAGCCGACCAGCATGAACAGCGAGATCTTGGTGAACGTCACCGGTACACCGACCGCCCGGGCGGACTCCTTGCTGCCGCCCACCGCGAAGATCCAGTTGCCGTACTTGGTGCGCAGCAGGACCCAGGTGGCGATGGCCGCGAAGACCAGCCAGTACAAGATGGTGATCTTGACCTGGACGCCGCCGACCTCGAACGACGAGGCGAAGATCTTCTTCGCCTGGCCGAAGCCGTCCATGTCGCTGATGTCGTCGGTGGCCACATTGGTGGTGACCAGCTTGGTCACCGCCAGGTTCACACCCTGCAGGATCAGGAAGGTGCCCAGGGTGACCAGGAAGCTGGGCAGCCCGGTCCTGACCACCGTCCAGCCGTTGAAGAACCCGACCCCCAGCGACACGATCAGCGCGACGACCACTCCCACCCACACGTTCATGGTCAGCTGGTAGCTGAGCATGCTCGCGGTGAGCGCCGAGGTGATGACCGCGACGCCGGCCGACAGGTCGAACTCTCCGCCGATCATCAGCAGCGCCACCGGCAGCGCCATGATCCCGATCGTCGACGACTGGTAGAGGATGTTCGCCATCGAGCTGCCGTCGCGCACCGGCGGGGCGGTGACGAGGAAGAACACGTACACCGCGACGGCGCCGAGGAAGACACCGACCTCGGGACGGGCGAGCAGCCGGAGCGCCAGGGGACGCCGCGCGGTCCGCCCGTCGGTCTCCTTCCGGCCGGGGGCCGGCGGTGTGGTCACCGCCGGCTCAGCCTGCTGGGTCATACCGATCACCGAGTGCCCTTCGCGGCGAACCGGGCGACCGCGTCGACGTTGGTCCTGTCGACGAAGGCCGGACCGGTCAGTACCGGCTGCTCACCGCCACCCATGTAGTTGCCGTTGTTCTTGTAGAGCCACAGCGAGTCGATCGCCAGGTAGCCCTGGAGGTAGGGCTGCTGGTCGACCGCGAACTGGATCGTGCCCTTGTTGATGGCGCCGGTCAGGTCCTTGTTGAGGTCGAAGGTGGCGATCTTGGCCTTGCTGCCTGCGTCGCCCACCGACTGCACCGCGGTCAGCGCGAACGGGGCGCCGAGCGTGACCACGTAGTCGATGGCGCTGTCCTGCTTCAGCTTGGCGGTGATCGTCGACTTCACCGACGGCATGTCGGTGCCGTTGACGTACAGCGTCTCAGTCGAGCCGGAGAACGTCTTCTTCACACCGTCGCAGCGCTGGGTCAGGCCGATGTTGCCCTGCTCCTGGATGACACAGACGGCCTTCTTGGCGCGGGCCTCGTCGAGCCTCTTGCCGAGCGCCTCGCCGGCCACGGTCTCGTCCTGGCCGAAGAACTCCATGAGGCCGAGCTTCTGCCACTCGCTCACACCGGAGTTGAGGCCGACGACGGGTATGTTGGCCGCCTTCGCCTTGGCCACGACGTCCTTGAGGGCGTCCGGCTTGGCCAGCGTGATCGCGATGCCGTCGACCTTCTGGTCGATGGCGTTCTGCACCAGGTTGGCCTGGTTGCCCGCGTTCGGGTCGGCCGAGTAGACGAGCTTGACGTTGTCCTTGGCGGCGGCGGCCTCGGCACCCTTGCGGACGATGTCCCAGAAGGTGTCGCCGGGCGACTGGTGGGTGACCAGGGCCACCGTCATCTGCGGTGTGGTCGCCCTGCCCGCGGAGGCGCCTCCCGCGCTCTCCTCGGCCTTCTTGCCGCCGGAGCTGCTGGAACAGCCCGCGAGGGTCAGGGCCGCTGCCGCGGCCACCGCCACGACGGGGGCGAATCTGCGGGAGCGGGAGTGCGAAGAGCGGTCCATCTTTCCTGCACCTCACTGTGCGACGGGGGAAAGGGAAGGCGGATCACGGTGATCCGAAGCCCCTGGATCTGAAGTCCGGGTGGTGCGCCGCGGAACGCGGCTGGTGCGCTGGGACGGGATTCCACCCCTTGGCGCGCCCGCTGTCAATACTTTGTTAAGACATCATTTCACAAGCAGGTCCGAATGTAAGTACAAAGTCTTGACAGCGCGGTCCTCCGAGTCCTAAACCTGGGAGGCGGCAGGCCCCTCGGGACCCGCACCCCCGCAACAGCTCGAGGAGTGTCGCGCGCATGACCGAGTCAGCCCAGTCCTTCGACCTGTTCACGATGGGCCGCATCGGAGTCGATCTCTACCCGCCGCAACGGGACGGCATACGCCATCGGCTGACCGCCGGCATCTACTTCGACCGGATCACCCGCCCCGAGGCCCGACCCCGGCCGCGGCCTGGTGGGGCGTGCCCGTGGCCGAGGTGGCCTCCCGCGAGGCGGCTCTGCGGGCCCGCGAGGAGTACGACCGCCAGGCCGCCGACCGCCGCCGGCACCCGTGACCCAGTCACTTCCGACTCTTCCGAAGGGAGGTACGTCCATGGCGAAGACCCGTGGTCACGGCCGGGCCGTGACCGCCGCCCCCGCTCTCGACACCCTGGACTTCGCCCTGGACCGGGGCAGCCCGGTGCCGCTGTACTACCAGCTCGCGCAGCAACTGGAGGCGGCGATCGAGCACGGCCTCCTCGCTCCGGGAAACCTCCTGGGCAACGAGATCGACCTGTCGGTACGGCTCGGCCTGTCCCGGCCGACGGTCCGCCAGGCCATCCAGACCCTGGTCGACAAAGGGCTGCTGGTACGCCGCCGGGGGGTCGGCACCCAGGTCGTGCACAGTCAGGTCAAGCGGCCGCTGGAGCTGAGCAGTCTGTACGACGACCTGGAGACGGCCGGGCAGGGGCCGACCACTCAGGTGGTGCGCAACGAGCCCGTCCCTGCGCCCCCGGACGTGGCGGCGGCTCTCGGCATCGCGGAGGGCAGCGAGGTCACGGTCCTGGAGCGGCTGCGCTCCACCCACGGCCAGCCCGTGGCCTTCCTCTGCAACTACCTGCCCGCGGCGCTGCTCGACCTCGACACCGAACGGCTGGAGTCGACCGGCCTGTACCGGATGATGCGCTCGGCGGGCATCACCCTGCACAGCGCCCACCAGACCGTCGGCGCCCGCGGCGCGACCGCCGAGGAGGCGGCCCGTCTCGACGAGAAGGAGGGAGCGGCGCTCCTGACCATGCGGCGCACCGCGTACGACGACACGGGCAGACCGGTCGAGTACGGCACGCACGTCTACCGCGCGTCCCGGTACACGTTCGACTTCCAGCTCCTGGTCAGACCCTGAGAAGGATCAGTGAGCCGCCTTGCGGGCGAACGGCCCCTCCAGCGCGGCCCACTGGAGCAGCATGATGGTCTTGGCGTCGGCGATCTCCCCGGTGCGGATCATCTGCAGGGCCCTGCGGAAGGGCAGTTCGAGGATCTCGATGTCCTCGCCCTCCTCGCCGAGGCCGCCGCCTTCGTGGGTGCGGGTCGAGGGGCCGTAGGCGGCGGCGTAGAAGCTGACGCGTTCGGTGACCGAGCCCGGGCTCATACAGACGTCGAAGACGTGCTGGACGGCGCCGATGGTGTGCCCGGTCTCCTCGACGACCTCGCGCCGTACGGCGTTCTCCGGGTGCTCGTCATCGTCGTCGAGCAGCCCGCCCGGTGTCTCGACCAGCATCCCGTCGGGGTGCCCGTTGACGTATACCGGGAAGCGGAACTGCCTGGTGAGCAGCACTGTTTCGCGTTCGGCGTCGTACAGCAGCATGGTGGCGCCGTTGCCGCGGTCGTGCGTCTCGCGCTCCTGTGTCCTCCAGGAGCCGTCGCCGTGCCGGAAGTCGAAGGTCGTGGTGCGCTCGACGTACCAGTGGCTGGACAGCAGGGTCACGTCCCGGACCTTGACGCGTGGATTGCCGGTCAGGTCACGGCCGGTCCGGTCGAGGCCGGTGCGGCCCCGGCGGTCGGGGGTGTCGATGCCCGCGGTCATCGGGCACCGGCCGAGGGTGCGGGGAACAAGTTGGTCATGTTTGCTTCTACCATCCGGAGCTTCATGGTCGAAGCCCTCGAGCCCTTGACTCCGGGACCGAACCGGCGCACAGTCGTTTTATACATCGTAAACGTACGTCGTTCCAGCACGTTCCGGGGCGGTCACCGCGACCGCGGCCGGCACACGGGAGCGGGGCCATGAGCGCACCGTCGACCATCCTCGTCACAGGCGGGGCCGGATTCATCGGCAGCCACGCCTGTGTCGACCTGCTCGACCACGGTTACGAGCTGATCGTGGTGGACGACTACTCGAACAGCGTGCCGCAGGCCTTCGCCCGGGTGGAGCGGATCGCCGGCCGCTTCGTCGGTGCCGTCTACGAGCTGGACATCTGTGACCGGCGGGCCCTGTCCGCGGTGTTCGAACGGCACGCCGTCGACGCGGTCGTGCACTTCGCGGCCTACAAGTCCGTGAGCCAGTCGACCCACATGCCCGTGGAGTACTACGACACCAACGTCGGCGGCACGACCGCCCTGCTGCGGACCATGCACGAGCACGGAGTGCACCAGCTCGTGTACTCCTCGTCCTGCTCCGTCTACGGCGATGCCCGGCCGGGGCCGCTGGACGAGTCCACCCCCGCCCGGCCCACCAACCCGTACGCGGCCTCGAAGTGGACCTGCGAACAGATTCTCTCCGACGTGTGCCACCGCCGCCCGGAATTCACCGTGCTGTGCCTGAGGTACTTCAACCCGGTCGGCGCCCACCCCAGCGGACTGCTCGGCGAGGACCCGCGCGGCGAACCGGACAACCTCATGCCGTACCTGGCCCAGGTGGCCGTCGGCCGGCGGGAACGGCTGCGCGTCTTCGGCACCGACTACCCGACGCGCGACGGCACCGCGATCCGCGACTACATCCACGTCATGGACACCGTCGAGGCACACCGGGTCGCGCTCGACCATCTCGCCGACGCTCCCGGCATGCACGTCTACAACCTCGGCGTCGGCAAGGGCAGTTCGGTCCTCGAGGTCGTCGCCGCGTTCTCCACCGCGTGCGGCCGGCCCATCCCGTACGAGGCCGCGGACCGCCGTCCCGGCGACGTGGCCGAACTCGTCGCCGACGCGACCGCCGTCACCCGCGCCTGGGGCTGGCACCCCACCCGGGACCTCGACGACATGTGCCGGGACGCCTGGCGCTTCCAGCGGCTCAACCCGAACGGCTACGCCGGATCCCCCCGGCGGACGAAGGGCGAGCACGGCTGACCGGCCGGCGCCGAGATGCAGGCCCGCACCCCTGTGCCTACGATTTAGACGTTAAGTCCTGGTTAACGCGTGCTTTCGCGACCCGGTCCCGCGACTCGGGGAGGCGCTTGCTCTTGTCGACGAGCCGCCGGCTGATGGCCGCCTACATCACGCTGGTCGGGATCGTCACGTGCCTCTACGCGACCGTCCCCGCCACGCGGGCGCCGTCGTGGGCCGTCATCGGGCTGGGAGGTGCCGCGGCCGTCCTCGGCGGAGTCCACCTCCACCGCCCCGCCCACCGGTGGCCCTGGCTCGTGCTCGCCGCCGGACTGCTGGCCTTCGCGGCGGGTGACACGTACTTCAACGTGCAGGAACAGTACTTCCAGGCGGCCAGTCCGTTTCCCTCGTTCTCGGACGCGTGCTACCTGGCCGCGTACCCGCTCTTCGCCGTCGGCCTGTTCGGTCTGGTCCGGTACCGCTGGCCGGACCACGACCTGCCCAGCCTGCTGGACGCACTGATCATCACCGCCGGCCTCGCCCTGCCGGTGTGGGTCTACCTGGTGCAGCCGCTGACCATGCTGGACGGCCTCACCTGGCAGCAACGCGCGATCCGCATCGCCTACGCGCTGGGGGACGTCCTGGTACTTGCGATGCTGGTCCGGCTGCTCGCCCCGAGCGCCGTCTCCGGCCGCAACCGCTCCGTACAGCTGCTCGTCCTGGGCACCATGGCGCTGCTCGTCCTCGACATCGCCTACGGGATCCTGCAGCTCGACGGGACATGGCAGGCCGGCCTGCTGCTGGACTCCGCCTGGATCGTCTTCTACACGGCCTGGGGACTGGCCGCGCTCCACCCCGCGATGACGGAGCTGACCTCGCCGGAACCGCCGCCGCAGTCCCTGCTCCCGCCCTGGCACCGGCTCGTGCTCCTCACCGCTGCCACCCTGATCCCGCCGGCTGTTCTGCTCTTCGAGGAGCGGTCGGGCGGCGTCCGCGACGCGACGGCGCTGGCCGTCTTCTCCGGCTTCCTGTTCCTGCTGGTCAGCCTGCGTCTCGCGGGCATGGCCGTGGCCCACCGCAAGGCCGTGACGCGGGAACTGGCCCTGCACGGGGCGGCGGCCTCACTCGTCGCGGCGTTCGAGACGCCCGAGATCGCACGGTCCTGCGACTCGGCGATCACCGCGCTGTTCGGCCCGAAGGTCCGCCACGCGGGCATCGTGCTGTCCGCCCAGGAGGCCCAGGACCTCTACAGGGTTCTGGAGCAGGCGCCCACCGCAGTGATTCTCCCCGTCACCGAACTGCCGCCCGGCATCGCCGCCCGGCTCGGCGACCTGCCGACCGCCCTGGTCTGTCCCATGGTCGGGCCCGACCACCCGGCCGGCGGCGAGCTCCCCGGCGTCCTGCTGGCCGCGGGGCCCGAGCGCCGGCTCGCCGAGATGCGCGACTCACTGGAGATCCTGGCCTCGCACGCCGGGCTGGCGGCCGAGCGGGTCGCACTGCGACAGGAGATCATCCGCCAGGAGAGCGAGGCGTACTTCCGCACGCTCGTGCGCAACACCTCGGACGTCATCCTCATCGTCAACGACGACACCACCGTCCGGTACGCCAGCCCGTCCGCCGAGGCCGTGTTCGGCACCGCCGCGCTGACGGGCACGGCGCTCGGGGAACTGCTGGATCCCGAGGACCGCGACCGTGTGCACCGCACGCTGGCGCTCCTGTTCAGCGCCGGGCGCCAGGAGGCCCAGGACCACTGGTGGGTGGTCCGCGACACCGGCCGCATCGAGGTGGAGGTGCGCTGCCGCGACCTGCGGCAGGACAGAACCGTACGCGGGCTGGTGGTGACCCTCAGGGACGTGACCGAGCAACGTCAGCTGGAGCAGGAGCTCACCCAGCGGGCCTTTCACGACCCGCTGACCGGTCTGCCCAACCGGACCCTGCTGCTGGAGCGGATCGAGCGTGCGCTGCTGCGCGGCCGACGTGAGACGACACTCACCTGTCTGCTCTTCATCGACCTGGACGACTTCAAGACCGTGAACGACAGCCTGGGCCACTCGGTCGGCGACCGGCTCCTGCGCGCGGTGGCCGAGCGCCTGTCGGAGGCGTTGCGCCGCACGGACACCGCGGCCCGGCTGGGCGGCGACGAGTTCGCGGTGCTGATGGAGGACGCCAGACAGCCCGTGGACGCGGAGCTGCTGGCCGCCCAGGTGATCCAGACCCTCAACCGGCCCTTCCAGCTGTCCGACCACTCGGTGAGCGTCTGCGCCAGCGTGGGAGTGGCCACGGCGATGGACACCGCTGACGCGGAGGAGCTGCTGGCGCTGGCCGATCTGGCCCTCTACTCGGCCAAGGCGGCCGGGAAACGTCAGTGGCGGCGCTTCCTGCCCCAGCTGCGCGTCCACATGGCGGAGCGGCACGATCTGGAGACGCGCCTGGACCAGGCGATCGTCCGGCAGGAGTTCGCCCTGCGCTACCAGCCGGTGGTGGACATCGCCGGGGACGAGGTCGTCGGGTTCGAGGCGCTGGCCCGGTGGCCGCGGTCCCAGGACGGTCCCGTGCCGCCCGGGGAGTTCATCCCGCTCGCCGAGGAGACGGGGCACATCGCGCCCCTGGGCGCCTGGGTGCTGCGCCACGCCGCGGCCGACATGGCGCGGATGCAGGACCGGGCCGGGGAGCTGGCGCCGCCGTACGTCAGCGTCAACGTGTCCGGACGCCAGTGGCAGGACCGGGACTTCTTGGACGAGGTGCGGCAGGCCCTGGACACTCCCGGGCTGAAGCCGGGCTCGTTGCAGCTGGAGCTCACCGAGTCGGTGCTCATGCAACGGGACTCCCAGATCGACGCGCTGGTCCGGGCGCTGAAGGACCTCGGCGTGCGCCTCGCCGTGGACGACTTCGGCACCGGGTACTCGTCGCTGCGCTATCTGCGGGACTTCCCGCTCGACGTACTCAAGATCGACAAAACCTTCATCGACGGCATCCCGGACGATCCCCGGCAGGTCGCGCTCGTCGAGGGAATCGTCCACATCGCCGACACGCTCGGCCTGGAGGTGATCGCGGAGGGCATCGAGGAGCAGGCGCAACGGGAGCTGCTGGCGAGCATCGGCTGCCAGTTCGGCCAGGGATATCTGTTCGCGCGGCCGATGACGGTGGAACAGGGGGAGGCCGTGCTGCGCCGGCGCAACGGGGACCGGCTGTCGTAGCGGGGCCGCCGGAAGGCCGTCAGGGCGCCGGCCGCGGATCCGACAGCGCGAACGCCGTCTCCACCAGGGCGATGTGACTGAACGCCTGCGGGGCGTTGCCGAGTTGGCGTCCGGCGTCCGGGTCCCACTGCTCGGACAGCAGCCCGACGTCGTTGCGGACGCCGAGGACCCGTTCGAAGGCCTCCCGTGCCTCGGTGACGTGGCCGGTGGCAGCGAGGGCGTCGGCGTACCACAGGGAACACGCGAGGAACGTGCCCTCCCGGCCGCGGACGCCGTCCACGCCGTGCACGTCGTCACCGTCCGGCGCGTACCGCCGTACGAACCCGCCGTGGTCCAGTTCCCCCATCGCCCGTACGGTGGCGTGCACCCGCGGGTCCCGGGGCGACAGGAAGCCGAGCCGGGGCATCAGGAGGGCCGAGGCGTCCAGGTCCCGTGAGCCGTAGGACTGCACGAACGTCCGATGCGTCGGGTCCCAGCCCTGCCGGCAGACCTGGCGGCGCACGTCCTCGCGCATGGCCCGCCACTCGGCCGAGGAGCCGTTGCGGCCGAGCAGCGCACCCATGCGCAGGGCGCGGTCGGCGGCGACCCAGGCCATGACCTTGGAGTGGACGAACTGCCGCCGCGGCCCGCGTACTTGCCACAGCCCGTGATCCGGCTCCCGCCAGTGCCGCCCGAGGTGCTCCATCATCGTCCTCACCAGGCTCCACACGTGGTCCGGCAGGGAGATTCCCGCCTGGAGCGACAGGTACAGCGCGTCCATGACCTCGCCGTAGACGTCGAGCTGGAACTGGCCGGCCGCGGAGTTGCCGAACCGGACCGGCCGCGATCCCTGGTACCCGGGGAGCCACGGCGCTTCGGTCTCCGGCAGCAGCCGCTGTCCCTCGACGCCGTACACCGTCTGCAGTTCCGCGGGGTCGCCGGCGATGGCCCGCACCAGCCAGTCCAGCCAGGCCGTCGCCTCGTCCCGGTAGCCACTGCGCAGCAGGCACGACAGGGTGAGCGTGGAGTCGCGCAGCCAGCAGTAGCGATAGTCCCAGTTGCGTTCGCCGCCGATGCAGCCGGGCAGGGAGGCGGTCGGGGCGGCGACGATGCCTCCGGTGGACGCGCAGGTGAGTGCCTTCAGTGTGATCAGGGAACGCACCACCGCGTCCCGCCACGGCCCTCGGTAGCGGCACTGCGCAGCCCAGCCCCGCCAGAAGTCGCCGGTCTCCTTCTGCACCGTCGCCGCCGGCACCCACAGCGGGACGGGCCGCTCGGGCAGGTGCGACGGCGCCCACACCAGCATCAGGGCCAGTCGGCGGCCGGCCGGGACGGAGAAGTCGAAGACGGTGGAGTCCCCGCCGTCGTGCGGTCGTACGGGGCCGTCGGCGGTGAGCCACACGGCGTCCGGCCCGGCGACCGCGACGGTGCAGCGGTCGGCGGTCCGGATCCAGGGCACGACCCGGCCGTGGTGGAAGCGCAGCCGCAGTTCGCTGCGCATCTGTACACAGCCGGACAGGCCCTCCACCACGCGAACGAGGCACGGCAGCCCGCTGCGGGGAGGCATGAAGTCGGTGACCCGCACGGTGCCGTGCGCGGTCTCCCACCGTGAGTCCAGGACCAGCGTGTCCGGCCGGTAGGCGCGGTGCCCGCAGCGCCCGCCGTCGACGGGGGCCACACGCCAGAAGCCGTTGTCCCGCGTGCCGAGCAGCGCGGCCAGGCAGGCCGGTGAGTCGAAGCGGGGCAGGCACAGCCAGTCCACGGAGCCGTCGCGGCCGACCATGGCGGCGGTCTCCATGTCGCTGAGGAGGGCGTAGTCCTCGATGGGGGAAGTCATGACGTCGTGATCAGGACGCGAGCTGCACTCTGCTGTGGTCGCCGAGCACCAGCCGGTGCACCGCCGGATTTCGGGGCGCGGGGCTCACCTCGACGTCGTGGCCGATCAGCGACATCTCCACGCGGCGCATCCCGACGACGGACGCCCCCCGCAGCATGATCGAGTACTCGATCTCGCTGTCCTCCAGCCGGCATTCCTCGGCGATGGACGTGAACGGTCCGACGTAGGAGTCGGCGATCACGGTCCCGGCGCCGATGACGGCCGGCCCGACGATCCGGCTGGCGAACACCTTCGCCCCGTCGTCGATCCGGACCCGGCCGATGATCTCACTGACGTCGTCCACGGAGCCGTGGACCCGCGACTCGACGTTCTCCAGGACGGAGCGGTTGACCTCGAGCATGTCGGTGACGTTCCCGGTGTCCTTCCAGTACCCGGAGATCGTCGTGGCGCGCACGTCGCGGCCCTGGTCGAGGAGCCACTGCAGTGCGTCCGTGATCTCCAGCTGACCGCGCCGGGACGGCCGGACGTACCGGACGGCCTCGTGCACGGCCGGCGTGAAGAGGTAGACCCCGGCCAGCGCGAGGTCGCTCTTGGGCCGCTGCGGCTTCTCCTCCAGGCCCACCACCCGTCCCGCCCGGTCCAGTTGGGCGATGCCGAAGGCGGTCGGGTCGGGCACGCGGGTGAGCAGGATGCCGGCGTCGGGCCGCTCGCGGCGGAAGTCGTCCACCACGTCGGAGATGCCGCCGACGATGAAGTTGCCGCCGAGGTACATCACGAAGTCGTCGTCGCCCAGGAAGTCCCGGGCGATCAGCACGGCGTGGGCGATCCCGAGCGGTGCCTGCTGGGGGACGTAGGTCACGTCCAGGCCGAACCGGGATCCGTCCCCGACGGCTTCACGGATCTCCCGCCCGTTGTCCCCGACGATGATTCCGGTCTCCCTGATGCCGGCGGCGGCGACGGCCTCCAGGCAGTAGAAGAGCACCGGCTTGTTGGCCACCGGGACCAGTTGCCTGGCGAACGTGTGGGTGATGGGCCGGAGCCGAGTGCCGGCTCCGCCGCACAGGACGAGCGCCTTCATGATCGCCACCCCGCAGGGGATCGCCGCGCCGACCGTGCGACGGTGCCTTCGTCCGGCTTGGCCGCGAACCAGGCGACCGTGCGCAGCAGCCCCTCGTCCAGCGGCACCCGGGGCTGCCACCCGAGATCGTCGCGGGCCCGGGTGATGACGGGGCACCTGCGGACCGGGTCGTCGACGGGCAGCGGCAGGTGGCGCAGTTCGCTGTCCGATCCCGTGATCCGGAGCACCAGCTCCGCGAGTTCCCGCACGGTCCGCTCGCCGGGGTTCCCGAGGTTGTACGGGCCGGGCAGGTGGGCATCGACCATGGCCAGCAGGCCGCGGACCATGTCGTCGACGTAGCAGAAGCTGCGGGTCTGGCCGCCGTCGCCGAAGACGGTCAGCGGCTCTCCGCTCAGCGCCTGCCGGACGAAGGTGGACACCACACGGCCGTCGTGCGCGCGCATGCGGGGCCCGTACGTGTTGAAGATCCGGACGATGCCGGCGTCGGCGTCGTGGCTGCGCCGGAACGCCGTGGTGAGCGCCTCGGCGAAGCGCTTGGCCTCGTCGTAGACGCTGCGGGGCCCGATGGGGTTGACGTGTCCCCAGTAGTCCTCGTGCTGCGGATGCACCTCGGGATCGCCGTAGACCTCGCTGGTGGACGCCAGGACGAAGCGGGCGCGGTGACGGAGCGCGAGCCTCAGCAGGTTCTCCGTGCCACGGCTGCCGGCGGCCAGCGTCTGCAGGGGACGGCGGGTGTAGTCGAACGGCGAGGCGGCACTGGCGAGATGGACGATGGCGTCGACGACCCCCTGGACCCGGAACCGCTCCGCCACGTCGCACGGGATACACACGAATCCCGGCTGGCGGAGCAGGTGGGCGATGTTGGCCGCCCGGCCCGACGAGAAGTCGTCCAGGCAGCAGACACTGTCGCCTCGTTTCACCAGGGCCTCGCACAGATGCGATCCCAGGAAGCCGCTCCCGCCGGAGACTATGACACGCATGGGGTCCTCCATCCTGCCGTCACGCGAGCGGCGGACGGCCCGGGGCACGGATCGTCCAGCCCGCCGAGCGCCAGAGCTCTGCGTCGAGGGTGTTGCGCGCGTCGACGATCACCGGGGTGCGTACGCCGGTGGCGAGGACGGCGGGGTCGATCTCGCGGTACTGGGGCCATTCGGTCAGGTGCAGCACGATGTCGGCCTGCTCGCACGCCTTGGCCACGTCCAGCGCGAACTGCAGCTGGGGGCACATGGCCCGGGCGTTGTCGACGGCTTCGGGGTCGTGGACGCGGACCCGGGCCCCCAGCTGCCGTACGGTCTCGGCGACCGCGAGCGCCGGGGAATCGCGGACGTCGTCGCTGTTCGGTTTGAAGGACGCCCCCAGCACCGCGACGCTCATGCCCGCGAAGGAGCCGCCGACGAGCTGCTGCGCCAGGTCGACCGTGCGCTGCCGCTGCCGCGTGTTGATCTTGTCGACCTGGCGGAGGATGGCGACCGACTCCCCCCGTCCGAGCTCCTCGGCCCGGGCGGCGAAGGCGCGGATGTCCTTGGGCAGGCAGCTGCCGCCGAAGCCGAGGCCCGGAGCCAGGAAGCGATGACCGATCCGGGAGTCCGCGCCCATCGCCTCCGCCAGGGTCAGCACGTCGGCCCCGGTGGCGTCACAGATCTCGGCCATGGCGTTGATGAAGGAGATCTTGGTCGCGAGGAAGGAGTTCGAGGCCACCTTGACGAGTTCGGCGGTGGCGGTGTCGGTGGCCATGAAGGGGACCCCTGACGCCGGCAGTGCCGCGTAGATCTCCCGCAGCCGCTCCTCGGCGTGCCGCGAGCGGACGCCCGCCACGATGCGTTCCGGCCGAAGGGTGTCCTGGACCGCACAGCCCTCGCGCAGAAACTCCGGGTTCCAGGCGACGTCGGCCCCGGGGGCGACGGCCTGCAGCCGCCGGGCAAGGCGCTCGGCCGTCCCCACGGGCACGGTGGACTTGCCGACGACCAGCACCCGGCCGCTGTCGTTAAGATGCGGGGCAAGGCCGTCCACGGCGGCGTCGACGTACCTCATGTCGGCGGCACCCGAATCGGGATGCTGCGGGGTGCCGACACAGACGAAGTGCGTGTCGGCGAACCGTGCGGCCTCGGCCTGCGACGTGGTGAAACGCAGTCGGCCCCCGTCCACCGTCCGCTTGAGCATCCCGGACAGTCCGGGCTCGTAGAACGGGGGCCTGCCGGCGGCGAGAGCGGCGATGCGCTCCGCGTCGACGTCCACACCGAGCACGTCGTGCCCGATCTCCGCCATGCAGGCCGCATGGACTGCTCCTACGTATCCGGTGCCGATTACTGTCAGGCGCATAGTGGTCTCCGTGGTGGGGGCGTCGTCCGAGGCGAATCACCGTTGGACGCTCGGATCAGGGATCGAGGGGCCGAGGACAAGGGCCCCGGCGCTGGGTTCAGAGGCCCGGGGCGGCCCCTTGGACAGGACTCGGGCCGAAGGGTTCCTGCTCGGGGAGAGGCGGCAGGCCGAGCAGTTCGCGGTAACAGGCGTCGACGGCCGCGCACATGGCCGTGGGCTCGAAGGACGTACGAACCCGCCGACGGCCCTGCCGCCCCATCTCGGCGGCTTCCCTCGGGTGGTCCAGCAGCCAGCCGACGGCCCCGGCCTCGCCCTCGGGGTCGGCCGGTGCCACGAGCAGGCCCGTGGCACCGTGCTCGACCAGATCGGGCACGCCGTTCACCGCCGTGGCGACGACCGGGCGAGCGGTGGCCAGCGCCTCGGTGAGTGCGCGGCCGAGGCCTTCGTACAGCGACGTCGTCACGAAGACGTCAAGCCCGGCCACCAGCCAGGAGGCGTCCGGCCGGTGCCCGGTGAAGGTCACGTCGACGCCCATGTCCGCGGCGAGGCTGCGGGCCTCCCCCTGCAGCGGGCCGTCACCGATCACGACGAACGCGGTGTCGGGGCGCACGGCCCGGATCGCGGCGGCCATGCGGATGAAGTCCTGGGGGGCCTTCTGATAGTCGATCCGGCCGACGGTGCCGATGAGGGGCGTCCCGCGGGGCACGCCCAGCACACGGCGGGCGACGGGGTCGAACCGCTCGGGGATGGTCTCCAGATCCACAGCCGACGGCACCACGCGGACGCGGCCCGGCGGGGCGAGGTGCTCTTCGACGGCCTCTTCGGCCACGCGCGGCGCGACGGCGAGGAACGCATGGGTGAATCGCCGCGTCGCCCGCTCCAGCCAGCGGTACGCCATGCGCCTGCGGCGGGACATGTAGGGGTGGAAGCTGAAGCCGTGGAAGGTGTGCACCACCACGGGCGTACGGGACAGCCGCGCCGCGGCCCGCCCCAGGAATCCGCCCTTGCCCGAGTGGGTGTGCACGACGGTGAACCGCTCGCGCCGGATGAGGCGCACCAGCCGCCACAGCACCAGCAGGTCCGCGGGCGTCAGGGTGTGCCGGAAGCCCGGTATCTGGACCGTGCGCAGCCCGGCGGCACGGGCCCGGTCCCAGAGGTCGCCCCCCGGGACCCCGGCGATCCACACGTCGTACCGCCCGGGGTCCATTCCCTCGGCCGACAGCAAAGTGTTGCCGCCGGCTCCCGCCACGAAACGGGTGATGACGTGAAGGACCTTGATGCGGGGCAGCACCGGCGGTGCCGGCAGCGTCGCCGCCGGTGCCACCTGCGGGGGCGCCTCGGGCCAGCCGACGGCTTTGCCGTCCGTCCGACCCGGGCCGCTGACGAGCATCCCGTTCCGCATGGTCCATCACCACCATCGACTGAAGTCGTATATTTACGCTGTATACGTACATCATACCAACCGGGCGTTTCAGGTCAATCCGGACATATGACCCTTACGGAGCCGCCCGGGTGTCAGGCGGCCGGCACCGGCCGGCCCACGTGCGCGGCCTCGACCATCGCCGCGAGTCCGTCCCGCACACCCGTCGCGGGCCGGAAGCCGAAGGCCTCACGGGCGACGGTGATGTCGGCGGCGGTACGGCGGGCGTCACCGGGCCGGCGCGGTACGTGCACCACGGGCACGGGGGCACCCATCAGCCGGAGCAGGGCGACGGCCTGATTCATCGTCACCTCGGAGCCGCCGCCCACGTTGGCTACACCGTTCCACGAGGAGACCGCCGCCTTGCGCATGGCGGTGACGACGTCCGCGACGTAGGTGAAGTCGCGGCTCTGCTCTCCGTCTCCGTACAGCGTGAACGGCCGCTGCGCGAGGGCCGCCGTGACCAGCCGGGAGAACGCCATGTCGGGTCGCTGCCGGGGGCCGTAGACGCTGAACAGCCGGAGGGAGACGGCCGGCACGCCGAAAGCGGTGCGATACGTCTCGCACAGGTGTTCCGCGGCCAGCTTGGTCACGCCGTACGGGGACACAGGCATGGGCCGCACGGTCTCCCTGGTCGGATACGTCTCGGCATCCCCGTAGACCGACGAACTGGAGGCGTACACGAGCCGGCGCAGTCCGGTGGCTCTGGCCGTCTCCAGGACGCGCTGGGTGACCAGGACGTTGCGTTCCACGTAGACGGCGAACTCCGCGCCCCAGGAACCCCGTACGCCGGGCTGCCCGGCAAGATGGTAGACCGCGTCCGCCTCCGCGAAGAGCGGCTCCAGGGGCGCCGCCAGCAGATCGTCCTGCCGGAAGGTGAAACCGTCCCGGCCCAGCAGGGGGCGGAGGTTCTCGCGCTTGCGCGCGGGGTCGTAGAAGTCCGTGAGGGCGTCGACGCCGGTCACGTCGTCGCCGCGGGACAACAGGTGCTCGCACAGGTGGGAACCGATGAACCCGGCTGCCCCGGTCACGACGGCGCGCATCAGGACCGACCTCCCTCGGGGCACCTTTCGGCACGTCTGCCCGCCCTGCCGGAGGGACCGCCGGATGCTTCCCAGGCGGCGGACAGCAGATACCACGGTGTGCGGGCGACGAAGAGAATCACGGTGCCCGGGGTGATGTGCGCCAGAAGCTCCGCGTCCATCGCGACCCGGCGCGGAACCATGACATCGAGGTAGTACGCCTCGGCATCGGGCCTGCCGTCGAACAGCACCGCGTCGGAGCGGGAACGGAGCTGGCAGGGTCCCGTGATCCCGGGGCGGTGACGGAACACCCACCGGCACTCGGGCGGGTAGCGGTGAGCCAGTTCGACGGCCTCGGGGCGCGGGCCCACCAGCGTCATGTTCCCGCGCAGGACGTTGAACAGCTGCGGCAGTTCGTCGAGGCCGAAGCGCCTGAGAAGCCGCCCCGTGCCGGTCACGCGCGGGTCGGAGGTGCCGGTGAGCCCGGGACCCGCGGCGCCCTGCCGCATGGTGCGGAACTTGTAGAGGGTGAACTCACGTGCCCCCTCCCCCATGCGCCGCTGCCGGAAGACCGCCGGTCCGCCGCTCGTGGTGCGCACCAGGACGGCCAGGAACAGCAGCAGCGGTGACAGGACGGCGAGCAGCACCAGCGACACGACGACGTCCAGGGCGCGGCGCGGCCGGGTGAGGCGCACCGGAGTCATGAGCGGGAGGACCTGCTGTCGCAGGTGACCAGTGGTGTCCATGGAGGGTGTCCCTTCATTCGTTGCCGCCGCCGGGTCATGGCCCGGCGCGGTCGGGAACCGGGCTGCCGCGGTCTCGGACCGGGCTGCCGCGGTCATGACGGCGCTCCGGGAAGTTCCAGGGCCGCCGTCCACCGGGAGAGCCAGGCGTCGTAGGAGTACCGCCGGCCGACGACGGCCCGGGCGCCGCGCCCCAGCCGCTCGCGGACGGTGTCCGAGTCGTCCAACAGGCCCTGGACCGCTTCGGTCCATTCGCCGCTGTCGCGGGCGGCCGGCATCCGGAACTGGCGCAGGATGTCGGCGTTCACCCCGATCGGCGTGGCCACCGCGGGCACACCCGCGGCGCCGTACTGGAGCAGCTTGTAGCCGCACTTGCCGCGGCTGTAGGCGGTCTCGGGCAGGGGCATCAGGCCGACGTCTATGCCCGCCAGCACGGTTCGCGCGGTGTGCGGGCTCCAGGCGACCCGGTCGATGAGGGCTTCCAGACGGCCCAGTGAGCGCTGTGTCGTGCCGACGAGCGTCAGGCGGGCGCCGCTGCGGCGGTGGATCTCTTCGAGCGCCTCCGCCACCAGCAGCAGATACGCCTCGTTGCCGCGCGAGCCGATCCAGCCGAGCCGCGGCGGGTCGTGCAGCGCGTAGGAGGTCTTCGGCGTGTAGTCCTCCGGTGCCACGCAGCTGGGTATCACCACGACGTCGCCGTGGTGTTGCGCGGCCCAGTCGCCGAGGATGTCGTTGCCCGCGATGACCCGGTCCGCATGGCGTACGGCGGTCCACGCCTTGTCGGCTTTGGGTGCCAGCCTGCGCGCGAGGCCTCCGGAACCCTGGTCCCACTGCAGGGCGTCGTCGAAGTCGTACACGGCGAACTCCGCGCTCGACAGCAGCCGCCGCTCCCACCAGCCGCGGCTGAGCGGGGACGCCTCCCGGTGCAGCAGCAGACGCCTCGGCCGCGCGGCCGCGAGCCGCCGCAGTCGCAGTTCCGCCCGCGCCACGGCAACGGGGTGCCGGGCGAGACGGGACGGGGAGGCGTCGGCGAGCGAGGCATAGCCGCTGACGGCGAAATCGGTGTCGACGCGGTCCAGCCATTCGTAGACACGGACCCGCGAGCTGCCTGCCCCGCGGCTGTAGGGAGTGACCGCGCAGTGGGCCGGGTGTCGATCCATGACTTCACTTCCTACACTCGACACTGATATCGTACATTTACGTCGTAAACAGGAATATGCCTTGATGTCCGCACGGAGTCAAGGCGGCCGCACGGACAGCTGGAGGAGCTCCCATGGATCTCCGCGAATACGTCGATGTACTCCGCCGCCGGTGGCGGTTCGTCGTGGTGTGCGTTCTGCTGGGCCTCGGCGCGGCGGTCGCCTTGACCGCCGTGACGCCGCGTACGTACACGGCGAAGGCGCAGCTCTTCATCGCCACCAACGACAAGGACGCCGCCAACGCCTACGCCGGCGGGCTCTTCACACAGCAGCGGGTGAAGTCCTATACGAAGATCGCGAACAGCCCCGCCGTGCTGCAGGGCGTCATCGCGAAGCTGCATCTGGACACCACACCCGCGCAGCTCGCGACGAAGATCACCGCGCTGGCGCCGCTGGACACGACCCTGGTCGACATCCGAGTGCAGGAGCGGTCCGCCGCGCGCGCGCAGGCGATCGCCGACGAGACCGCCGTCCAGTTCACGAAGTACATCGACAGCATCGAGAAGGCGACCAGGGACGCCCCACCGCTGGTCAAGGCCAGCGTCGTCGGTGACCCCGGCCCGCCGTCGACCCCCACGAGCCCCCGCCCGGCACTGAACCTGGCGATCGGGCTGCTGTGCGGTCTCGTCGTCGGTGCCGCCGGCGCCGTACTGCGCGAATCGCTGGACACCACCGTCCGCTCGGCGGGCGACGTCCAACGCCGTCTGGGCATCGCGACGGTGGGCGCTCTGCCCAAGCCTCCCCGGCGTCGCACGAACACCCCGGACGCCGCCGGCACGACACAGCGGGACGAGGCGCTGAGCCAGCTCCGCACCCGGCTGCGCTTCGCGGGCGACGGGCGCATGCCGAGCTCGCTGCTGATCACCAGCACCCTGCCCGAGGAGGGCAGGACCGAGACCGCCATCGACCTGGCGCTGAACGTCGCGCGGACCGGCCGGCGGGTCGTCCTCGTCGACGGGGATCTGCGCCGGCCGCGTCTGGCCGGGGCACTCGGCCTGTCCTCCACCACCGGACTGACGGACGTCCTCACCGGAGGGGCGGCACCCGACGACGCGCTCCAGACCTGGGGAAACGGACTGATGCGGGTGCTGACGGCCGGAACCCCCGTACCGGACCCGAGCGCACTCCTCTCGTCCCGGTACATGACCCAGCTGCTGCGCACCCTCGAGGCGGACGCGGATGTCGTGGTGGTGGACAGCCCTGCGCTGCTCCCCTACGCCGACGCGGCGATCCTCGCCACCGAGGCGGAGTCGGTGCTCCTCGTCGTCCGGACCGGCAGGACGCGCCACGAACTGGTGCGCCGTTCGCTCGACAGCCTGGCCGCCGTCCACGCGCGCGTCCTCGGCGCCGTTCTCGCCGGCCCGCCCGCCGAGCGGTTCGCCGGCCGGCACCCCGGCACCGAGGTGACGCCGCCCAACGGCCCTCCGGTCCCTGACCGCCGGCGGTCACCGCTGCCCGAGGAGCAACCGGCGCCGGTGTCCGTCGACGCCCACTCCCCTGCCGGGCACCACGAGTAGGCACAGGGAGGGCTCCGCATGTCGCAGGCTCAGTCCACCTCGGTTCTGATCGTCGGAATCCTGGCCCTGCTGGCCCTGATCCCCTGGGCGGTGGCCTTCCACAGGGCCCGCCTCTTCAGGGACTGGGACCTCACCGCGACCCTGGTCCTGCTGGTCGGAGTGCTGGCCAACGTGGAGACCGCCGCGGACATCATCGGCTCGGGCCGCCAGGAGCGCCTGGATCCGCTCGGCCAGGCCGTGATCGGCTTCCCGGCGTGGGTGACCCGCATCGGAGCGATCGCCAACGGCATCCTGCTGGTCGCGTGTGTCGCCTTCGTCGTCTACCGGCTGGTGTTCGTGCGCGCCCGCATCAACACGGCACCGCTCATCGCCTGCGCGATCGTCCTGACCCTCGGCGCGTCCGACGGCCTGCACGGTGAGCCGTTGTGGACACCCAGACAGCTCACCCTGCTGGCCGCCCTGCTCGCGGCCACCGTGGGGCGTCCCGGACGGTCCGCGTTCGTGGGCGGTGCCGCCGTCGCCATGGTGTACACCGTGGTGGGCGGGGTCGAGGCGCTCATAGAACCGGCGAGCGTCGTACGCCCCTGCCGCGCCGACAACGAGTGCACCGTTCTCGGAATCCACTACGCGGGCGTCTTCAACAACGAGAACATCTTCGGCATGTTGCTGATGGTGGGCATCCCGTTCGTCTGGATCGGTCTCCGCGGCAGGGTGCGGATTCTCCTGGCGGCCTACCTCGCGTTCCTCGCGGCCACCACGGGGAGCATGCTCGCCGGCACGGCGGCGGTCGCGACGGTGATCCTGCTGGTGGTACTGCGCCCGAGGCTCCGGGACGAAGGCGCCGCGGGGGCGGGAGGAGCCGCGCGCGGTTCGCCCGGACGCAACCTCCTTGCCGTGTGGGCCCTCATCGGCGCGGCCGTCCTCGGTTTCCTCGTCCCTCTGCGCCACGACGCCTTCGGCGACCTGCGGCTGCGGGCCGCCATCTGGGACATGGCGAAGGAGGAGTGGGCCCGCTCGCCGCTTCTCGGATACGGCGGCAAGGCGTGGTCGGCCAAGTACTGGCAGGGCGAGATTCCCGCCGCCGTCTCGCCCTCGCTGCACAATCAGTGGATCGACCTGCTGTACGCGGGCGGACTCGTCGCGGTCGTCCTCTTCGTCGCGCTGCTGGCGTATCTCCTGTTCCGGGACGGCGCCAGGGGACTGCCCGTCGCAGCCTGTGTCCTGCTCCCGGTCCTGCTGGGCTCGGTCGTCGAACGCCCCTGGGCCTTCGACATCAGCAACTCGCTGACCTTCTCGCTGGTCGCGGTCGCACTCATGCCGATCGCCGCACACCGCAGCGCTACGGCGCAGCCACCGGCCGGACTCACGCGTGAGCCGGCCGAGGCGGCGGGCTCACGGTAGCGACCAGCTCACGGCAGCCACCACGAAGGAGGAGGCCCGGTCCTCGGACCGGGCCTCCTCCTTCGTCTTCTTCCTTCTCATCGCTCTGCGCCGGCGGGGTGCTTCCCGTTGTGAAGCCGGACCTCCTGCTTCGACATCTCGAGGGCCCGCAGATGATTGCTGTACCGCGGCGAAAGGTAGTCCTGGTAAGCGCCGCTCATCATCGCGTCACGGATCTCGCGCACACCGTCGACCACGCGGAAGCCGTTCGAGAAGGACAGCGTCTCGCGGATCAGGGAGAAGTCCACCCGGTAGTTCCGCGGGTCCCGCACCTCCCCGAGAACGTCGGTGACCGATCCGGGGATCTCCTGCCGGATCAGCCGGGCGAGGTCCTTGATGAGGTAGTTCTCCTCGTTCGAGCCGCAGTTGTACACCGCGGCCAGCGAACCCGACGTTCCCTTCAGGCACTTGAGGATTGCCGAGGCGGCATCACGGACGTGGATGAAGGGCCGCCACTGAGAACCGCCATTGACCACGATGCGTCCCTGCGCGAGGGCGCTCGCCGTCATGATGTTCACGGCCAGGTCGAAGCGCATACGCGGAGACAGTCCGTGCAGTGTCGCGAACCGCAGGATGCAGGGTTCCGGCCCGCTGCCGTGCGGTGAGAGAAGGTAGTGCTCCGCCAGGACTTTGGTCTTCGCGTAGACGGACTGGGGGTCGAGCGGGGACCACACGTCGACCTGGTCGCCCCCGGTGCTCCCGTAGTTGCTGCAGGTGGACGCGAAGACGATCCGGCCCACGCCGAACCTCCTGCATGCCTCCACCACCCGGATCGTGCCCAGGTAGTTCGTTTTCATCGCCAGATCCTCGTCCACCCCGCAGGCGGGATCTCCGACGATCGCGGCGAGATGGACCACTGCGTCGACATCCGTCAGAGCCGACTGCCAGGAACCCGGGTCCAGCACGTCTCCCTGCAGATACGTCACATGAGGCAGGGGATTGCGTGTGTCGGACGCATAGCCGCTGTCCAGTGACAGCACCTCGAATCCGCTCCGGGACAGCATCTCGTTGACGACAGAGCCCAGATAGCCCTGCCCACCGGTGACGAGAATCCGTGTGTTCATTTCCTTGCCTTTCCTGCCGTGCCAGGGGTGTGGCGCCTTTCGCGCACAGGACGTGCACGCTGTGCTCTCGTGGTCTGCCGAAGCCGAGCGGGCGGGGGCGGGGGCGGGCCCAGCGCGTGATCGCGGCGGATCCACCGCAGGAACTCCCGCTGGACGGCGAGCGTGGCCCGCAGTTCCACGCGCTGTCCCCGCACTGCCGCCCCCAGCAGCCGGGCCACGGGTTCCACCGACAGGCTCAGGCCCGTCAGCAGCCACGCCTGGCGCTTCGGCCAGTGCCGGAACATGTAGCGGGCGCGGCTGCACAGCAGCAGGTAGTGCCGCCACGGTCCGAGCTGGACCGAGCTGACCTCGCCGGCGTGATAGACCCGCGCTTCCCTGATGTGGTACGAGGGCCGGCCCGACTTCCGCGCCCGCAGGGCGAAGTCGACCTCTTCCAGGTACAGGAAGTAGCCTTCGTCGAAGCCGTCGAGCTCGGTGAACAGGGGCCGGCGTACCAGGAAGAACGCGCCGATGACCTGATCGACGGGACCCGAGCGGGGCACTTCCTCCGGGCGCATGTGGTGCGACGGGAAGAGCGCGGGCGCCAGCCGGTCGAGCCCTGTCATCCGGCCGGCGAAGATACGCGGGCTGGGGAACCTGGAGCAGGACAGCTGAGGGCGTCCCCCCGCGTCCACCATGCGTGCCCCGAAGATCCCGAAGCGTGCCGCCTCAGGGGTCCGCAGGAACTCGCCGGTGGCCCGCAGCGTGTCGCGGCAGAGTTCGGTGTCCGGGTTCAGGAAGAGCAGGAACTCCGAGTCGCAGAGCGCCGCACCCTGGTTGCAGGCTCGGGCGAAGCCCCGGTTGTCGGGGTTCCGCACCAGCCGGATCGGCAGACCGGGGAAGAACAGGTCCCGGCAGGAGCCGTCGCTCGACGCGTTGTCGACGATCACCACCTGGCCGACACGGAGCACCGACCGGTCGGCCCGGGCGATGGAGCGAAGGCAGTCTTCGAGGTGGCGTCCGGCGTTCCAGTTGACGATCACGACGTCGACGGTGAGGGTGCGCGCTGGTGCGGTGTTCATGAGGACTCGTACCTTGCTGCCGCCGCGGTCTCCCGCTCGGCCCGGCGGGGCGAACCGTCCAGCAGCCGTTGAAGCGGCTCCAGGGTCCGGTTCCAGTCCAGTCGCCGTCCCTGCTCGTACGCCGCGTCGCTGACCGCGGTCCAGCCGGCCTCGTCGCTCAGCGACTCGATGACGCCGGCGAAGTCCTCCTCGGTGTAGGGCACCGATCCCTGGAGCAGGTCGAGGTGGCGCCGCCAGGCCGGGACCAGGACGGGGAGGCCGTGTGCCAGATAGTGCAGATGCTTGGCGGAGAAGCCCTCTTCGCGGATCGGGTCCCGGGTGCACGTGATCAGCCCGAACTGATACTCGCTCAGGACCTCGGGAGACGCGTAGCCGCGGTAGCGGATGCCGAGGGACGGGTCCGGCGGCGGGCCGCCGTAGACGTCGATGTGGGGATACAGCCGGCTCAGCCGTGCGAGCAGGGGGAGGTTGATGAACTGACTGCTGAGGGAGCCGACGTAGGCCACGCGCGGCGGCCGGGCGAACCGCGCCCGGTCGGCCGACGGGGTGCAGCCCCAGTTGAGCTGGACGAAGTTGTCACCGCTGAGCCCGTAGTGTGCCTGGGCGTAGCGGCCGTAGGTCTCCCAGGAGAACGACAGGTGCTCCATGCCTTCCAGGAAGTCCTTCTCCCAGCGGCGGAACCTCCGGTGCTGACGTCCGGTGAGCCGGCCCTCGTGGAGCACCTCGTCGGCCCACGGGTTGGGGCAGTCGTAGAGAGTCTCGGCGGAGGTGCCCGTCGTGAGCACACCCGCGTCGAAGGGGGTCTCGCAGATGACGAGGTCGAAGTCGTCGAGTGCGAGTTCCGTCCGGAGGATGCGCCGGCGCAGGTGGTGGTCCGTCAGAAGCACGTAGTACGAGAGGTGGCGTCGTCCGAGGCCCCACCGCCGGGTGAGCAGCCTGGACGCGACGTCGTTCGCGTACAGTGCCAGCTTGGCGGGGCGCAGGGATCCCGGAAGCTTCCGACCCAGCGAACCACTGGTGCTGGATGCCCGGGCCAGGCAGTTGGTGTCCACCAGCTGCACGTCGTGACCCTGCTCCCGCAGGAACCGCTCGATGGCCAGGGGTTTGACGCTGTTCGCGTACCCGTCGAGCTGAGCCACGACCAGGACCCGCCTGCGCCGTCGGCCGCCGGGCCTGTCCGAGGTGATGGGGGTCATGATGCCTCCTCCTTCACAGGCACTCGCTCCGGTGCCTGCGGGGTTCGGGTGAGTTCGCGGGCCATGAGCGACCACGCGATACCGAGGCCGGCGAGCACGGGGAGGCCGGCCAGCAACAGGGGCAGCGCGCCGTGCCAGCCGAGCCTCAGCACCAGGAGCTCTCCGAGACCGGCGGTGATCACGGCCAGCGCGGTCGCCGGCATCCATCTCCTGGGCAGGCGCCGCTCCCGGAGATCCGCCAGCCGGCGGCACAGGACGACGAGGTACAGGGAACCCGCGACGAGTCCGACCGAGGTCGCCAGAACGACACCGACGACTCCGAACAGCAGGGTCAGCGGGACGGTGAGCGTCAGGTTCACCGCCGTGGAGCACCAGGAGTACCGGGTTTCCAGCCCGGGGCGGCCGATCGCCCGGACGAAGCAGGTGCGCATCCCGGTGAACGCCACCTGGACGACGTATCCGGCCAGCAGCACGGCGGCCACGGCACCGCTGAGTGCGAGCTCGGGGCCCAGCCACACCAGGACCGCCGGGCCGACCGCCGTGATCGTCACGGCCCCGTAGGTGAGGGCCGCGGGCAGCCAGCGGGACTCCAGGACGTGGAACTCTCTTACCGATCCGGAGAATCCATGGGCGGCGTAGACGTGCGTCATCCGGGTGAGGATCGGGGGGAAGGCGTAGAGCGGCAGGCTGCGCAGGGCGGTCGCCGCCTGGTAGCCGGCCGCGTAGATGCCCACGTACCGCACGGGCAGCAGCGCGGCGATCACCAGGGCGTCGATCTCTCCGTTGAGGAAGACGGTGAAGCCCGACAGCTGCATGCGGGAGGCGTAGCCGACGAAGTCGCGCCGCTCGGCGCGCTGCGGCAGCAGCGGTCGCCGGATGCGGATGTGCCGTGCCCCGGCGCAGAAGCCGCCGACCGTCACCAGCAGGTATCTCATGGTGGTCAGCAGCGCGAGCAGCAGCAGGTCCTCCCCGCCGTTGACGAACACGACCACGGCGACGGCGTACGTGAGACACGACCCCGCGCTGACGGCCGCCAGGCTGCGGAACCGGGCGTTCGCCTGGAGCAGCGCGATGGCGGAGTTGGAGAGCAGGGCCAGGGTGAGGAGCGGCCCGAGAGCAAGCAGCAGCTGCTCGGCTTCGTGCGAGAGCCGCGGCGGAACGTCCAGTGCGGTCACGACGGTGGGGGCGATCAGCACGCTGAGCGCGGTGACGAGCGCGCCGAGCCCGAGGAAGACCGACACCGACCCGACGACCAGTTTCCCCGTGCCGTCCCGGTCGCCGCGGGCGCCGTGGTAGGCGTAGAAGCGTGCGAGGGACGCGCCGATTCCGCCGTCCAGCACGGTGAGGGTGGCCAGGAAGACCAGGATCAGCGACCAGACGCCGAACCGGTCGAGTCCCAGCCGATGGATCAGGCAGGGCGTCAGGGCCAGGTTGGTGAGCAGCGGTGCGATCTGCGCCAGCGCGCTGAAGCCCATGCCGTGGACGAGCGTCCGGGCCGGGCCGGCGGACGCGGTGGCGGACGTGTCCGCCTGTTCTCCGTGCCCTGTCGGGTCCGGGGCGGCCGGCGCCGGCGGGCCGGTGGATCGCTTCGCGTGGTGACGGAGGCACACGTGACCGCCTCACTTCCCGCTGCCGGGCAGGTGGCCCGTCACGATCTCGTGGCACAGCTTCCGCAGGCCGGGCTTGTCGAGAATCAGGACGTACTGGCGGCCGATCATGTCCGAGCGGACGATCGGCGCGGTGGTGAAGCGGGCGTCCGCGGAGTCCAGGTGCCGCAGGCCGAACACGAGTTCGCGCAGGTCGCCGTTGGACAGCCGGTCGTCCACGCTCACGGTCCGGGTGATCGCGTCGAGCATCCGGTGGACCTTGAGCGGGTTGGTGATGCTCGCGTCGCCGCGGATCTCATGGACGAGGGCACGCATGAACTGCTGCTGCCGTTTCATCCGGTCCAGCTCCCCGCCGGGCAGACCGTGGCGCTGGCGGACGTAGGCGAGTGCCTCCTCGCCGCTCATGGTGTGGGTCCCTGCCGTGAAGTGCCGGTGCTGCGACGGGTCGTAGGAGTTCTGGGACACGGTGATCGGCACACCGCCGACCGCGTCGGTGAGCGCCCGGAAGCCGTGCCAGTCGATGACGGCGAAGTGGTCGATCCGCACTCCGGTGAGCCTTTCGACCGTCTGAATGAGCAGCGGCGGGCCGCCCCACGAGAACGCGGCGTTGACCTTCGCGGATCCGTGTCCGGGGATGGGCACCCAGCTGTCGCGGGGGATCGACACGGTGTACGACGTTCGCTCGTCGGGGCCCAGATGCACCAGCATCAGGGTGTCGCTCCGCTGGGCGCCGAACTTCCACAGCGCGGACTCGGCCTCGTTCCCGGTGGTGGGCTTCTTGGAGCGGCTGTCGACACCGGCGAGCAGGAACGTGGTGCCGCCGGTGCCCTTGTGTCCCGGGGCGGCGGGGTCCTCGGGCCGCGGGCCGTCCGGGAAGGCACCGGGTATCCGGGTGACCTGGTCGCCGTAGTGGTCGGTGGCCCACCAGATGCCGCCGGCACCGAGCCCCAGCAGCCCGAGCACCGCGATCACCAGGCACGTCAGCAGGACCAGCAGCCGACGGTGCGGGCGGCGGCCTTTCCCGGCGGGATGCCTCGGCGTCCACTGGTGCCACTGACGGCGGGCGAACATCAGGGGCCCTCCGAGCGGCGGCGGGCCATGACGGTGGCCGGGCGTGCCGTCCGGCTCATACCGGCACCGACGCCGGGCCGTCGGGGCACCAGCCGGGCCAGCTCGGCGCAGACCCGGTCGACCGCCCGCTCGGTGAGGAGCGGGTGCAGGGGCAGGGACAGCAGCTGGGGGAAGAGCAGGTCGGCTCCCGGCAGACCCCCGAGCGGTGTGAGCGCGGTGCGCCGGAAGTACGGCATGTGGTGCAGGGGGATGAAGTGGACCGAGGTGCCGATGCCCTGGGCTGCCAGCCGGTCGACCAGTTCGTCGCGGCCGATCCCGTACTCGTCGAGGACCCGCACCACGTGCAGGTGACGGGCGTGCCGCCCCGCGGCGGGGCGGTCCAGCGGCTCGATTCCGGGAACGGCCGCGAGCGTCGCCTCGTACCGTGCGGCCAGAATCTGCCGCCGTCGCTGCCAGTCGTCGAAGTAGCCGAGCTGGGCACGTCCGATGGCTGCCTGTACGTCGGTCATGTTGGCTTTCAGACCCGGCTCGTCGACGGTGTACCACCAGCGGCCGCCCGGCAGCGTTCGCCGCCAGGCGTCGGCGGACATTCCGTTGAGCCTTGCTCGACGGATCTGTACGGCGAGCTCCGGATCGTCCGTGGTCACCATGCCGCCCTCGCCGATGGGCAGGTTCTTGGTGGCGTAGAAGCTGAAGCAGGTCGCTCTCGACACGCTTCCGACGGACCGGTCGCCCACCGACGTGCCCAGAGCGTGGGCGGCGTCCTCGATGACGTGTGTCAGGGGCAGCCCCGCGGCTTCCGCCAGCTGGGCGACCGGCGCCGGGGCCCCGGCGTAGTGCAGGACCATCATCGCCCGGGGGCGTCCGCATGCCGCGACGGCACGGGCGACGGTGACGGGAGTCGGTGTCGCGGTGCGCGGGTCGACGTCGACCAGCACGGGCCGCAGGCCGGCGTGCAGGACCGCATGGGCCGCGCCGCAGAAGGTCACGGCCGGGACCAGGACGGCTGCGCCGGGCGGCAGCCGCAGGGCGCGCAGCGCCAGCTCGAGCGCGGCCGTGCACGAACTCACCGCGATGGCGTGTTCGGCCCCGACGTGGGCCGCGAAGTCGCGCTCGAAGCGCTGCGTCTCGTGCCCCGTCGTCACCCAGCCCGACGCGAGCACGCCCTGGGCCGCCCTGCGGGCTTCCGGACTGATCCAGGTCACGGCGAAGGGCACGTCCTGTGCGTCCGTGTGGTTCACGGTGAGGGGGTCGGCCGGGTGGACGCCGTTGTGGGCGGGCCGGGTGTGGTCGACGGGTTCCCGCCGGGGTCGGAGACGGTGGACTGTCATTTCTCGCTCCCGGTTCGGCTTGCTCGGGGGTGACGCTGCCGCGCTTCCTGATGACGTATATTTACGACGTATACGTACACTCTGCCCCTGCTGGTGTATAGAGTCAACACAAGAGGGAGACACGGGCGCGGGCCGACCATCTGGAGGCGGGGCATGGCCAAGGAACAGGCGAAACCACGGAGGAAGGCCGCCGGAGCCAGCCCGGCACGCCGGGCGAGCGACCGCGGCCGTTACGGACGGCTGAGCCGGGAACGCGTACTGGCGAGCGCACTCCAGCTGGTGGACCGGGAGGGCCTGTCGGCGCTGAGCATGCGGAGGCTGGGCGCCGAGCTGGGCGTGGAGGCGATGGCCCTCTACCGGTACGCGGAGGGCAAGGACGCCCTCTTGGACGGCCTGGTGGAGGCCCTGTACCTCGAGCTGGAGGAACGGCTGGCCGCCGAGCCGGGCCCGAGCGCGGATGAGCCGGGCCAGGAGACAGGGGGCCCCGCGTGGCACGCCCGGCTCCAGCGCATCGCGAGAGCGACGTACGACGTCTGCCTCGCCCATCCCCAGGCGGTTCCGCTGCTCACCACGCGCATGCTGGCGGTCCCGCTCGCCCAGCGCCCGCTTGCCGTCCTGAAGGACCACGAGAGGGTGCTCGCCCTGCTCCGTGAGGCCGGTCTGGACGAGGCCCGCACGGCTGCCGTGTTCCGGGCCTTCACGGCATGGCTCCTCGGCTATGTGTCCGCCGAGCTGCGGCTCATGGTGGACAACGCCGAGGAATCGGACCCCGCCTTCCGCCTCGGACTGCACCGCATGCCGCCTCACGAACTGCCCACGCTCCGCGAAACCGCCCCCGCCCTCGCCGTACAGGGCGGACCGGAGGGCCTGGCGGCCGGCCTGGAGGCACTCCTCGACCGCTTCACACGGGCGGAGTGAGCGGCTGGGGCATTCAATCCCCGGCCCTCGGTGGACCGTGCCTAGGGCGGAGCTGTCGACGTGCGCGCCGCGCATATCCAGCCCGTCCACGCCCGGGCGCTCCCGGCTGCCCGGGCCGGCTCACGGATCACATTCGCCGACAGGCCCGGCCGGCCTCGGCATATCGATCCGGCACGGCGGACGCTTATCCGGATCTCCGCCGATTGTGAGCTACTTCATGATGAGCCTCCCGTCCGCGTCCCTCTTCGTGGCACGCGAACGGGAGTCATCAAGTTGAAGTGCGCGCCAGGCCAAGCCACTTCACGATTCGCCGTCCGCGCCTCTCGCGCCGTGCGGCGATCACTGCACAGAGATCAAGGATCAAGGTCAGGACACTCCCCGGAACTGTCGGCTCTGGCGCTCTAGAGTATTTTGAGTACAGTACGCCGAGCAGCGTTTATCGCTTGAATTGTTCCGTACACAGGAGTTCCCGGTTTGAAGAAATTCCCTGGTTCCCGCCCCGTCTCCCGCAGGTCGATGCTGGCGCTGGCGACAATCCCTCTCCTGGCCGCGGCGCGGCGCCCTTCCCGCGACAGCAGCAAGGTTCTCGTATCGGATTACGCCACGCCTCAACTCGCGGCCAATGCCGCCGCCGGCAAGCACCTGGTGTTCCCGGCGGGACGGACGTACACGGTCACATCGCTGTCGATTCCGGCCGGCTGCTACGTCGAGGGAAACGGCGCAACCCTGCGATTCCCGGACAACTCGACGGCTTCGACCACGCACAGCGACGAGATCCTGAAGGTGCGGGGATCGGGCGTCACCATCGACAACCTCAGGTTCGACGGGCGCGCGGCGAACCAGGGGACCACCTGGACCCAGCACCGCCACTGCGTGAGGATCCACGGAAGCTTCAGCAACGTGGTCGTCAAGAACTGCGAGTTCAACAACATCATCGGTGACGGCGTCTACGTGAACATCGGAAGTTCCGCCAAGAACTGCGTCATCGGACCGAACAACACGTTCACGTCCGACCACTTCAACCGGAACGGAATTTCCGTCATCACCGGGACGCAAATCGAGGTGCACAACAACACCTTTGTCAACTGTTCGCGTTCTGGAATGCCCGGGCCCATCGACCTCGAGCCCAACTCGTCCACCGAGACCCTGTCCGACGTATTCATTCACCACAACACCATCGTCGGCGGGTCCGCGACCGGTACGGGCACGTTGCCTGGCATTGTGTACAGCGGATTCCAGAACGCTGCGGCCAACAACATCAATATCCACGACAACGACATCAGTGGAACCAGGTTCACGGACGGCGTTCTGGTCATCGGCATCAGCGGTGGCCCGTTCAACGCCGCGAAGAACGTGAACGTGTACAGCAACACCATCCACGCCATGGGCAGTGCGAACAGGTTCGGCGTCTCCATCAACCACTACATCGGTGCGAACATCTACGACAACACGTTCAACGGCATGCAGTGGGCCATCTACAACTACAAGGGCGCTCTCGGCACTTCGACCGGCAACACGTTCATCGGAGTGACGACGCAAATAACAAACGAAGATCCGCACTTTGCATAGAAAGCGTGCGAAGTGAGCCAGGAATCGAATCAGGGCCTTGTATCACCCCGGTGATACAAGGCCCTGATCCATGTGGTGGCTCCGCCGGGCGGAGCGCGGTCGGCCAGCACAGGGCACATATCCACCAAGACGGAAAAATGGTACATTGACGCAGTATACGTACACAGTCGACAGGACGCTGCAGGTCAAGGCGCCGCCCGGGGAGGATGGGAGCTGAGAGTCATGGAAGATCCGTTCCACAGGACGAGACTCCCACGACGAGGGCCTGTTCGGCGTCGTCGGCACCCAGCCGGCCGCGGACGCGGTAGACGTGCGACGAAGATCGAGCTTCGGGATCGGCCCCCCGCCATCGCCGTTCGGCCCCGCTCGCGGCCGCTTCCCGGAGGCGACCCGCAAGGCGGTGAGCCTGCCGCGCCGGCGGTCCTCACTCAGCGCCGCAGCATCTGAGTGATTGCTCTCTCGTTTCCGATCAGCCCGCTCGCCGGCCGGCGACGGGCGACGGAGGTGAATTCACGTGGTGCCCGTGTTGCCGCCAGGCTCTGCCGGGCGGGATGCCCACTCCCCCGAGGGGATTCCCTCGTGTCTGAGACGCCCCCCGGTGGACCTTGAGATCGTCATTCCCGCGGTCAACGAGGAGCGACGCCTGCCCCGCACCATCGCGGCGACGGTGGACTACCTCACGGGGCAGACCTGGTCGTCCGCTGTCGTCGTGGTGGACAACGACAGTGTGGACTGCACGATCGATGTGCCGGAACGCTTCGACAGCCCCGCGGCGCCCGTCCATGTGATCGGCTGCAGCGAGCCCGGCAAGGGCGCCGCCGTCCGCCGGGGCATCGTCACGTCGGCGGCGCGATTCATCGGTTTCGTCGACGCCGACAACGCCACCCCCATCGAGACGCTCGACAAGGTGCTCCCGCTGCTCCGGGACGGGTACGCGGCGGTGATCGCCTCCCGGCACATCGACGGCTCCCGCTGCGACGTGGAGTCGGCGCTGCGCCGGTGCGGCGGCTGGATGTTCCGCCGACTCGCCCGGTTCGCCCTGCCGGACGTCGCGGACACCCAGTGCGGCTTCAAGTTCTTCGACGGGCCGCTCGTCCGGGACGTGGCGGCGGCCTGTCACGTGGACGGGTTCGCCTTCGACGTGGAGCTGCTCGTGCGGCTGACGCGGGCCGGCGGGAAGATCGTCGAGGTACCCGTCGACTGGTCGGACATGCCCGGATCGACGTTCTCAGCTCGGCGTGACGGCCTCCGCTCCATGGCGGACGTGCTTCGCACCTCTCTCTCGCGGTGACTTTTGATGACTGCACTCCAGCACATTGCCCGCACGACCGTTCTGTTCCTCAACTGGCGCGACCCGGCACATCCACAGGCCGGGGGCGCAGAGGCCTACTGCTACGAGATCGCACGACGGCTCACCCGCTCGGACGCGCGGGTGACCCTCTTCGCTGCGCGATTCCCCGGGTCCCCGGCGAGTGAGACGGCCGACGGCGTGCGCATCCTGCGGGCCGGCGGAACCTTCGGGGTCTATCCCGCCGCGGCCGTCCATCTGCTGCGGAACCGCCACACCTATGACGCGGTCGTCGACTTCCAGAACGGCATACCCTTCTTCTCGCCGCTCTTCTCACCGCGCTGGACCGCGAACATCTGCGTCATCCACCACATTCACCAGAAGCAGTTCGACCTGTTCTTCCGATGGCCGATGAACGCCCTCGGGCGGCTGCTGGAGAAGCAGATCAGCCGCTGGGTCTACCGCGGGCACGCACTGGTCGTCGTGTCGCCCTCCACCCGGGAGGGCGTGCGCGCGACACTCGGTTTCCACAACCCGATCTACCTCGTGCCCAACGGCAGCCCCGGGCCGGATCCCGAACCTGCCGACCGCGCAGGGACGCCCACCATCGCCGTGGTCAGTCGGATGACACCGCAAAAGCGCGTGGACCTCCTGCTCCGGGCCCTGCCCGACCTGCGTCGGCGCTGGCCGGACCTTCACGTCGACCTCGCCGGCGACGGCAGCGAGCTGCCGTACCTTCGCGCGCTCGCCTCCACGCTCGATCTCGGTTCCGCCGTCGCATTCCACGGCCACGTCAGCGACGAGAAGAAGCGGGCGCTGCTCGGCAGCGCCTGGCTCACGGTGGTGCCGTCCTCCGCCGAGGGCTGGGGTCTGACGGTCATCGAGGCGAACTGCGTGGGAACGCCCGCGATCGCCTTCGACGTCCCCGGCCTGCGGGACGCCGTCCAGCACGGCAACAACGGCTGGCTGATCCCCGCCGGCAGGTCGTTGGCCGACGGAATCGCCATGGCCCTCACCGAGCTGAGCGACGCCGGCACCCGCGACCGGACAGCGGAGCGCTGCCGCGCCTGGAGCGCGCGGTTCTCCTGGGACGACAGCGCCGAACGGCTCGCCGAGGTGGTGCTGGAGGAATCCCGACGCGTCCATCGGCACCGCAGGTCGCGCCGCCGGGCCAGCGATCTCACGGTCCTCACGCAGTTCCGGGCCGAGGACGGCGACGACATCGAGCACGTCCTCAACACCGCTCTGCGGGAGACCGACCGGTGGAGTCGGCGGGGCGACTCGTTTCGCCTGCTGATGCACGGCTGCGACGAGCTGAGCGCGTACCAGGCGCTGCGGCGACTGGGCATACGCGAGGCCGTGTTCCGGCTGGCACACCGGCGGGAAGAGCTCGTGCACCCTGATGTGAGCGACGTGGGCACACCACGGCCGAAGCACCCGCCGACCGACTCCGGGCCCGGGGCCCGGGAACGGCGTGATCCCGGATGACCGCCCTCCGTACGTCGGCTGCGCACCGGCCCGAGACCCGCCCGGACGTGGTCACCGCGGTGCACGGCGCCCGCTGGTTCACGGCGGCCGCGCTGATGGTCGGCGCCGTGAACTACGGGTACGCCCTGCTCCTGACCAGGCTGCTGGACGTCGCCTCGTACGCGCGGTTCGCCGCCGGCCAGTGGCTGCTGATCAGCGCGGCGACCGTGGCGACGGTGACGGTCCCGTGGGTGCTTGCGCAGGCGCTGGCCCGCGCCCGGTCGGACGCCGAGCGAGGCGACGCGGGCCGCTTCGCGATCATCACGAGTACCTGCGGCGGGCTCGTCATCGGCAGCCTCGTCGCCGCCGTCGCAACCCAGTTCGCCGGCCCCGCCACGACGATGGCGCTGGCCCTGAGCACGCTCCTGATCTATGTGACGACGGTGACCACGGGCTGGCTCCAGGGTGAGGAGCGCATGCGGACGCTGTCGCTGCTGCACGTGGCCGAAGTGGTGCTGAAGGCGGCGGCCGGCGTGTTCCTGGTCGTGGCCCTCGGGCTGAGCGACACCGGCTCCCTGGCGGCCTTCGGTATCGGCGCGCTGCCGCTGCTGCTGTGGTGGCCTTCTCTGCCGCGGGGCAGTGGACGGCCCTGGCGCAGCGCGTCGGCCAACCGGGACCTGTGGCGGCGCGCGCTCGGTATCGCCCGTCTCCAGGGTCTGGTGGCGCTGATGGCCGCGGTCGACGTGGTGCTGGTGACCGTACTGCCCACCGACCGGTCCGCCGCCGCGAGCTATCAGGCCAGCGTCGCGCTCTCCCGGGTGCCGCTGTTCGTGGCCAGCGCGGTGTCCATGGCGTTCTTCCCGGCGCTGTCCCGGCGGCGGGCCGGCAGCCCGCTCAGCGCCAGCGCCGTACGGATGTACGTCATCAGTTCCCTGCCGCTCGCCGCGACGATCGCCACGGTGCCGAGCTCCGTCGTGACCACCGTCTTCCCCGCCGACTACAGCATGATGAGCACGCTGCTCGCCTTCACCGCGGTCACGGGTTTCGCCATCGGCACGATCAACCTGGTCGTCACCTTCTCCCAGGCCGCGGACGACTACGCCTGCGCCCGCTGGCAGATCGTCGGCCTGGCGGGCTACACCTTCGCCCTCCTGGCAGGCTGGCGGGTCGACGGCGTACGCGGCATCGCCGTCGGCGGAGCCCTTGGCGCTGTCGGGGCGCTCGCCCTGCTGCTCTGCCGGCTCGTCCGCCGGCAGGGAGCAGCCTGCCTCAGCCGGATAACTCTGGTGGAGCCGCTACTGCTCACAGGGGCGCTGGTGCTGCTGCACCGCTATCCGCTGCTGTGGCTGATCGCCGCGACAGCCATCGGCCTACGAGCCGTGGAGCGGTTTCTGCGCCGGCCAGGGGCTCCGGATCCGGCGGAGGACCTGACCGAAGCGGCCCCCGTGCCCCCTCGGGCGGCTCCGGCCGCCGGTTCCCCCGCCACGACCATCGACGAACCAGGTGGCGCCATGACCCACCGAGCAGCGGACCATACGACCCTCCCGGCCGGCCCTGTGGAAGAGCGGCCCGACCGCCTCCTCGTGGACGCCGTCTGGCGCGACGACGTGCGGCCGGCAAGCGATGCCGCGTTGCGGCGCGCGCTGTCGCTCGCGCGCGACAACCAGGTGGAGGGCAGGCTCGCGCGGGCCTATCCGCGCCAGCTGGCCGATGTCGTGACCGAGGTGGACAAAGCGAACGAGCTGTTCCGGGAGAACCTGAGCGAGGTCACCGACCGCCTGCGCGCCGCGGGCGTCGTCACGGTGCTGATCAAGGCGGACCTGGCGGGCGACTACGTGTACGGCAACTTCGATCTGGTGGTGCCCGACGGGCGTTGGGAGGCTGCGTGCGACGCTCTTGAGGGCTGGTACGTCCACCGTTCGACGTACTGGCTGGAGCGGTCCACCAAGGTGCTGCTGGAACCGCGGCGCGGCCCTGCGGCCCATCTGCACAGCGCCGTGTCGTGGTTCGGTGTGCCCGTGGTGTCCAGCCGCCGGCTGTTCGATCATGCCGCGCCGGACGGGGGAGCCTGGCTGCTGCCCCACCCGGCGGACGAGCTGCGGATCTGGCTGGCGCACGGTCTGTTCCAGAATCTGTCCCTCGATCTGTCGGAGCTGTTCGCGCTGCGGGAGCTGCTGCTGCCGGACATCGTGGCCGAGGCGCGGCGCGAGGCGGCGCGCGAGGGGTGGCTCGTCGGCGGTGCCCGGGCACTCGACGTCGCGGTCGAGGCGATGCGGCGGCTGGACCGGGGAACACCGCTCAGGTTGCCCGTGCCGCTCCCGGTGGCCGTGTCCCTCCGCGCGGGCGCTGAGCACGTGCTGTACCTCCTGCGCGACGGGCGCACGGGCGTCGCAGCGCGCGAGGCGGCCCTGCGGGTGCCGCTCGTCGTCGCGAAGACGCGCAGGAGGTTCCTCTCATGAGGCGTCGCCCCCTGCTGGTGTGCGTGTCCGGACCGGACGGGGCCGGAAAGTCGTCCCTGGCCGGGCGAGTGGCGACAGGCCTGCGCGATCGCGGGTACGCCGTGGCGACCCGGTACTGCTACGGCTGTGTCGTCTGCCGGCGCCTGCCGCGGAGGTTTCGGTTCCGGTTCACCGCGTCCGTCGGGGAGCGCCCGCCGGTCGCCTCGGGTGCCGGCACGTGGGTCGGCCGGCTGCACGGCTGGGTGGACGCGGCGGAACTCGCCGCGCGTCTGGCGGCGGCCACCGTGCGGGCACGTCTCACGGCTCGGGGGCGGCCGAGCGCGGTGGTGACCGATCGCGGTCCGCTCGACGGTCTCGTGAAGTTCGACCCCGCACCCGGTTCCGGCCTGGCGGCCGTCTTCACACGGCTGATGACGGCGTACCAGGTCACCCTGCTCCTTGACGCGGAGCCCGAGGTGCTCGCGGAGCGGGACGGCGAGTACGCGGTCGGTCCACTGGCGGACCTCCGGGACCACTACCGGCGCTGGGCCACGCGCCGGTCGTCCGTGCACGTGGTGGATGCCGCGGCCCCGCCCGACACGGTCGCCGCGGAGGCCATGCGACGTGTGCTGCCGGAACGGCGGACCCCGGGGAGGGCGGACGGAGCGCCCGGCGACGCGGCGGACGGAAGGAAACACGTGGTGATCTCGACCTTCGACGACACCCGCAACCCGCATTACCACGGCGGCGGCGCGGTGCTCATGGACAAGGTCGCCCACCGCCTGGCCGAGGAGCACCGGGTCACCGTCGTCACCGTGGCGGGGCACGGCGGCAGCGAGACGCGAGACGGCGTCCGATACCGCTTCCTGCCGCTCGGCTGGGCCGGACCACGCCTCGGGCAGCTGCTCCATCACGCGCTGCTTCCGCTCATGGCCCGCCGGTTGCCGCACGACCTGTGGCTGGAGGGCTTCACGCCGCCCTTCTCCACCAGTTTCCTCCCCCTGTTCTCACGGAGCCGGGTGGTAGGGGTCGCCCAGTCGCTCAGCGGCGACGGCATGTCACGCAAATACCACCTGCCCTTCTTCCTGGTCGAGCGGTTCGGCCTGCGGTTCTACCAGGACGTCGTCGTCACCAACGAGTTCGACGGTGCGACCGTCCGCCGGTACTCCCCCGAAGCCGTGACCCACCTGATCCCCAACGGCGTCGATCAGCCGCCCGTCGCCCCGGAGCGGTTCGGCGACGGTGACTACATCGCCTTCCTGGGACGCGTGGACGTCTGGATCAAGGGACTGGACCTGCTCCTCGCCGCCCACTCCGGCGGCTCGCCGTCGATGCCGTTGGTGCTGGCCGGTTCGGGCGCCCGCGGCGAGGAGACCAGACTCGCCGGGCTGCTCGCCGAGTCAGGCGCCGACGCCCGCTGGCTGGGCGAGGTGACGGGAGCGGAGAAACGCCGCTTCCTGGAGGGCTGCGCCTTCATGGTGCTGCCCTCCCGCAGCGAGGCGTTCGGCATCGCGGCGCTGGAGAGCATGGCGTACGGCAAGCCGGTGCTGCACTTCGATCTGCCCACCCTGCGGTGGATGGACGGCGGAGGCGATGTCACCGTCCCCGCCTTCGACGTGGACGCCCTGGCACGGCAGATGTGCGCTCTGACGGCGGACGAGCAGCTGCGCCGACGGCTGGGGCGCCTGGCGTACCGGGCGGCGCAGCGGTTCTCGTGGGAGCGGACGACCGGTCGGTACCTGACACTCGTCCGGGAGCTGCTGGACCCGCCCGGTCCACCGAAGAGTACGAGCGAGGCGGCAACGCGGGAAGCGGAGCGGGAGGAGGCGGGGCCATGGCAGCCGGTCCGCTGACCGCCGCGATCGACGCGGGAAAACCACTCGTCGTCCTCTCCCCGCATCTGGATGACGCGGTCCTGTCCTGCGGAGCGCTGATGTCGCACGCCGTCGGGCACACCGAGGTACGGGTGGTGACGTTCTTCACGGAGGGGGGTGCCCCGCCGTACACCTTCTCCGGGCGGCAGTACCTGCGACATGCCGGGCAGCCCGACGCCGAACGCCTGTACCGGGACCGGCGCGCCGAGGACCGTGACGTTCTGCGGCGGCTGGGTGTGGACTGTCTCCACATGGGACTGACCGACGGCCTCTTCCGTCGTAAGCCCGGAGCGTCCGGCGGCCGCCTGGCCCGGGTGGGTTGCGCGCTGCCCGAACCCGCGCACGTCTATCCCACATACCGGCTGCATCTCTCCAGCGGCCGGATCTCCCGGCACGACATCGGCACCCTGCGCCGTGTGCAGGCCTCGCTGGAACAGGTGATGTCCCCGCCGCACGCGGTCCTGCTGGCTCCCTCGGGAGTGGGCGGACACGTGGACCACGTGCTGGTGCGGACCGCCGCGGAGCTCAGTGGCGAACCGGTGGTCTACTACAGCGACTTCCCCTACAACCAGCAGCACCGCCCCGACCCCGAATTCGTCGCACGTAACGCGCTGGTCCAGGTGGAGTGGTCACGCAACCTCGCCACCAAGGTGGCGCTGATTCACGGGTACCGCTCGCAGGCGGCCGCGCTCTTCCCCGGTGGCCGCATTCCCCTGGTGCCGGAGATCTATCTGCTCCCCAGTGGCGATCGGGCGTGCCGCATCGGGGGAGCATGATGGCTGTCGTGAGCAAGGCTCTCCCACTCTCGGTTGCCTGGCTGCGGCAGCGGGTCGTAGGAAGGCTCTGGGTCGTGGCCGGCTCCGCCGCCCTGCTCACCGGGCTGCTCCGACTGATCGGGTTCGGCCCTTCGGCGGACGTGTGGGTCGACGAGGTCTACTACTGGCACATCGGTCACTCCGTGGAGTCCGGGGGCTTTCCCCGGTATCGCGGTGACCTCTTCTTCCTGCACCCGCCCGGTTTCTTCTATGTCGAGGGCGCCTGGGAGCGGCTGTTCGGCTGGCGTCCGGACGTCATCTCCGGGGTGTACGAGATGCGTCTGCTCAACACCCTCCTCGCCGCCGTAACCGTCGCGGTGCTGGTGCTGCTGGTGGCGCGCGTCACCAGGTCCGTCTGGGCCGCGGGCGCCGTGGGGCTGGTTTTCGCCCTCGACCCGTTCGTCCTCCGGCTCAACCAGCGTGTCCTCATAGAGACGTCGATGATGCTCTGGCTGCTGCTGGGTTATCTGGTGCTGCTGCCGTTGGCGGAACGGCATCCGCCGGCCAGGGCGCACCGTCGCGCCGCCGCCGCCGGGCTCCTCTTCGGCCTGGCCACCCTGACCAAGGACGTCGCGGCCCTCGTCACCGTGCTGCCGCTGCTCGTCGCCTCCGTGTTCGCCTGGCCGTTGCGGCGGCGGTCGCTGCCGTTGGTCACCGCCGTCTGCGCCACCGTGCCGTACGCGATCTACGTCGGCGTGGTGGTGGCCGCGGGCCATTTCGACGTGTTCTGGATGGTGAAGACCCTGGGCATCAGGAGGCTGCTGGGCCAGGTCCAGGCGACCGGCTTCAACGCGAGGGGCTCGCCCCCACTCTCCCAGCGCATCATCGAGGAACTGACCAACTTCGGCAGCACATATGCGCTGCTCGCCCTTGGACTCCCGGCTCTGATACTGGTGCTGCGGCGCGGCGAGCCGGCGCAGCGTCTCATGGCGCTCTGGTATCTGTCGGCGGGTTTCGCCACCACCTACGCCGTCCTCAAGGGCACGTTGGAGGAGCAGGTGACGTACTTGCTGCTCGTGCCGACGATGGTGATCGTGGCGACGGCGGCCGTACATCTGTGGGGGCGACACGCCAGGCGCCGACGGCACGTCTCCGCCCCGGTCGTCGGGATGGTCCTCGCGCTGGCACTGGCGATGACGTGGTCGGGTGTCGCATACGCACGGGGCAGGTCGCAGCCCGACGACGGCTACGCCCGGATGCGCCAGTACATGGTGGAGCACCTTCCCGCGGGCAGTCCGGTCATATCGACGAGCAGCTCGGTGGACCTGGTCCTGGACGACCGCTATCGCATCGGCCGATGGCTCAGCCCGGGGGACCGGGCGAGGGCAAGGGTGTCGTACCTCGTCGTGCCGTGGCGGCTGGTCGAGCAGGGTTACTCCTGGTTCACCCGGCGCCAGGTGCGGGACCTCACCCGGCAGGGCGCACTGCTCTTCTCCTTCCACGGCCGCACGTACGGCACGGTGTCGGTGTACCTGCTGCCGGTGCCGCCCCTGCCGCCGCCGGCCGGCCAGGCGGGCGGCGGCCGTGGCTAGCCGCTCGGAGCGGCACAGGGTGCTGCTCTTCACCAGCAGTCCGTGTGACGGCGGAGCGGGAGCCGACACCCAGCTCGCGGCGTCGATCGCCGACTGCATGCCGGACCGGGAGTTCCTGTGGTTCACGCGGTGGCCGCAGCACGGGTCTCCAGGGGTGGCGCGTGGTCGAGGCATCCCCATCGTGTCGCGGGACGGCGCCCCGCACGTGCCGGAGCGCATTCAGGTGGCGCTCGCCGGGAGTGTCCTGGCGCGTCGGACGGAGCTCGTGCACGCGATCCTGACGATCGGGGGGACGTACCCGATGTTCTCCCGGCTGCGGCGGGGTCTGCTCGGCAGCGGTCCGGTCATCCACACGGTGCCCGGGGTGATGGACGTCGGTCTGCTGGAGCGGGCGCGTCCGCTGGGAACGACGGTCGCCCTGTCGGAGGCGACGGCCGGGCAGCTCCGCGCGGCGGGGTTCGGGGACGTCCGCGTGATCGCGCCGACGATCCCGCTGGAACGCTGGCCGTGGCGGCCGCGCGCAGGGGGTGCTCCCCTCGTGCTGTTCGCCGGTCACCACGACCCGCAGGGCGGCGCGTGCGAGGCGATCGCCGCCGCGGCGGAGGCGTACCGCTCCGGGGCGCGGTTCCGTCTCGTGCTGGCCATGCGGAGCCGGCCGGGGCAGGACGAGCGCGCGCTGGAGGCGGGGCTGCGGGCTCTGGCGGCCCGGGAGGGGCTTCCCGGGATCGACGTCCGCGGCTTCGTCCCCGACATGCCGGGGCTGCTGGCGGCGACCGATGTTCTTCTCTTCCCACCGCGCACGCTCGGCGGCAAGGCGGACCTCCCCTTCATCGTCCTGGAGGCGCTGGCCGTGGGCCGCCCCGTGATCCTCAGCGATCTTCCGCAGTTCGGCGCGCTGAGTGGCGCGGGGCTACGCGCTCCCGTCGGGGACCGGCGGCGGACCGGTGAACTGCTGACGCGGCTCCTCGATCAGCCGCAGCACTGGGAGATGCTCGCGCGGCGTGGGCGTGCCACGGTTGAAGAGCGGTTCGGACCCGATCGCTTCCGAGCACAGTACGAACGCCTGTACCAGGAGGTCGTGGCATGAAGGCGTCACGGCGGGACGCGGTCCGACGCGCGGTCCGTCAGGCCACGCTCTGCTGGAAGCGCATCGGCATCATCGCGGCCGTTCTCCTCGTCGTGGCCTGCGTCCGAGTCCCCCATGAGGACAGGGGCTACTACTTCGGGACCTTGCAGACCATGCCGCTCAAGGCGCGCCTGGAGCGGAGCAAGGGAATTGAGGTGGCCCATCTGCAGATCTCCTGGGACCGGTACGAGCCCCAGGAGAACGTCTATTCCTACCGGTACGTCGATCAGGTCAAACGCGCTCTGGGCCGGTTCCAGCGCGCGGGGTCGCTCGTCGAGGTGAGCCTGGGCCTGAACCACGCGCCGAGCTGGCTCTTCGAGAAGTATCCCGACGCGGCCTATGTGAACCAGCACGGAGATCGCCTCCTGGAAACCCCCAACATGGTCTTCAGCCAGACCGTGCGCGAGAAGGCACAGCAGTACGTCAACGCGGTGGCCAGGGACATCGGGCTGGAGAACTTCTGGGCGATCCGGGTCGTCGTGAGCGGCACCGGCGAGTTCAGCTATCCCGCGGGGGACACCGATCGCCCGGGGCACACCTACTACTGGGCGTTCGACGAGAACGCCCAGAGTCCGGGAACGGCGGGGCGGCCACCCACCGTCCCCGCGAACCCGTTTCCCGACTGGAGACCGGGGGAGCGCGACTATCGGGGACAGGCCTTCACCGAGGCCCAGGTCCGCGAGTGGTACGACTGGTATCTGCGGGGCCTGTCCGATGCCCTGAACTGGCAGATCGGGTCCTACAAGGCCCTGCACTTCAAGGGGTTCCTGAAGGTCCTCATACCGGGCAGCGGCTATTTCCCGGAGGACTACCGACGCGCGGTCGGCGAGCGTCTCGACGCGACGGACGAGAACCGGCTGATCGCCCTCGGGGTGGGGTACTACAACATCCTGGGCCAGATCCGCGACCGCCGGAACGTGCTGATCGTGCCCACCTCGCTGGTGGACGGCACGGGAGAGCCGAAGAACAACGGCTGTGCCCCGACCGATCGCCGGGTGAACGTCCTGGCTCCGCCCCGCCATGTCCAGGACACCTGGTCGTCGATGCGCTGGATCAGCCGGGTCGCGCGGCACCACCACTTCTCCCTGCTGAGCGGAGAGAGCGCCGGGACTCAGGTGAGCCCCTACTATCCCGGAGTCATGGACGACGCGGCGCGTCAGATGAAGAGCTGCGGACTGCAGGGGCTGATGTGGGCCTTCGACCACAACCTCTACAACAGCACTCCGGGCTCGTCACTGGCGGACTACTCCGCGGTGATCTCCCGGTACAACTGACCGGTACAACCGAGGTGATCGCGATGGATGTCACGGTCCTCCGCACCGACGAACTGACCGCAGCGGACATCAGCGCGTGGCGCGCCATGCAGCGAGCCGACCTGGCACTGGCCAGTCCCTTCCTCTCTCCCGAGTTCACCCAGGCCGTGGGTCACCAGCGCGCCACCGCTCGGGTGGCGCGGCTCTCCGAGGGTTCCCGTACCGTGGGGTTCTTCCCCTTCGAACGGCATGCCTTCGGCGCCGGCAAACCCATCGGCTCCGGCTACTGCGACTGCCAGGGACTGATCCACCGGCCGGGCCTCGACTGGGACCCGATGGCGCTGCTCCAGGCCTGTGATCTCGCGGTCTGGGAGTACGACCACCTGGCCGCGGGACAGACTCCTTTCGAGACCGCCGGCAAACGCCGAGTCCATGCCGGCTCGCCCATCATGGAACTGAACGGCGGCCACCACACGTACCTCGAACAGCTGCGGCACAAGTTCCTCCGATCGGTGCGCGCGCGGGAGCGAAGTCTGATCAGGGACGTAGGTCCGCTCCGTCTGGTCTTCCATACGTCCGCGCCGGAGCTGCTGGACGTCCTGATCAGCTGGAAGTCCGCCCAGGCGCGGGCGAAGGGGCGCCGGGACCCGCTCACCCAGGAGCGGTTCGTGGCGGTCCTCCGGGAGCTCTTCGACCTCCCGTCCGAATCCTGCTCGGGCACCCTGTCCGTGCTCTACGCGGGCGCGGAGCCCGTCTCCATGCTCTACGGGTTGCGTTCGCGCCGAATACTCGCCACCTGGTTCCCCACCTACGACGCCCGGTTCGCCCGGTACTCGCCCGGAATACTGCTGCACCTCAAGCTCGCCGAGGCCGCCGCGGATCGCGGTATCGCCCACATCGACCTGGGCAAGGGCGCAGCCGAGTACAAGGACAATCTCAAGACGGCGGAACTGGGCGTCACCGAGGGGTACGTCGACCGCCATACCGCCAAGGGGGCGCTGTGCCGGCTGCGGATGGCGTCGGGTCGCACCACTCGTGCGGCGGTCCGCGCCAACCCGACGGTCCACCGCGCCGCCGTCAGAGCGGTCGACGTGTTCGATCGACGTCGCTGACGGGAAACTGCCCGCCGGCCGCTCGCCGGGTCCGGGTGTCCCCCCAGCCGCACGACAAAAGGGTCCTCGCAAGCTCTCGCCCGCGAAGACCCTTCGCACCGTCGGGACGACAGGATTTGAACCTGCGACCCCTTGACCCCCAGTCAAGTGCGCTACCAAGCTGCGCCACGTCCCGGTGCGCCTCGCGCGGTGACCCGCGTGATCGCGCGAACAGCACTTTACCCCACGTCGGGGGCGGCACCGAAGCAGGCCACGGGGCGCGGGACAATCGGCGTATGGGCAGCACATCCTCAGGAGGGCCGGTGGAAGCGCGGGACCGGGACAGCGAGGGGCGGGCCCGCAGCGCCCGCCCGCGGGACGGGCTGGGGCGGCCCCTGCCGTACGGCGCGGAAGGCGTCGCACGCCAGCCCGAGGGCGTCGTCCGCACGCCGGAGCAAAGCGTCGCCGAGGCCCAGGAGCTGCTGGACGCGGGCAAGCCGTTCCACGCCCACGAGGTGTTCGAGGACGCCTGGAAGTCGGGGCCCGAGGAGGAACGCGAGCTGTGGCGCGGCCTCGCCCAGCTCGCGGTGGGGCTCACGCACGCCGCCCGGGGGAACGCCATGGGCGGGGCCCGCCTGCTGCGGCGCGGGGCCGCGGCGACGGAGGCCTGGGCGTCGGCTTCCGGGCGGGAGCGGCCGTACGGGATGGATCTCGCGGGGCTGATCGCCTGGGCGCGGGGGCTCGCGGAGGGCGTGGAGCACCTGGCGGACGGCGGCGAGGCCGTCGACGCGGGCGAGCGGGCTCCGCGGCTGCGGGGGTAGGGAGCGCGGCCCGGACTCGGTGTCCCGTCTGTCAGTGCCGTGCGGCAGACTCGGGGCGTGCGAAAGATTCATGTCATCGGTATCGGTGCGGGCGACCCCGACCAGCTCACCCTGCAGGCCGTCAGGGCGCTGCGCGGCACGGACGTGTTCTTCATCCTCGACAAGGGCGAGGTGAAGAACGACCTGGTGCAGCTGCGCCGGAACATGCTCGACGCGCACATACCGGAGGGGACGTACCGCGTCGTCGAGGCACGCGACCCCGAGCGGGACCGGACCGCCGGCACCGCCGCGTACTCCCCCGCCGTCGGCGACTGGCGCAGCGCCCGTGCCGACATCTACGAGCGGCTGATCGCCGGGGAACTCGGCGAGGACGAGAGCGGCGCGTTTCTGGTGTGGGGGGATCCCGCCCTGTACGACAGCACGCTCGGGATCCTCGAGGAGATCCTCGACCGCGGCGCGGTGACCTTCGAGTACGACGTCGTGCCGGGCATCAGCAGTGTCTCGGCGCTCGTCGCCCGGCACCGGACCGGCCTGAACCGGGTAGCCCGGCCCGTGCAGATCACCACCGGACGGCGGCTGGCCGAGGGCTTCCCGGAGGGTGTCGACGACGTGGTGGTCATGCTCGACGCCCACCAGACGTTCCGGCAGTACGCCGACCAGGACCTCGACATCTACTGGGGCGCCTACATCGGCACGCCCGACGAGATCCTCGCCTCCGGCCCGATCGCCGAGGCCGCGCCCCGCATCGAACGGATGCGCGCCGAGGCGCGCGAGCGCAAGGGGTGGATCATGGACACGTATCTGCTGCGGAGGCACCCGAAGAACCCGTGAGGCGTACGGCACCCGGGCGGCAGGTATGAGGCACCCTGGCGGACCGCCGGCGTGGTTCGGCCCACCGGATCGATCGTGGACGATGGCCTACGTCGTCAGGCCCCGGTGAGGCCGAGACGATCGAGGGCGCCCGCCACATCGGGTACCGGCACCACGCCGTCCGGCAGCGGCGGCCGTCGTACGACCACGACGGGCAGCGCGAGTTCGCGCGCGGCCGTGAGCTTGGCCGCCGTCGCCTCTCCCCCGCTGTCCTTCGTGACCAGTACGTCGACGCAGTGCTCGCGCAGCAGCGCGGACTCGTCGGCCACGGTGAACGGGCCGCGCGCCAGCAGCACTTCCGTGTGCGGCGGCATCGGCGGCTCGGGCGGCTCCACGGACCGTACGACGAAGTGAAGGTCCGTCAGGTGTGCGAAGGCGGCCAGGCCCATCCGGCCCGTGGTCAGGAACACCCGGCTGCCGAACCGCGGCAGCAGGTCCGCCGCCGCGCCCAGGGAGGCGACCTGGTGCCAGCGGTCCCCCGGGCCGGGCCGCCAGCCCGGCCGGCGCAACACCACCGCCGGGACTCCGGTGGCCGCCGCGGCCCGCGCCGCGTTCGCGGTGATCGTCTCGGCGAACGGGTGCGTGGCGTCGACCAGGGCGTCCACGCACTCCTCACGCAGCCACCGGGCCAGCCCCTCGGCCCCGCCGAAGCCGCCGACACGTACGTCACCCGCGAGTGCTCCCGGCCGCACCACACGCCCCGCGAGAGACGTCGTGACCCGGACGCCGGTGCGCGCCGCGAGCGCCGCTGCCAACTCGCGCGCCTCGGCGGTGCCGCCGAGGACCAGGACGTGGGGGGACATGGCGACGAGCCTACGAGGTCCCGGACGGCTGTCGGTACGCCGGGGGCGACGGAGGCCGAGCGGAGGAAGGGCGGAGGACAGGGCGGAGGACAGACAGAGACGGACGGAGGACGGTACGCCGGGTACAGCCCGGCTGGCGGGCCGCGACGCTATCGTCCGGATATGGAATCCGTGCGCGCCGTGCTGATCGACATCGACGGGGTCCTCACCGTGTCGTGGCAGCCGCTGCCGGGTGCGGTGGAGGCGTTCCGGGAGCTCCGGGAGGCCGGTCTCGCCCTCGCGCTGGTGACCAACACGACGTCCCGGACACGGGCGTCGATCGCCGCGACGCTCCAGGACGCGGGGTTCCCCGTGTCCGCCGAGGACATCCTGACCGCGCCGGCCGTCACCGCCGCGTACCTGGCCGAGCGGAGTCCCGGCGCGCGGTGTGCCCTGCTGAACAGCGGCGACATCCGGGAGGACCTCGACGGCGTCACCGTCCTGGACGCGGCGGACACCGAGACCGTGCCGGACGTCGTGATCGTCGGCGGGGCCGGTCCCGAGTTCGACTACGCGGCGCTCAACCGGGCCTTCGGCCATCTCCAGCGCGGGGCCCGGCTCGTGGCCATGCACCGCAATCTGTACTGGCGGACCGGGGAGGGGCTGCAGCTCGACTCGGGCGCCTTCCTGACCGGTCTGGAGAAGGCCGCCCGTACCGAGGCCGAGGTCACCGGGAAGCCGTCGCCCGCGTTCTTCGAGGCGGCGCTGGCTCGTCTGGGGGCCGGAGCGGACGAGGCGGTGATGGTCGGGGACGACATCGAGTCCGACGTGCTGGCCGCGCAGCGCGCCGGTGTCACCGGAGTCCTCGTCAGGACCGGCAAGTACCTGCCGGAGACCCACCGGGCCGCCGGCGGGACGCCCGACCACGTGATCGGCTCCTTCGCGGACCTGCCGGCGCTGCTGCGGGCCTCAGCGCAGCAGTAGTTGCACGCCGCCCACGACCGTCGCGGCGATCACCAGTTGCTCGAACAGGCGCTGGTTGATCCGGTTCACAGCCCATGTGCCGAAGAACGCTCCGGGCACGACGAACAGCGCGAGCGCCGCGTCGAGCAGCAGCGAACGTCCGTCGATCAGGCCGAGGCCGACGCTGAAGGGGACCTTCGAGACGTTGACGATCAGGAAGAAGAATGCGGAGGTGCCGAGGAAGCCGAGCTTCCGGAAGCCCGCCGAGAGGAGATACATCGACATCACCGGGCCGCCGGCGTTGGCGACCATCGTGGTGAAGCCGCCGAGGACACCGTACGAGCGGGCCTTGACCCGGCCCGCTCGCGTCGCGACGGAGTCCGGCTCCCGCTCCCCGTCGGCCGTGCGCCGGCGCCACACCGTCACCCCGGCCATCAGCAGCAGGATCGCGCCGATAGAGGTCCGCACGATCCCGTCGTCCGCCCACATCAAGAACAGCGTGCCTCCGACGACGCCCGCCGCGACCGCCGGGAACAGCCGCCACAGCGTGGGCCAGTGCGCGTGCCGCCGGTAGGTGAGGACGGCGAACACGTCCCCGGCGATCAGAATGGGCAGCAGGACGCCGGTGGAGGCGCGGGCGGGCAGGACCGCCGCGAAGATCGCGAGGCTGACCGTGTTGGCCCCGCTCACCGCGGTCTTCGAGAAGCCGACGAGGAGGGCCGCGAAGGCGAGCGCGGCGAACTCCCAGCCGGTGATGTGCCAGAGGGTCATCGTGTTCATGCGGGGCCGATGCTATGCGCACCCAGCCGATGACCGTAAGCACCGTCTCGCCTGACGGCCCTGGGTGATTGAGCCAGTCCCCGTCGTCGAATTCCCGCCTGCCCCGCGACGCCATGGACACTCCCGCCGCACCGGGCTCTTGGCCGAGTCCACCTAGTGCCGCTCCACCAGCACCGCGCTCCCCTGCCCCACCCCCACGCACATCGTCGCCAGCCCCCGCTCCGCCCCCGTGCGCCGCATCCGGTGCAGCAGGGTCGTGAGGATGCGGGCGCCCGAGCAGCCCAGCGGGTGGCCCAGGGCGATCGCGCCCCCGGTCGGGTTGACCAGGTCCGGGTCGATGCCGAGCTGGTCGACGCAGGCGAGGGCCTGGGCGGCGAACGCCTCGTTGAACTCGGCCTCCTGGATGTCGGCGACGTTCCAGTCGGCGCGGGCCAGCGCCTTGCGGGTGGCCGGGACCGGTCCGATGCCCATCACGTCGGGGTGGACGCCGGCCGAGGCGCCGGCCACGTAGCGGCCCAGTGACTCCAGCCCCAGGTCGTTGAGTGCCTCCTCGCTCACCAGGAGCAGTCCGGCCGCGCCGTCGTTCATCGGCGAGGCGTTGCCCGCCGTGACCGTGCCGCCGGCGCGGAAGACCGGCTTCAGCTTCGACAGCTTCTCGTACGAGGTGTCCGCGCGGATGCACTCGTCGCTGTCGACGACCACTCCGTCCGGGCGCTGAACGGGCAGGAGCTCGTCGTCGAAGTGGCCGTTCTTGCGGGCGAGGGCGGCGAGCCGGTGGCTGCGCAGGGCGAACTCGTCCTGCCGCTCGCGCGGGACCCCGTACCGTGCGGCGACCTCCTCGGCCGTCTCGCCCATGGACAGCAGACCGTGGAGATCCTTCATCGCCGGGTTGACCAGCCGCCAGCCGAGCCGGGTGTCGACGGTCTCGATGCGGTGCGGCAGGGCCTCGTCGGGGCGGGACAACACGAAGGGGGCGCGGCTCATCGACTCGGAGCCGCCCGCGAGCACCACGTCGGCCTCGCCGGCTGCGATCGTGCGGGCGGCGGCGGTGACGGCCTCCATCCCGGAGGCGCACAGCCGGTTGACCGTGGCGCCGGGCACCGATTCGGGGAGGCCCGCGAGCAGCGCCGCCATGCGGGCGATGTTGCGGTTGTCCTCGCCGGCCTGGTTGGCGGCGCCCCAGTAGACGTCGTCGATGCGGGCCGGGTCGAGCGCGGGCAGGTCGGTGACCAGGGCGCGGATCACGGTGGCGGCGAGGTCGTCGGGCCGTACGCCGGACAGGGCGCCGCGCAGTTTTCCGATGGGGGTGCGGCGAGCGGCCGCGAAGTGGACGGGACGCACGACAGGACTCCTGACCGTCATCGCTCGGTTCCCCGGCGCCCCGGAGTCCGCCGGGGAACCCGAAGTCGCCGGCCGGCCCGGAGCCGCGGGAAAACGACCTTAATTAGCACTGCTAGTTTTGGACTATAGACCGCCGAGCGGCTCCCTGGGAAGATCCTCGGGACTTCACCGACGCAGCTGGAGGAGCTGATGGGCGACGCCCGCGAGCACGTCCTCGCCGGAACCCGGGGTCCGGTCACCGTGCGCGAATGGCCGCGGGAGCACCCGCGGTACGTCGCGCTCGTGGTGCACGGGTACGGAGAGCACGCAGGCCGGTACGAGGAGCCGGCCCGGGTTCTGGTGGCGCACGGCGCGGCCGTGTACGCGCCCGATCACACCGGCCACGGGAGGTCGGCGGGCGAACGCGTGCTGATCGAGGACTTCGAGGACGTCGTCACCGATGTGCACGCCGCGGCCGGGCTGGCCCGGGCCGCGCATCCTGATGTGCCGGTCGTCGTGATCGGGCACTCCATGGGTGGCCTGATCGCGGCCCGCTACGCGCAGCGCCACGGCGACGGGCTCGCCGCGCTGGTGCTGTCCGGGCCGGTGATCGGCGCCTGGGAGCTGCCGGGGCGGCTGCTCGCCCTCGACGAGATCCCCGACACGCCCATCGGCCCGGCCGCGCTGTCCCGCGACCCCGGGGTGGGGGCGGCGTACGCGGCGGATCCGCTGGTGTGGCACGGCCCGATGAAGCGGCCGACCGTGGAGGCGTTCGCCCGGACCCTGGAGACCGTGTCCAGGAGCGGTGAGATCGGCCGGCTGCCGCTGCTGTGGCTGCACGGCGACGACGACCGGCTGGTGCCGCTCGCCGGGAGCCGCGTGGGCATCGGCGAGCTCGGCGGCACGCTCACGGAGCGGATCTACCCGGGCGCCCGCCACGAGGTGTTCAACGAGACGAACAAGGCGGAGGTCTTCGCCGACCTGACGCGCTTCCTGGACGGCGTTGTGGCGCGCTGAGGCGGACCGGGCCCTGTCGTCAAATTCCCGCCACCCCCGCGACGCGCCCGCACGTGTGCCGCGTTTGCGCCGGTTCGCCCTGGGCACCCGCGCCCGCATGGAGTGGTTGCGACGAGCAGCCTGCGTGGGAGAGGACCCCGAGCTGTTCTTCCCCGTGGGCAGAGAGGGGCCGGCGCTGCGGGACCTCGCGGCCGCGAAGCGTGTCTGCGCCCGCTGCCCGGTGAGCACCCCGTGTCTGGCCTTCGCACTGAACAGCGGACAGGTCTCCGGGGTGTGGGGCGGGACCTGCGAGGAGGAACGCGTCGCACTGCTCCGGACGCCCGGGAACGAGACGAAGAGGAGGAGCACGCAATGACGGTCGTGAGGAGCACGCTGCCCGACGACGCGCGCCGGGTCACCGGCGACGCGCTGCAGGACACCCTGGTGGATCTGCTCGGGCTCTCCCTCACCGGGAAGCAGGCGCACTGGAACGTCGTGGGACCGAGGTTCCGTTCCGTCCATCTCCAGCTGGACGAGGTGGTCACGGCCGCACGCGAGTTCGCGGACACGGTCGCGGAGCGCGCCGCCGCGCTCGGCGTGCCGCCGGACGGCCGCCCCGAGACCGTGGCCGCCGCGTTCGGCCTGCCCGGCCCCAAGGACGGCTGGCTGCGGGACACCGAGGCCGTCCAGGTGATGGCTCAGGCGCTGGAGTCGGCGATCGGGCGGCTGCGCGAGCGCATCGCGGCGACCGAGAAGCCGGATCCGGTCACCCAGGACCTGCTGATCGGCATCACCGCGGAGCTGGAGAAGCAGCGGTGGATGTTCGAGGCGGAGAACTGGCCGCGCGACTGACCGGAGCACGGTTCGAGCACACATGTACGGACCGGACACACGGGCAGGGAAGGGCACTCGATGACCGACGCCCTCGAATTCGACGCGCTGTGGGAGGACTTCCACCGCGTGGTGAACATGACCTCGCAGGAGCTGGCCGCCTGGCTGCGGGTCCGCGACGCCGACGCGAACGCGGAGCCGCTGCCGGAGCGGGCGGGCACGCGCACGGGACGTCACGTCCTGGCGATCCTGCAGAAGCGGCGCACGGACCTCACCGACGACGACCTGCGGGTGATGTACACGGTCGTGGACACGGTCACCGCGCAGGCGGCGTGGACAGCGAGCCCGGGGCCGGGGAGACGCGCCGCCGGCACCGGCTGATGACGCTCGGCCACGACCCGCTCAGGCCATGAGCGTCAGGAGCACCGGGTAGGACGACCCGTGCCCGGCACGGACGCACGTTCAGCCCAGCAGCCACCCGCCGTCCACACTCAGCCCGACCGCGTTGACGGACCGGTTGCGCAGCAGGAAGTCCACGGCGTCCACCACGTCCGCCATGGTGGCGAGCCTCCCGGTGGGCGTCCTGGCGCGCAGGCCGGCCAGCACCTGCTCCGGCTTGGCCCGCCAGTACGGGCTGTCGCCCACGACGCCGGGGTGGACGGCGTTGACGCGGACCGGCGCGAGTTCCAGGGCGAGGGTGTTCACCAGGCCGGTCACCCCCGCGTTGACGGTCGCCACGGTCGTCGCGCCCGGGTAGGGGCGTTCCTTGGCCTGTCCGCCGAACAGCACGATCGCGCTGTCGTCGTGCAGCCGGGTCTGCAGCGTGTGCACGACCTCGGTGTAGCCGACGAGTTTGAGCGTGACGAGCTGGAGGGCGGCGTCGATGTCGTACTCGCGCACCCTGTTGTCGTCACGGGTGATGCCCGCGATCACCAGATGGTCGACGCGTCCGACGCCGGCCAGCGCCGCGGCGATCTCCCGGGGCCTGGCGAGGTCGAGGGCGAGGCCCCGGGCGCCGGTCTCCTCGGCCGCGGTGTCGGTGCGGTGCGGGTCGCGGCCGGTGAGGACGACCTGGTCCCCGCGCTCCGCGCGCACGCGGGCGAACTCGCGGCCGATTCCGGACGTGCCGCCGACGACGAGGACACTGCTCATGGCTTCTCCTCCAGTGCCTGCCGCAGGTACTCCCAGTCCCGGGTGAACCGGTAGGAGTGGCGTACCGGCGGCTGCGGGGCCTGTGTCTCCAGCCAACGCACCGGCCCCTCGCCCGCGTTGGCGAACCCGTGCACGCAGCCGGCGCCCGCCCAGGCCACGTCGCCGGGCTCCAGCCGGTACAGGGAGCCGTCGAAGGCGGCGTCCACGGTGCCTTCGAGGATCAGGTACGTCTCCTCGAAGGGGTGGTCGTGGCTGCCCGCGACGCCGTCGGGCGCGTACTGCACCATGAACATCGTGGAGGCGACCGCGCCCAGGTCGCCGTCGACCATCATCTTCACGGTGATACCGCTGTAGACGAGCAGCGCGGTCCGCATGCTCGCCGACACCGCGAGCAGGTCCTGCGACTGCCTGCCCGGGTCCATCTGTGCGGACTCGAAATGGCCGAAGGACCGGTTGCGCGGGTCGCGGACATCGATGCGGACGGGGTTGCCCGGGGGCAGTCCGGGTACCGCCTGCGTGTCGTACCCGTAGCGGGCCCGTGGTACCGGGGCGAGCATGTCGGCCCAGCGCGCGGCGGTGTCCCCGGCGCCGCGCCAGGCGTGCGGGACGCCGGCCGGCAGGAGGCCGTAGTCGCCTTCTCCGAGGTGGTACGACCCTTCGGGCACGTCGAGGATCACGGCTCCGCCGAGGACGTGGAAGCTCTCCTCGTACGAGTGCACATGGGCGCCGACCGTGCCGTCGGGCCGCAGTTCGCAGACGCCGAAGCCGGTGTGCACGCTGCCGTCGTCCTCGCCGACGAGCGTCCGTCGCCGGTACCCCTGCCGGTCGTACGGCGGTGCCGGCACGTCGGCGGTCCGGTGCACCAGATGCCGGGTCATGCCGTGCGCTTCACCTCCTTCGCCGCGAGGAGCCGGTCGCGGGACTCCTCGACCAGTCGCCGCGCACGGGCCACATCGGCCGTCAGCCGGCCGTCCCGCTTGCGGATCACACCGTCGACGATCACGGTCTCCACGTTGGACACGTCGGCCGACAGCGTCACCGCGGCAACCGGGTCGTGCAGCGGCGCGACGTTCAGCGCGGTGGCGTCGATCGCGACGACGTCGGCGCGCTTGCCGGGGGTCAGGGAACCGGTGCGGTCTTCCAGTCCCGCGACGTGCGCGCCGTTGCGCGTCGCGATCTCCAGTATCTGACGTGCCGTCAGCATCGTGTCCGGCACGGGGACGTCGGCCTGCCAGCACTGGGCGTTGACCCGCGCCCGCTCGGCGCCGAATGCCGCGCGGATCTGGGTGAACATGTCACCGGGCACGGTGGTGACCACGTCGATGCTCAGGGACGGCCGCAGCCCGTGCTCGATCGCCTTCATCACGGGCGGCCAGCCGTGCCCCATCTGCGTCTCCACCTGCGGGGCGATCGACACCGTACCGCCGCTGTCGGCGACCAGCCGCCACTCCTCTTCGCTGAAGTGGCAGCAGTGGATGTAGGTGGTGTCGGGGCCGAGCAGGCCGAGGTCGTGGAGTTGCTTCACCATGCCGAAGCGGCCGGCGAGGCGCCCCATGGCCACGTGGACGGTGAGGGGGATGCCCAGTTCCCGGGCCAGGCCCCATTCGGCGGTGACGACGTCGCCCACGCAGAAGCCGGGGCCGCGGGTGGCGAGCCCCATGGTGAGCAGGCTCTCGTCGGAGGCGAAGTATGCGGCGCGGATCCGGCGCACGTCGTCGGCCGGTATCGCGATCTTGCTCTCGAACCAGTAGTCCGCAAGGGAGGTGTTGGCGCTGCCGTACGCGTACTGCGCGCGGATACCGGTCTCGGTCAGGGCCTGGATCGCGGCGTCCGGGTGCTCCGGCGTGTTGTTGATGTGCGACCAGTCGACGAGGGTGGTGATGCCGGCGTTGAGGCATTCCAGGGCGCCCGCGAGGTTGGCCGCGTAGACGTCCTCCGGGGTGTACAGCGGCGCGAAGGTGTCGAGGATGTCGACGAAGTAGTCGTCGAGGGTGGCGTCGGGCGCGACGCCCCGGATCGAGGCCTCCCAGGTGTGGCGGTGGGTGTCGACGAAGCCGGGCATCACGATGCGTCCCGTCATGTCGAGGACCTCGGCGTCCGCGTCGATGTCCGGCCGGACCGCCGCGATCTTCCCGTCCTCGACGAGGACGTCACCCCTCGGCAGGTCCCCGACGGCGGGATCCATCGGGATCACGTGCCCGGCGCGAAGGAGTATCCGATTGGTCATCGCGCTTCCTCCCTTGGGGTGTTCAGTACGCGGCGAGGCTCCGGACGGCCGCCGCGACCTTGTCTGGGGTGGGGATGACCTCTTCTTCCAGCGCGTCGGCGAAGGGCAGCGGGACGCACTCCCCCGCCACCCGCCGCACCGGCGCGTCCAGCAGGCCGAATCCCTCGTCGGCGACGACCGACACGAGGGTGGCGCCCCATCCGCCCTGGTACGGGTTCTCCTCGACGGTCACCAGGCGCGAGGTCCTGCCGAGCGAGGCGAGGACGGTGGCGACGTCGAGCGGGACGAGACACCGCAGGTCGACGACCTCGGCCTCGATGCCCTCCGTCGCGAGCCGACCGGCGGCCGCCAGGGCCACCGGCACCATGGAGGCGAGGGCGACGAGGGTCACGTCGGCGCCCTCGCGCACGACGGCCGCACGCCCCAGCTCGACCACGTGGTCCGGCGGTGGCGGAGGCCCTTTGCCCGCCAGCAGTCCCTTGTGCTCGAAGAAGACCACCGGGTCGTCGCTGCGGATCGCGGCCGCCATCATGCCGATCACGTCGGAGGGCGTCGCCGGTGCCGCGATCTTGAGGCCGGGGACCGTGAACGCCCAGTTCTCGGTGGCCTGGGAGTGCTGGGCGCCGAAGCCGAGCCCGCCGCCGTTGGCGGTGCGCACGACGAGGGGCACGGTGACCTGTCCGCCCGTCATGTACCGCACCTTCGGTATCTCGTTGGCGAGGTAGTCCCAGCAACAGGCCAGGAAGTCGGAGAACATGACCTCCACGACCGGCCGCATCCCGGTCATCGCGGCACCCATCGCCGCGCCCACGATGGCCTGTTCGGAGATGGGCGTGTCCCACACCCGTTGGGGACCGAACTCCTCGAACAGACCGACGGTCGTCTTGAACACGCCGCCGGCCCGCCCGATGTCCTCCCCGAGGCATACGACGGCCGTGTCCCGGCGCATCTCCCGTGCGATGCCCTCGGCCACCGCCTCGCGATAGGTGATCTGCCGCGCGGCTGTCCGCTCCCCGGTCACGTCCGCCATGCGGCACCTCCGTCCGCCCACACGTCGGTCAGCGCCTGACGCGGATCGGGCGCCGGCGCGCTCTTCGCCGCCTCGACCGCCTTCTCCACGGCGTCACGGGCGCGTTCGTCGGCCTCGGTGACCTTCTCCTCGGGCACCCCCAGCTCGGTGAGCCGTCCGCGCGCGACGTCCAACGGGTCGTGTTTCAGCCACCGTGCGACCTCCTCGGCGGGACGGTACGTCGCCGGGTCGGCGCGGCTGTGCCCGAAGTGGCGGTAGGTCCGCGCCTCCAGCAGGGCGGGCCCGTCTCCTGCCCGGGCCCGGCCCGCGTGCCGGGCCACCGACTCCTGGACGGCTTCGACGTCGTTGCCGTCGACGACCTCGCCGGGGATCCCGTACGAGGGCGCCCGGTCGGCGGCGGGCCGGGCGACCGCCGTGACGTCGGCGATGGGCGTGTACTCCATGTAGAGGTTGTTCTCGCACACGAACAGCGCCGGCAGTTTCCATACGGCGGCCAGGTTGAGCGTCTCGTGGAAGGCTCCGATGTTGGTGGCTCCGTCGCCGAAGAACGCGACCGCGATCTGCCCGGTGCCGCGCAGCCGGGCCGACCATGCGGCGCCGGCCGCCATCGGCAGATGGGCGCCGACGATGGCGTACGAGCCGAGCATGCCGGTGGACGCCTTGGTCAGGTGCATGGAGCCGCCCTTGGCTCCGCACAACCCGGTGGCCCGGCTCATGAGTTCGGCGAGGCACTCCTCCGGTGTGGCGCCGCGCGCCATCACGTGGTGGTGGCCGCGGTAGGTGGCGAAGACGTAGTCGTCCGGGCGCAGGGCGGCGCTCGCGCCGACGGCGATCGCCTCCTGTCCCGCGGCGAGGTGGGTGGTGCCCTTGACCAGTCCGGACAGGAACAGGTCGTGGGCGGCCTTCTCCGTACGGCGGATGAGGGCCATCTGCTCGTACAGCGAGAGGAGTTCGTCCCCGCCGGCCATCAGTCGCCCCCGCGCGTGTTGAGGTGCGACTGCGCCTCGCGCCGGGTGTCGAGCTCGCCGCCCACGGTCCAGTACTTGCGGCCCGCGACCAGCAGCTCCTCCGCCGGGAACTTGGTGATCACCTCGCAGCCGTCGGCGGTGACGACCAGCTCCTCCTCGATGCGGGCGGCGGACCAGCCGTCGGCGGCGGGCCAGTACGTCTCCAGGGCGAACACCATGCCCTCTTCGAGGACTTCGGGATGCTCCAGCGAGACCAGACGGCTGAAGATGGGCTTCTCCCATATCGACAGGCCGACACCGTGGCCGTACTGGAGGGCGAAGGCGGCGGTCTCGTCGGCGAAACCGAACTCCTCGGCGCGCGGCCACACCCGGACGATGTCGGCGGTCGTCGCACCCGGCCGGACCAGCGCGATCGCCTCGTCCATGTACTCCCGGCAGCGGACGTACGCGTCGCGCTGGGCGCGGGAGGCGCTGCCCACGGCGAAGGTGCGGTAGTAGCAGGTGCGATAGCCGAGGTGGCTGTGCAGGATGTCGAAGAAGGCGGGGTCGCCGGGGCGGATCAGCCGGTCGCTGTAGACGTGCGGGTGGGGTGAACACCGCTCACCGGAGATGGCGTTGACTCCCTCGACGTACTCGCTGCCGAGGTCGTACAGGACCTTGCTGACCAGCCCGACGCACTCGTTCTCGCGCACGCCGGGGCGCAGGTGGCCGTAGAGCTCCTCGTACGCCGCGTCCACCATCGCGCAGGCCTGGGTGAGCAGCGAGATCTCGTCGCCGGTCTTGATGCGGCGGGCCTCCAGGAAGACCTGCTGTCCGTCGACGACGTCGATGCCCTCGGCGCGCAGGGCGGCGAGGACCGGCATCTCGGCCACGTCGACGCCGAGCGGCTCGCCCATGAGGCCGTGCTCGCGCAGCTCGCCGGCGATCTTCGCGGCGACGTCCTCGGCGATGCCCGCGTCCGGGTGGAAGGCGCCGCGGAGCGTGGAGATGCCGGCGCGGGCGCCGGTGGGCGGGCCGCCCTTGCCGTCGCTGTAGTCCAGCCAGGGGTTGTAGAGCTGGTGGTGGCGGGCCGCGGACCCGAAGTCCCAGACGACCGGCTCGCCGCCGCGCACCAGCAGGGCGAAGCGGATCAGCTTGTCCATCGCCCAGGTGCCGATGTGCGTGGCGGTCATGTAACGGATGCTGGCGAAGTCGAAGCTGAGCACGGCGCCCAGGTGGGAGCGGTTCAGCGAGTCGTGCAGCAGGGCCAGCCGCTGCCGGCGCAGCCGGTCCAGGTCGACGCGTTCTTCCCAGTCGACGGCGTTGGGGCCGTATGTACGGATCGCCATGGCGACCACCCCCACTTCGGAGTCAACGACCACGCACAGCGGGTGTCAAGCGGGACTGAACACGAACCAGACGCCCACGGCCGGCTCGTCGCCGTCGTTGCGGTACCGGTGCGGGGTCGTCGACTCGAAACACACCGCGTCGCCGGGACGCAGCGTGTGCTCGTCGGAACCGAGGGTGAGGACGAGCTCCCCGGAGATCAGGTAGCCGTACTCGGTGCCCGTATGCCGCATCAGACCCCCGCCGCCGGAGGAGGAACCACCGGACCGGTAGGTGACGAGCAGGAAGTCGACGTCCCTGCCCGGGACATGGCCGAGGCGCTCCCAGACGACGCCCGGGTCCAGCTCCAGCGTCTCCCGCTCGTCCGGACCCACCAGCGGGCCCATCCGGCGCCCCGGGTCGGCGGCGAAGGCGGCGAGGGCGCGCAGGGCGGCGCCGGGAGGGCCGGCGGCCGGCCGGGCCCGGACCGCTCCACCCCCTCCCTCGAACAGCGCCTCGACGGAGATGCCGAGGACCGTCGTGATGGCGTACAGCGTGCGGACCGACGGTTGGCTCTTGCCCGTCTCGATCTGGGAGACCAGGCTCGCGGACACCCCGATGTCCCGCGCGAGTCCGCGCAGGCTGATCCCGCGCGCGAGACGCGCCTGCCGGATGCGCGCGCCCAACGACGGCACGGAGGCGGGGGACACGGGCGCCTCCTCTCCCGGCCCGGTGCGTGAAGTTCCATTGAACAGCGGCGGCCGAGCACTGCGGAAGGCCCGCCCCACGGCCTCGCCAGGACCTGTCCGCCGGAAGCACCGCGCCGAGCTCCCGGCCGTCCCCGCTGCGCGGCCCGGCGCGCAGTTGTCCGCCCAGGGCCGTCACCCGCTCCTTCAGCGCGACGATGCCAAGCCGCCGCCATGGGCCGCATCCGGGAGCCGGGTGCCGCGGCGGCCGTCGTCGGACACCGTCGCCTCCGGGCGATCGTCGTCCCGGCGCGGCGGACGGTGATCGCGGTGGCGGCGGCCGTGTGCCGCCGGACATCGGCCGCGCCCTCCTGGACGACGCGGAAGGCAGCCGCCTGCACCGCGTGCGGGGAGGTCGCCGGGCAGGGCGGGATCACGGTGCAGGGGGACCGCATGGCCCGGGGTCGCGAATCCGTCGGTGGGGCCGGCGATGCCCGCGAGGTCGCCCACCGGGGGCGGCCGGCCGCCCCCGGGCCGGTGCCCGGCAGCACGCCGACCGTACGGCGCATGGAGGCCGGCGCCTCGGTGGCGGCACGCTCGATGCCGGCAGGGACGGGATGCAGTTCCCGCGCCGCGGTGACGTGTGCGGCTTCGGCGGCACGCGGCCGCCGCCACCGGTCAGCCGTCCTTCTCCCGGGCGGAAACCTTCGCGGCCAGCAGCCGCTCCAACCGGTCGAAGCGCTCGTGCAGGGCGCGTGCTGCCTCGTCACCCAACTCCCGGGCGCCGTGGGCGAGTCGGTGACGTCGGCGTTGTTCCCGGCCGACGAACCAGGTGGCCAGGGCAGCGGTCACCATGCCGTACGTGGTGATGCCGACGACCATCACCACCGAGCCGACGATCCGGCCCCACAGGGTCACCGGATAGAAGTCGCCGTATCCGACGGTGGTCGCTGTCTCGATCGACCACCACAGGGCTTTGGGATACGACGTGAGATTGGCGCGCTGCGCGCCGTGTTCGGCGACGACCACGGCCCACGAACCCGAGAGCATCACCAGCAGGAGAACGAGCATGGCGCCGCCCGCCGCCTTCAGGTGGAGCGAGTGCTCCCGGCCGCGCAGCAACTCGACCGTCCTGGCGAGGAATCCGGGCAGCATGGCCGCTCCTTCCGGTCGGGGTGCCGCGCCGGCGGCCGGACGTCGGGCGCCGGCATACGGCCAGTGTCGTCGCGCGGAGGCGGGCGGGCATGCCGGGCGGGGCGTTCGAGTTGCCGTACGACGTGCGGCGTTGTGCCCTGGAGAGAGGGGGGCGTCCCGCTACCCGACTCAGGACGGAGGAGCGAGCCCATGGCGGCGCAGCCCCGATCCGTGCCGGAGACCTTCGCGTTCACCTGCGGCGTGTGCGGCCACAGCTGGGAGGCCACCTTCCAGGTCATGTTCTTCACCGACCCCCTGGACGCCTCGGGCCTGACCACCCAGGAGTACGTCGACGAGGCGGGCCGGGCGATCAGGTCACCGCTCACCGACGCCGTCTGCCCCCGGTGCGGCGCACGCAGGGTGCGGATCCGGGAGGCCCGCACACACTGACGCGGTGGGCGCGCCACACGCACCGCACGCGCTCCACGCACCCCATGCGCCCCACCCACCACCAGGCACCCCCGAGGCACCCCACCCACCACCAGGCACCCCCGAGGCACCCCACGCACCCCCAGGCACCCCACCGCTCCGGCACCTCACCCGAACGGTCCGGTGCGCTGGTGCGCCCGCAGGGCCGATGGTGGCCTGAGGACGGCAGGCACCACGTTCTCAGGAGGCATCCGCGATGAGCCCTCGTCCGTCCGGCCCCGCCCGACTCCTCGCCTCGGCCCTGGCGGCGGGCGCGCTGCTGACCACCGCGGCCTGCGCGGACGGCGGCGACGGCGGCTCGGGCGCCTCCGACATGTCCGCGTCCCCCGTCGCCGGGGAGTCCCGGGCCGCGAAGCCCCTGACCGGGAAGTCGCCCACCCCTTCGCCGTCCGGCGCCTTCACCGCGGCCGGCGGCGCCCTCACCGGCGCCGGCGCGCAGGCCGCGCTGATCACCGCGGCCGACATCGAGGACGACTGGTCGCGGTCCAAGGACGCCGCCTCCTGGCACGAGAGCCTGCTCGTGGGCACGGTCGACGTCTCCGACTTCGTCACCGGCAAGACGGACGCCGCCGACTGCCAGAAGCTGCTGGACTCGCTGTACGACGACGACCTCCTCGGCAAGCCGTCCGGGGCGTCCGCCCTCACCGGCTTCCAGCAGGGCGACTCCCGCCTGCTCTACCAGGTCGCCGCCTACGACAAGGCCGCGCTGGACTCCTCTTTCGACTGGCTGAAGTCCCTCCCGGCCGAGTGCGACCGGTTCACCCTGACCGACGGCTCGGACAAGCGGACGGTCGAGGTGATCGAGACCTCGGTGCCCGACGAGGGCGACGCCCGGCAGGGGCTGCGCGTCACGGTGCAGGGCACGGCCGACGGCGAGCCCGCCACGCTGACCCTGGACGTGGCCGCCGTCCGCGTCGGCACGGACGCGATCACGGTCACGGGCGGCGGCCTCTCCGGGGACCAGGCCGACTCGGTCCAGCAAGCGGTCACGGAGGGCACCCCGCGCCTTGAGGACGTACTCGCGGGAAAGACCCCCTCACCGGATCCCGGAGAGCTGGACTGAACCCAGGCGCCTGACGCCGAGGGGCCGCGGCCGCTCATGGCATTCACGGGACAATGTGATCACCGTGACGTCACAATGGCGACGACGGCCACAGGCGTGCGAAGGAGCAGAGACGTGAGCGAGAGCCACATCCCGTCAGGCGGGTCGGCGAGGCTGAACACCGGTGTGGCGCACAACGCGCGCGTGTGGAACTACTGGATCGGCGGCAAGGACAACTACGAGGTCGACCAGCGGGTCGGCGAGCACGTCGCCGCGATGTTCCCGGTGATCCGGGAGATCGCGCGCGCGGACCGCGACTTCCTCGGCCGGGCGGTGCGGCACCTGGCGGGCGAGCGCGGGGTACGGCAGTTCCTCGACATCGGCACCGGGCTGCCGACGGCGGAGAACACCCACGAGATCGCCCAGCGGATCGCGCCCGACTCACGGATCGTCTACGTCGACAACGACCCGATCGTGCTCGTGCACGCGCGCACCCTGCTGACCGGCACGTCCGAGGGCGTCACCGACTACATAGACGCCGACGTGCACGACCCGGAAGCCATCCTCGAACGCGCCACGCGGAGCCTCGACTTCACGCGGCCGGTCGCCGTCATGATGCTCGGCATCCTCAACTTCGTCCTCGACACCGACAAGGCGCGCGACATCGCCCGGAAGATCATGGCCGCGGTGCCCTCCGGCAGCTTCCTGGTCCTGACGCACCCCACCTTCGAGGCCGATCTGGGCGGCGAAGGCCAGATCCCGGCGATGAAGTTCTGGAACGAGAACGCCACTCCGCCGATCACCGCCCGCAGCCGGGCGGACATCGCCGTGTTCTTCGACGGCCTTCAGCTGCTCGAACCGGGCCTGGTGTCGTGTGCGCAATGGCGTGCCGAGCCCGGCTCTCCCGCAGCGGTACCGCAGTTCGGCGCGGTGGCCGTGAAACCCTGACGCACGGCCGTCACTCGCCGAGCCAGTCGAGGAGGACGTATGACCACGCTTGCCGACCCCGTGCCCGGAGGGCGGCCCGGCGACGTCGAGCGGGCCACCGCGCTCGCCGGGGAGCTGTCCGGACGGGGCGTGCACGGCGTGGTCCTGGCCTATGTCGACACCGCGGGCATCGGCCGGGTGAAGACGATCCCGACGGCCAAGCTGGCCTCGGCCGCGGCCTGGGGAGTCGGCATGTCGCCGGTGTTCGACACCTTCCTGGCGAACGACTCGATCGTCACGACCGACGTCCTCGGCTCCCCGGACGGCGATCTGCGGCTGTATCCCGACCTCGGCCGGCTGGTGGTGCTGTCCGGGCAGCCCGGCTGGGCGTGGGCCCCGGTCGACCGGATCACACAGGAGGGCGAGCGGCATCCGGGGTGCGCCCGCACCTTTCTGCGCCGGATCGTCGCGGACACGGCCGAGCACCATGGCATCACGTTCAAGGCGGCCGTCGAGGTCGAGTGGACCGTCGCCCGAGCACCCACGGCCGAGGGCGGCTTCGTCCCCGCGACGAGCGGTCCGGCGTACGGCGCCATCCGGCAGACCGAACTCGGTGACTGCACCGCGGACCTGCTGGCGGCCCTCGCGGAACAGGGCGTTGACGTCGACCAGCTCCATCCCGAGTACGCGGCCGGGCAGTTCGAGGTGTCCGTGGGCGCTCTCGACCCCGTGGCGGCGGCCGACCGGAGCGTGCTGGTGCGGCAGACGATCCGGGCGGTGGCGCAGCGCCACGGGCTCGCCGTCTCCTTCGCCCCGGCCGTCGTCGCCCAGGGCGTCGGCAACGGCGGTCACGTCCACCTCTCCGCGTGGCGCGACGGGGTGAACCTGCACTCCGGGGGCGCGCGCCGCTACGGGATGACCGCCGAGGCCGAGTCGTTCGCGGCCGGAGTGCTCGCCCATCTGCCGGCCCTGACCGCGGTGACCGCGCCCAGCCCGGTCAGCTATCTGCGCCTCAAACCCTCGCAGTGGGCCGGGGTGTTCACCGCCTGGGGCCGCGAGACCCGCGAGGCGGCGCTGCGGGTGATCACCGGCACGGTGGGGCACCGCGACCGGGCGGCGAACCTGGAGGTGAAGCCGGTCGACCTGGCCGCCAACCCCTACCTGGCGCTCGGCTGTCTGGTCGCGGCGGGGCTCGACGGGCTGGCGTCGTCCGCGGTCCTGCCCGGCGAGATCACCGGCGATCCGGCCCGCCTCGGCGCTGAGGAGGCGGCAGCCCTGGGCGTGCGCCGGCTGCCCGTCTCGCTCGACGAGGCCGTCGCGGAGTTCCGCGAGGACGAAACGCTGCGGGCAGCTCTGGGGCCGGTCCTCGCCGACGCGGTGATCGCCGTACGACAGGGGGAACTCGCGGCGGTGGAGGGGCTGGACGACGAGCGGACGGCGGCCGCGTACCGCTGGAAGTACTGACATGGGTGCGACCACGGCCGCGCGGCAGGGGCCGGTGCACGAGGCCCTCGCCGCCCTGCCGCTCGTGGACCACCACTGCCACGGAGTCGTCACCGCCGGCCTGAGCCGGGAGCGCTTCGAGTCGCTGATCACGGAGGGCGCGGCCTGGCCCGGGATCTCGCCCTTCGACAGCCCGGTCGGCGTGGCCGTCCGGCGACACTGCGCTCCCCTGCTGGACCTGCCGCGGCACGCACCCGCCGAGGAGTACCTGGCGCGCCGGGCCGGACTCGGCGCGCGCGAGGTCAACCGCCGCTTCCTCACCGCCGCCGGCAAGAAGACGACCGCGACTGAGCGCCCGCACCCACCGGAAAGTATGATCTAGCAATGTCTGACATGACCGAAACCACGCCCGGTTGGCTGACCAGCGACGAACTGGAGATGGCACGCGCCCGCATGCCGATCCTGTACGTCGAGGCCGTGCCCGTGCGGGTGGACGACAGCGGCGAAGTCACGAGTGTCGGCCTGCTGCTGCGCATCGGGCCGGACGGAACGGTCAGCCGGACCCTGGTCTCCGGCCGGGTGCTCCACCACGAGCGGGTGCGCGACGCCCTGCTGCGGCACCTGGAGAAGGACCTCGGGCCGGTGGCGCTGCCCCGGATCCCGGCCTCCCTGCAGCCCTTCACCGTCGCGGAGTACTTCCCGACGCAGGGCATCACGGCGTACCACGACCCCCGCCAGCACGCAGTGTCGCTCGCCTATGTCGTCCCGGTGACGGGCGACTGCCGCCCCCGGCAGGACGCCCTCGACCTGGTGTGGTTCAGCCCGCAGGAGGCCCTGTCACCCGCGGTGCAGAGTGAGATGCCGGGCGGGCACGGGGTGCTGCTCAAGCAGGCGCTGGCGCATGCGGGCTGCGTGATCTGAGGCCGCTGCCTCCTCCTTCCGTCACGCCTTGCCGCCGAAGAAGACCTGCACCTGACGGATGAGTCCGTCCCGGACGGTGATGGCCTCGACGTTGCGGTGCCGGCCGCCCGTCGTGAGCTCGTACTCGTAGTGGGCGAAGACGAGTTCGCCGTCGGCCGGAGTGACGTGGAGCAGCCGCTGCTCCTTCAGCCGGTGGGCCGTCGGGAAGCACCGCTCGAAGAACGCGGTCTTGTCGATGTGGTCGTCCTGCGGGCTGGTGAAGGAGAATTCGTCGGCGTAGAGGGGGAAGGCGGCGCCGCGGTCCTGGGCGAGGTGAGCCCGGAACGCGGCTTCGACGACCTGCGTCGGGCCGGCCGTACGGTCGGTCATGTCGGTCACCGCTTCGCGAGCATCGCGGTGAACGGGGTGACCGGGCGTTCCATGCGTTCGCCGTCCACGGTGATGTCGACCGCCTCGTTGTAGAAGGCGAGCAGCCCCTTCACGGCCCGCACCCCGGGCAGCGGTTCCGGGTAGCTCCAGACGATGTTCGGCGGTACGTCGGCCTCGCCCCGCCAGGACCAGTAGCTCGCCGTGCCCTTGTACGGGCAGCCGGTGTGGTGGTCGGTGGCGGCGAGCAGGTCGAGGCGGACGTCCTCGCGGGGGAAGTAGTAGCGGGTGGGCAGGGACGTCTCGAAGAGCAGCACCGGGCTGCGGGTGTCGGCGACGGTCGTGCCGTCGATCTCGACCCGGACATGGCGGCTGCTGGGCATCGCGTCCACGCGTTTGTGGGGATCGCGGGGGTGGATGAAGATCTCTTCCTCCTCCTCGTACCAGTGGTCGAGGCCGTTGCCCCGGTGCCGGAACCACTCGAAGGCGATGTGTCCGGCCAGATCCTCGGCGGGGAAGGTCCAGGCCGCGTTCTCCAGCAGTTCGCCGCCGGCCTGGAGGTCGTAGAAGATCCGCGATCCGGTGTGGGTGCCCGTGCGCGGGTTCTTCGCCGGGCGCAGCAGGTCCTGACGGACGTCCTCGCGCGGGAAGGCGTACTGGGGAACGGGCAGTGCCGGCTCCCACACCAGGACGGGGTGGCGGCTGTCGACGACGGTGACATCACCCTTGAGTCCGCGCACCCAGCGTTCGCTCGGCTCCCACAGGAGGCCCTCGGGGGTGCTCCTGGGGGATCGCTCGTTGGGCAGGGTGCTCATGACGGTTCTCCTTCCGTCGGCTCCTTCCAGTCAGGCACACGACGCCGGCGACCGCCAGGGCCACCGCTCCCCCGTCTGCCAGGACACCCAGGGCGTCCAGCTGATGCTGCCGGGCGGCATGCTCCGGCGCGACCACCGCTCGCCGGCCGGGTGATGATCGCCGTAAGCCCCACGTCCTGCCGGCGCGGGCGGGCCGATGCCGGCGGCCCGCGCTAGTGTGCCCGGAGAAGACCGTTTGCCCGTTTCAGGAGGTTTTCATGGCCTCGCGACTCAACCCGTATCTCAGCTTCGGCGGCGACGCCCGGCAGGCGATGGAGTTCTACAAGGAGGTCTTCGGCGGCACCCTCAAGCTCAACACCTTCGGGGACTTCGGCCAGAAGGACGCCCCGGGGGCCGACAACATCATGCACGGCATGCTGGAGACCGACAGCGGCTTCACCCTGATGGGTGCCGACGCACCTCCGGGCATGGAGCACACGCCGGGCAGCAACTTCGCGGTGAGCGTCAGCGGTGACGACGACGCCGAGCTGCGCGGCTACTGGGAGCAGCTGTCCGCCGGCGGCTCCGTGTCCGTCCCGCTGGAGAAGCAGATGTGGGGCGACGTGTTCGGCATGTGCACGGACCGCTTCGGCATCGCCTGGATGGTCGACATCGTGCAGCCGCAGAGCTGAGCGGGCCACACCCGGGTCCCGCCGACCGACGGCCGCCGGGACCTGGACTCAGCCGTCCGGCTCGCTCCCCCCTTTTCGCCTCGGCGGCCGGATCCACCCCAGGGACCGCTCGACGGCCCGCTGCCAGGATTCGTACTCCCACTCCCGCCGTTCGGGGTCCATGTCCGGCAGCCACTGGGCGGCCATGTGCCATTTGCGGCGCAGGACCTGCAGGTCCGGCCAGTAGCCGGCCGCGAGTCCGGCCGCGTAGGCCGCGCCCAGCGACACCGTCTCGTGGACGAGGGGCCGTACGACGGGAACGTCGAGCACGTCGGCGAGGATCTGCATGAGCAGGTGGTCGGAGGTCATGCCGCCGTCCACCTTGAGTTGCTTCAGGGCGAGCGCCGAGTCGGCGTTCATGGCGTCGACGACCTCCCGCGTCTGCCAGCCGGTGGCCTCCAGGACGGCTCGGGCCAGATGGCCCTTCGTGATGTACGAGGTGAGGCCGACGATGACGCCCCGGGCGTCGCTGCGCCAGTGGGGTGCGAACAGACCGGAGAACGCCGGGACGATGTAGCAGCCGCCGTTGTCCTCGACGGTGCGCGCCAGCGTCTCGATCTCGGGAGCGCTGTGGATCAGGCCCAGACGGTCGCGGAACCACTGCACCAGCGAGCCGGTGACGGCGATCGGGCCTTCCAGGGCGTAGACCGTGGGCTGGTTCGCGATCTTGTACGCGACCGTGGTGAGGAGCCCGTGCCGGGAACGTACGAGGTCGGTGCCTGTGTTCATCACCAGGAAGCTGCCGGTCCCGTAGGTGCATTTCGCCTCGCCGGGCGAGAAGCAGGTCTGTCCGAACAGGGCCGCCTGCTGGTCACCGAGGGCGGCTGTGATGTGGACGCCCGGCAGCAGCGCACGGGCCTCGCCGTAGTCCTCGGCCGAGGACCGGATCTCCGGCAGCATGGGGCGCGGCACCCCGAAGAAGTCCATCAGCGCTTCGTCCCAGGTCAGCGTCCGGATGTCCATGAGCATGGTGCGGCTGGCGTTGGTGGCGTCGGTGATGTGCAGGCCGCCGTTCGTACCGCCGGTGAGGTTCCAGATCAGCCAGCTCTCGATGGTGCCGAACAGCACCTCGCCGTCCCAGGCGCGCTTCTCCAGCCCGTCGACGTTCTCGAACAGCCAGCGGATACGGGGTGCGGAGAAGTAGGTCGAAGGAGGGAGGCAGCAGTGTTCGAGGAAGAAGTCGTCTCCGGGCTCTCTCCTCAGCTCCTCGACGAGCGGGGCGGTGCGGGTGTCCTGCCAGACGATCGCCCTGCCCAGGGGGATCCCCGTCCGCCGGTCCCAGAGCACTGTCGTCTCGCGCTGGTTGGCGATCCCGATGGCGGAGATCTGTCCCGCGTCGATACGGGCGTTCGACAGGGCCTCGGGTACGACGCGCTGGAGGTTGCGCCAGATCTCGACCGCGTCGTGCTCGACCCAGCCGGGCCGGGGGAAGTACTGCTCGTGCTCCCGCTGGGCGACCGACACCAGCCGCCCGCCGTGGTCGAACAGGATGCATCGCGTGGACGTGGTGCCCTGGTCGATGGACATCACATACCGTTCCACCATGATCGGCCCTGCCTTCCGATGCGTCGCGGAGGTGCTGGGGACCTACCAGCGGGCCGCGCCCAGGTCTCTGGAGATCGCGCGTGCCGCCTCCCGCAGCACGGTGATCAGGGCCGGCATAGGCCGGCCTTTGGTGTCACAGATCCGCTCGACGGGGCCTGACACTCCGATCGCGCCCACCACCAGACCGCCGTGCCCCCGGATGGGCGCGGCGATTCCGGCCTCGCCCATGCTCATCTCCTGGACCTCGGCACCCCAGCCGAAGTCCCGTATCTCGCCGAGCGCCCGGTTGAGCTGCTCCGGGTGGACCAGGGTGTGGCGGGTGTACGCCTCCGGTTCGTTCTCCAGCACGGGCTCGACCGGGGTGGTCCCGAAGGCCAGGAGGACTTTGCCGAGCGAGGAGGCGTGCAGCGGCAGCAGTGCGCCGACGTCCAGGGTCTGGAGGGTGTCGTCCGGCCGGAAGACGTGGTGGATGACGAGCACCTTGCCCTCCAGCGGCGTCCCCAGGCGGACCGCCTCTCCACTGCGGGCGGCCAGGGCGTCGGCCCAGTTGATGGAGCGCGAGCGCAGTTCGTTGACGTCGAGGTAACTGGTCCCGAGGTGCAGCAGTGCGGCCCCGAGCTGGTACTTTCCGGTCGCCGCGTCCTGCTCCACGAAGTCGACGTGCTGTAGGGTGCGCAGAATGCCGTGGGCGGTGCCCTTCGCCAGCCCCAGCGACGAGGCCACCTCGCCCAGCCCAAGCCGGCGGGATCCACTGGCGAGCAGACGCAGGATCGCCGCCGCCCGCTCTATGGACTGGACTGGGCCGGCCATGTAGCGATGGTAGTCCGAATCTTCCCCATTCGGGACTGTCGTTCGATAATGCCGACCCCTGTTCGTTGACTCACGGCTTCTCCCTCCTTAGCGTGCTATGAGCTCGGCACACGGCCGGGGGCAACACTTCCCCTTGGAGGAGGGCACAATGACAACAGCGCAGCTCGACGCCGCGCCGCACGGGGAAGTCGAACACGTCTTCCCGCTTCCGCACGCCCCGGGCGCCGTCTCGGCCGTACGTCGAAGCGTGCGCAGGGTCCTCACCGACTGGAGCCTGGCCGCGGACGTCGCCGAGGATGTGCTGCTGGTGGTCTCGGAGCTGCTCACCAACGCGATCGTGCACGCCGTGCCCCCGGCGACGCTGACGCTCTCGCGGAACCATGTGGACCGGGACGGCGCCGTACGCGTCGAGGTGACCGACAACGGGCCCGCGGCCCCGGCCGCGCTGGCGGCTTCCGCCGTCGACCCGGACGAGCACGGCCGCGGCCTCGGCATCGTCCACGCGCTGTCCGCCCGGTGCGGCATACACGTGCACCCGGGCGGAACCAGCAGGTGGGCAGAGGTGCAGTTCGTCTGAGCCGTGGTCCGGGTCGCCCGGTTCAGTGCAGGTCGGCCCGTGCGGGGCGGTCTTCGAGGAAGCCTCCCGACTGGTGCTGCCAGAGCTTGGCGTAGGCGCCGTCGCAGGCGAGCAGATCCTGGTGCGTGCCCTGCTCGACGATCCGTCCGCGGTCGAGGACGACCAGCTGGTCCATGGTGGCGACCGTGCTCAGCCGGTGCGCCACCACGAGCGCAGTCCGCCCTTCCATGAGTCGCCACAGCGCCTCCTGGACGAGGATCTCGCTCTCGGAGTCGAGGGCGCTGGTCGCCTCGTCGAGCAGCAGGATCGGCGCGTCTCGCAGGATCGCCCGGGCGAGAGCGACCCGCTGGCGCTGTCCGCCGGACAGCTTGACGCCGCGCTCGCCCACCATGGTGTCGAAGCCCTCCGGCAGTGCGTCGGCGAACTCCGTGACGTGTGCCGCCTCGGCCGCGCGGCGGATCTCGGCCTCGGTGGCGTCCGGCCGGGCGAACGCGATGTTGTCCCGCAGCGTGCGGTGGAACATCGCCGGGTCCTGCGGCACGTAGGCGAGCAGACTGCGCAGGTCGGCCTGGCGCAGCTTGCTGATGTCCTGGCCTGCGATCAGGATCCGGCCGGCGTCGATGTCCGTCATCCGCAGCAGCAGCCGGGTGAGCGTGGTCTTGCCTCCGCCGGACCGGCCGACGAGACCGATCTTCGTCCCGCTGGGGACGGCCAGGTCGAGGCCCTCGAACAGCGGCTCCGCGCCCCCGTGGGCGAAGGTCACCCGCTCGAAGCGGACGTCGGCGGCCCCCGACGGCACAGGCTCCGGCAGCGCCGGGTCGAGCACGGTCGGCGGTGTCAGCAGCAGCTCGGTGAACTGGGCGGCCTCAGTCATCGAGCTCTCCAGACGGCGGTAGATCTGGTTGAACTCGAACATGATCCGCGTCGCGTTGCTGTAGTAGGTGAAGGCGACGACGACCGCCTCCACGCCGTGCCCTCCCCCGCCGAGCGTGACGGCGAGCAGCAGGCCCAGCGCGTTGGTCAGCACCGACATCGGCGCGACCAGCGTGTCGATGCGCAGATTGCCGTAGTCCCACGACCTCAGCATGAGCCGCCGCGACTCCGCGACGCGGGCCCGGTGTTCCGCGGCCTCACGTTCCTCGGCGGCGAACGCCCGGACCGTGTCCATGTTCATCAGGCTGTCGGCGACGTGGCCCGACACCCGGGCGATCGCCTCCTCACGCTGGTCGACCAGCGCCTGGCGGCGACGGATGAGGGGCACCACGCACAGTGCCGTCAGTGCGATCATCACCAGGAGCCCGACCACGAGCAGCGGTTCGTAGCTCCACAGGACCACCGAGCCGAACAGCAGGGGCACGAGACTGCCCACGACCTGGAACGTCAGGGTGTCGACGCACTCCTCGAAGCGGGAGGCGAAGCTCAGCACCCGCTTGGTCAGCGACCCCGCGAAGTTGTCGTGGAAGAACGCGGCGTCCTTGGCGAACAGCTCGTCCATGCCGATCACGTACAGATGCTCGATGCCGAGGCCGTCGAGGCGGTTCAGGCAGTGCAGACCGAGGCGCCACAGCGCCTCCGCGAGCAGCAGGACACCGGCGAAACCGAGGACGTAGGGCAGCGTCGCGCCGATCGTGATTCCGGCGTCGTCGTCGGCGATCCGGCCGACGAGCTTCGCCACGACCAGCGGCGCGATGTAGGCGATGCCTGTGTTGCCCAGCGCCGGCAGCAGCATCGCGGGTACGGCCAGCCGGCGGAGACGGGACAACTCCCGTCCGTAGTAACGGAGTGCGAGGAGCACCGAGCCCCTGCCCGGTAAGGACTTGCGCGATTCAGGCGATCCCATCCCAAACCCTGTGTTGTCGAGTGAAGTCGCAGTGTCCCGCGACGGCGCCGCCGGAGTCCAAGCGTTTTTCTCAGCCGGCGGCCCGGTTCCCGGACCGTTGCCGCTTGACCGCCCGGCGGCCGCAGCAGGGTCGGCCCTCGCCGCCCGCGACCTGCAAGTCTTACCCTCTGTAGTGAGGGCGGGCGCCGGCCGGCCCCTCGACCGACGTCCGCCTCACCGAGAGGAGGCGGACATGAAAGCGTCAGTGCAACGGTTCGCGATCTTCGCAGGCGCGGCGGCCCTGCTGGGGGCGGCCGTCGGCGCGACCGGCAGTGCCGGGGCCGTGGCCCCGGCCGACGAAGACGGTGAGCTCAAGTTCGGCTACGTGCTGCCGGAGACCGGTCAGCTCGCCTTCCTCGGGCCGCCGCAGATCGAGTCCCTGAAGTTCGCGATCAAGACGATGAACGACGCGGGCGGTGTCCTCGGCGAGCCGGTTCCGACGCCGGTCGGCGGCGACGAAGCCGGTCAGGAAGCCGTCGCGGCAGAGTCGGCCGACCGGGTCCTCGCGTCCGGCGTGGACGCGATCATCGGCGCGGCGGCCTCCGGGATGTCGCTGGCATTCATCGACCGGGTGACGGGAGCCGGCGTGGTCCAGTGCTCGGGGTCTAACACGGCACCCACCTTCACCGACTACGACGACGGCGGGTTCTACTTCCGCACCGCGCCGAGCGACGTGCTCCAGGCGCCGGTCCTGGCGAAGCTGATACGCGGGGACGGCCACAACCGGGTGGCACTGATCGGACGGGCCGACGACTACGGGCGCGGCCTGGTCGACTCCACCAAGCAGGAACTGGAGGACGCCGGCGCGACCGTGACGCTCGCGGAGACCTACGACCCGAAGGCGACGAACTTCGACCAGATCGTGCAGAAGGCCAAGGACTCCAATCCTGACGCGGTCGCGGTGATCGCGTTCGAGGAGGGCGCACAGGTACTGCAGGCGCTGATCGAGGCGGGCCTCGGTCCCGACCAGGTCGGCGTCTACGGCGCCGACGGCCTGCGCAGTGAGGAACTGCCGTCGATCGTCGCCCCCGGCAACCCGCAGCGGCTCGCCGGGATGAAGGGGACGGCGCCCGCGTCGGCGTCCAACGCGCAGTTCGTGAAGGATCTCAAGAAGTTCGCGCCCAAACTCAGGGAGCTGCAGTTCGCGCCGCAGGTGTTCGACTGTGCGACGACCATCGCCCTCGCCACTGAGCAGGCCAAGTCGGACAACCCTGAGGATTTCTCCAAGGAGATGGTCGGGGTCACCAAGGACGGCGAGAAGTGCAACACGTTCGCCGCGTGCAAGAAGCTGATCGCGGCCGGGAGGGACATCGACTACGACGGAGTGAGCGGTCCGCTGGACTTCACCGACAAGGGTGAACCGGGCCGGGCCACGATCGAGGTGTACGCCTATGACGACCAGGGCAAGCTGCGCACCGTCCGCACCGAGGTGAGCACCGCCCAGGACTGAGACGACGAGCCGAGGAGATCAGCGGACGCGGGCGAGGGTGCCGAGATAGAGCTCGATCACCTTCTCGTCGCGCAGCAGACGCGGCCCCGTACCGGTGTACGCGTTCCGGCCCTGGTCGAGAACGTAGCCGCGGTGGCAGATCTGCAGGCATCGGCGGGCGTTCTGCTCGACCATGAGCACGGCGACTCCCGCGCCGTTGATCTCCTTCACCCGCTCGAACACGAGGTCCTGATGGGCCGGGGACAGGCCCGCCGACGGCTCGTCGAGCAGCAGCAGCCGTGGCTCCATCATCAGCGCCCGTGCCATGGCCAGCATCTGCCGCTCGCCGCCCGACATGGATCCGGCCTTCTGCTTGCGGCGGGCGGCCAGCACGGGGAAGAGCTCCTCCAGCTCCGCGGCCCGCCCGGCGAAGGCCTTGGGCCGCAGATAGATACCCATCCGGAGGTTCTCCTCGACGGTCAGCGCCGGGAAGACGTTCTGCAGCTGCGGTACGTATCCCACGCCCCGGCGGACCTGCTCGTGCGCGGGCCGGTTGGTGACGTCCTCGCCGAGCAGCCGTACCGTCCCCCCGCGCACGCGCAGCAGGCCGAAGACCGCCTTGATCAGGGTCGACTTTCCGGCTCCGTTGGGGCCGATCACACCGACCAGTTCGCCGGGGTCCACCCGGACACTGCATCCGCGCAGCACGTCGACTCCTGGGAGGTAACCGGCGACGATGCCCTCGGCCGTCAGCATCGGTACCTGGTCGTCGGTGGGCATGAGCGTCACTCCTGGCCTCGGGGCGTTCCTGGTTCGTCGTGCCGTCTGCCCAGATAGGCGTCCACGACGTCGGGGTTCCGGGCGATCGTGTGCGGTGGGCCCTCCGCCACCAGCCGGCCGTCGGCCATGACGGCCACCCAGTCGCTGATGCCCATCACCACGTCCATGTCGTGTTCGACGAAGCAGACGGTCATTCCCTCGTCCCGCAGCTCGGTGATGTGTCCGAGCAGGCTCTGGGTCAGCGCCGGGTTGACGCCGGCCATCGGCTCGTCGAGCAGCACCATGACGGGCCGGGCCATCAGCGCGCGGGCCAGCTCGAGGAGTTTGCGCTGTCCTCCCGACAGGGTGCCGGCGTAGTCGTCGCGGAGCTGCCCGAGCCTGAACCGCTCCAGCAGCTCGTCCGCCCTGCGCCGGGCCTCCCGCTCCTGCCCGTGCCACAGCGGCCGCAGCAGTGCGGGCAGCAGCTTCTCGCCGCGTTGTCCGGAGGCCGCGAGCATCATGTTCTCCCGCACGGACAGCCGGGGAATGACCCTGGTGAGCTGGAACGTACGGACCAGGCCGTGCCGCGCCACCCGGTGCGCGGGGCGGCCGGCGAGGGGATGCCCGTCGAACCACCAGTGGCCGCCGTCGGCCCGGTCGAATCCGCTCACGATGTTGAACAGCGTCGTCTTGCCGGCGCCGTTCGGGCCGATGAGCGCCGTGATGGCCCCTCGCTGCACCTCCAGGTGTTCCACCCGTACGGCGGCGAGTCCGCCGAAGCTGCGGGTAACCCGGTCCAGGACGAGCAGCGCGTCCGGCTTGGGTGCCCCCGGCTCGGGCGCTGTCCCGGCGAGCCGCGGGCCGGCCGCGGCGGACCCGCCCGTGGGGGGTGCCTGATCATCGCTCACTGAGCAGCATCTCCTTCCGGCTGCCGAGGATGCCCTGCGGCCGGAACACGATCAGCAGGATCAGGGCGAGGCCGACCAGCGCGAAGCGCACGGCCCCGATCTCGGACGTGCTGATCACGTCGGACGAGATGTAGCCGGCGTCGATGGCCTGCCGCAGCGCGCTGTCGAGGAAGCTGAGCACGAACCAGAACAGGATGGAGCCGATGACCGGCCCCAGGATCCGCCCGGCACCCCCCAGCACGAGCAGCGTGTACAGGAAGAACGTGACGGCCGGGTCGAAGCTGTCGGGGTTCACCGACTGCACCTGGATGGCCTGCAGCATGCCCGCGACCGCCCCGATCACTCCGCCCAGGACCAGGCTCTGCATCTTGTACGCGTAGACGTTCTTGCCGAGGCTGCGGGGGGCGTTCTCGTCGTCGCGGATGGAGCGGATGACGCGGCCCCACGGGCTGTGCACCAGCAGGGCGAGCAGTACCGCGACCACCGCCACCAGTCCCCATCCGATGATGAGCACCCACACGTCACGGGAGTTGAACTCCACCCGCCACACCCCGTAGGTGCCCCGCGGTATCGGGCTGAGGTCGTAGAAGTCACTCGCGAACCTCTGCAGGCCGAACACCCCGCCGGTGACGTCCTCGGCCCAGCTGGAGCGGTAGAACAGCCGGAGCGTCTCCCCGGCGGCGATGGTGGTGATCGCGAGGTAGTCGGCCCGCAGCCGGAGCGTGGGGACACCCAGCAGGAGGGCCAGCACGACGGCGCAGGCGAGTCCGGCCAGCACCCCGAGCCACATGGGCCCGTCGTACGTCGCCACCGTGACCGCCAGCCCGTAGCCGCCCACCAGCATGAAGCCGACCTGGCCGAAGTTGAGCAGGCCGGTGTAGCCGAAGTGCAGGTTCAGCCCCATCGCGGCGAGCGCGTAGACGGCGGCGATCGGACCGATGCCGGACCGCAGTGCGTCGGAGAAGATGACCGACCAGTCCATGGGCCCGCCTCCTCATCCCACGCGTTCGCGGCGGCCGAGGATGCCCTGCGGCCGGACGAGCAGCACGACGATGAGGACCAGCAGCGCCCAGGCGTACTGAAGGTCGACCGGGAACCACAGGCTGGACACCTGGGCGACGATCCCGATGACCAGGCTGCCCACCATCGCGCCGTAGGCGGAGCCCAGTCCGCCCAGGATGATCCCGGCGAACATCAGCAGCAGCAGCTTGAACCCCATGTCCCAGGTGATGATCTCCACCAGACCCAGGAAGACCCCGCCGAGGGCGGCCAGGCCGCCGCCGAGCATCCACACGAACAGCACCACCCGCTGAACGTCGATGCCCGAGGCCTCCGCGAGATCGCGGTTGACGGAGACGGCGCGGACGGCCGTACCGACCCGGGTCCGCTGCAGCAGGACGGCGACGCCGAGCAGCACGAGGACGGAGAGCAGGGTGACCGTGAGGTCCCGCGGGGTGATGCCGACCGGCCCCCAGTCGAACGCCTTCTGGATGTCGTACTGGGCGAAGGAGGCGGGCCGTGTCCCGTACAGGACGAGCACGATGTGCCGCAGCAGCAGGGACAGTCCGATCGTGACGATGAACAGGTTGATCAGCCCGGTGCCCCGTGCCCGCAGGGGGCGCCAGATGGTGCGGTCCACGGCCGCGCCCAGCAGCGCACCGACGAGGACGGCCGCGATCGTGGCCGGCACGAGGTGCCACCCCGGGCCCGCCGGGGAGACGTTGAGGAAGAACGCGAACGTGGCGCCGATCGTGACGAACTCGCCGTGCGCGAAGTTGATCAGGTGGATGGTGCCGAAGATCAGTGACAGCCCGACGGCGGTGATGGCGATGATCACGCCGAACTGGATGCCGTCGATCAGCGCCTGCAGCAGCCGTGCTCCGAACCCCCGGCCGTGCGGGACCTCCTCGCCCTGTCCCCAAGCGGGGGATGCGAACAACAGCACCTGTGCCAGAGCGAGCACCGGAAGGAGAATGCGCGGACGGGACATGATGCTCCCGGTATGCCCTGAATGCTCCTGTTACACAGTGTAAACGCATCCCCCACCGTCGTGGCTTCCCACGTTCGTTGCCAGGGGCGAGAACAGCCTGCGCAAGCCGCTCTCCCACCGGGTGCGGAACGGCGCCCCACGTCCCGGCGAGAAGCCGGACGGCCACCCCCTCCCCACGGGGCCCGTCGTCAGGGGACGGCACACCGGGCGCGCGCAGCCTGAGCAGCCTGGCCGAGAGGTACGGAATCCGGTGCGGGACTAGCGCCGGAGCAGCGCGGGGAGGCAGACGAGGCGGCTGTCGCCGGGCGGGACCGTTCGTCACCGGCCGCGCAGACCCGGGCGAGGGCCCCGACCGGTCAGGCCGGGGTCCTGGACCCGACGAAGACGCCGATGCGGTGACGCATCGTCAGCCGACGCTCTCCGGATGTGTGAGGTTCGCTCCGGTCGCGGGGTCGAACACATGGGCCTTGCCCATGTCGACCTGCAGCTCCACGGGTTCGCCTTCGCGGGCGCGCGTGGCGGCGTCCAGGCGGGCCACGATCTGCTGGCCGGCCTCGGCGCCGGTGTCGCGCAGGCCCGAGTCCGTGGCGAGCTCCTCGAGTTCGGCGGTGGTCACGGGCCCGCCCTCCGCGCTGAAGTAGACGTACACGTCGGAGCCCAGCGACTCCAGTACGTCAACGGTGGCGGTGTAGACGGGGCCGCCCCGCTCCCGGTCGTGCGAGAGGGCCGCGTCCTCGAACGCCTCGGGCCGCAGCCCGACGATGAGCTCGCGGGGCGCGTTCTGCCGTTCCAGCGCCTGCCGCGTACGGTCGTCCAGGGGCAGGTCGCCCAGGGGCGAGCGCAGGACACCGTTCTCCAGGGTGGCATTCAGGAAGTTCATCGCCGGGGAGCCGATGAAGCCCGCGACGAACAGGTTGCGCGGGTGGTCGTAGAGGTCCGCGGGCGTGCCGATCTGCTGGACCAGGCCCGTCCTCATGACCACGACCCGGTCGCCGAGGGTCATCGCCTCGGTCTGGTCGTGGGTGACGTACACGGTGGTGGTACCGAGGCGCCGCTGGATCCGGGAGATCTGGGTGCGCATCTGCACCCGGAGTTTGGCGTCCAGGTTGGACAGCGGCTCGTCCATCAGGAACGCCTTGGGGTCACGCACGATCGCCCGCCCCATGGCCACGCGCTGGCGCTGGCCGCCCGAGAGGTTGGCGGGCTTGCGGTCCAGGTGCTCGGCCAGGTCGAGAACCCGGGCGGCCTCCTCGACCTTGGTGTTGATGGTGGCCTTGTCCACCTTGGCCAAGCGCAGCGGAAAGCCCATGTTCTCCCGGACGGTCATGTGCGGGTACAGGGCATAGCTCTGGAACACCATGGCGACGTCGCGTTCCTTGGGTGCAAGGTCGTTGACGACCCGGTCACCGATGCGCAGCGTGCCGTCGGTGATGTCCTCGAGTCCGGCGATCATGTTCAGGGTGGTGGACTTGCCGCATCCGGACGGACCGACCAGGATCACGAACTCGCCGTCGGCGATGTCGAGGTCCACGTCCTTGACGGCGAGGGATCCGTCGGGAAAACGCTTGGTGACTCCCTCAAGGACGATCTCGGCCATGGGTGGTGCCTCCTTGCCTTCATGCCTTCGGGGTCATCCCTTGACCGCCCCGGAGGTCAGTCCGGCGACGATCCGTCGCTGGAAGAACAGAACGAACAAGATGATCGGGATGGTGATCACCACCGCGGCGGCGGCGATCGACCCGGTGGGCTGCTGGAACTGCGAGCTGCCGGTGAAGAACGCGATCGCCGCCGGCACGGTACGCGCGGACTCGGTGGAGGTCAGCGAGATCGCGAACAGGAAGTCGTTCCAGCAGAAGATGAACACGAGAATGGCCGTGGTGAACACGCCGGGCGCGGCCAGCGGCACGATGACCATCCGGAAGGCCTGCGCGGGTGTGGCCCCGTCCACCTTGGCCGCCTTCTCCAGGTCCCAGGGGATCTCCCGGAAGAACGCCGACAGGGTGTAGATCGCGAGCGGCAGGGAGAAGGTCATGTACGGGATGATCAGCCCGATCCAGGTGTCGAAGATCCCGATGATCCGCTCGATGTTGAACAGCGGTGACACGAGGGAGATCGGCGGGAACATCGCGATCAGCAAAGACATGCCGATGAGCACCTTTTTGCCGGGGAACCGCAGCCTGGCCACCGCGTAGGCGGCCATCGTGCCCAGCGCCACCGCGATCACCGTGGCGATCAGGGCGATACCGATCGAGTTGACGAGCGCCCGGGTGAACTCCGAGGTCTCGAAGATGCCCCGGTAGTTCTCCCAGGTCCAGTCCCTGGGGATGTAGTCGCCGTCGGTGAGGGTGCTGGGGTCCTTGAACGACAGCGCGGCGATCCACCACACCGGGAACAGGGCGTACAGCACCACCACCACGTTCAGGACACCCCAGCGGGTGGCATGCGTCTTGCCTACGGCGGCCATCAGCGCTTCACCTCCGCGCCGGGTGCGGCCGCGCCGAACAGCTTGACGAAGGTGAAGGCGATGATCCCGACGCAGATGAAGATCAGGACCGAGATCGCCGACCCGATGCCCAGGTTCAGCGCGGTGAACAGGTTGTCGTACCCGAGGATCGACACGGAGCCGGTTCCCTGGGCGCCCGCGGTCAGGATGTAGATGTTGTCGAAGATCCGGAACGCGTCCAGGGTGCGGAAGAGCAGGGCCACCAGGATGGCCGGCTTCATCAGCGGCACCATGACCTTGGTGAAGCGCTGCCAGGGGGTGGCGCCGTCCACCATGGCCGCCTTCAGGGTCTCCTCGGGGACCAGGGCGAGGCCCGCGAGCAGCAGCAGGGCCATGAACGGTGTCGTCTTCCACACCTCGGCGAGGATGATCAGCCACAGGGCAGGCCACTGTTCGGTCAGCGGGGCGTCTCCGCTGGGCAGCAGCTCGGCGAGGTAGCCGAGATCCGGGGTCCAGGCGTACTGCCAGGAGAAGGCGGCGACCACGGTGACGATGCCGTACGGAATCAGGACCGACGTGCGGACCACGCCGCGCCAGAAGATCGTGCGGTGCATCACCAGCGCGAGCCCCATGCCGAGGACCAGTTCGATGACCACGGACACCACGGTGATGAACAGCGTGACCCAGAAGGCGTCCCACCAGAACGGGGAGGTCAGCACCGCCCCGTAGTTGCTCAGGCCCACGAACTTCGCCTGTCCCGGGAAGCGCAGGTCGTAGCGCTGGAGGGAGAGGTAGATGGCGTATCCGATGGGGTAGGCGGTCACCGCGAGCATGACGACGACGGCCGGTGCGCACAGCAGCCAGCCGAGCCGCCGCTCCTGCCGGGCGCCGACCGAGAGCGCCGCGGGTCCCTTGCGTGTCTGCTCCGCCTCCGGGGGCGGCGGGGCTCCGGCCGGTTCCGCCTGCATACTCATCTCGGACCGCCCGGGGGTGAGACCCGCGCGCGGGGTGACCGGCCGGCGGGGTGGTGGAGGTGGAGGTGGTTCACGGGATCACGCCCTCGGATCGCAGAGCCTCGTCGATCTGTTCCCTGATGGTGTTGACCGAGCTCACCGGCTTGATCCCGGACGGCGGGGACAGCGTGTGGGAGATCGCGATCGAGATGTTCTGGTAGGCCGGAGTGAGCGGGCGGACGCTCGCAGTCTCCAGGGCGGCCAGAACCTCTTTGGCGAACGGGTACTGCTTGATGAGCGCCGGCTCGTCGTACAGGGCACGCAGGGTCGGCGGCAGGCCGCCGTCGATCGCGGCGGTGAGCTGGTTCTCCCGGTTGCGCAGGCACAGGGCCGCCTCGAAGGCCAGGCCGGGGTGGCGCGAGTAGGCACTCACGGCCAGGTCGATGCCGCCGATGGTGGGCCGTGACGGGCGGTTCGCGTCGACCCGGGGGTACGGCGCCCAGCGGAAGTTCTTGAACAGCTCGGGGTTGTTGGCCTTCATCGACGGATAGACGAACGGGTAGTTGAGCTCGAACGCCGCCGTCCCCGCCTCCATGGCCAGCCGGTTCTGGTCCTCCATCTGGTTGGACAGGGAGGGGTCCGCGGCCGGAGAGTTCGCCAGCTCGCGCATGATCCCGGCGGCCCGCACAGCGGGAGGGCCGAGGGAGGGCTCGGTGGCGCTGCGGTTGAGGATGGAGCCGCCCGCGCTGTTGATCAGTGTGTTGAACCAGACGGTCAGGCCCTCGTACTGGGCGCCCTGGATCTCCACGAAGTGCGGCTTGCCCTGCTGGGCGAGCTTACGGGACATGTCCAGCATCTCGGCCCAGGTCCTGGGCGGGGTAGGCACCAAGTCCTTGCGGTACCAGAGGAGTTGGGTGTTGGTGTTGTACGGGACGGCGTACAGCCTGCGCTTCCAGGTCGAGGTTTGCAGCGGTACCCGCAGGGTGCCCTCGGTGGCCTGCCGCCTCGCCGCCCCCGTCCACTCACGGATCCAGCGGGCCTCGGCGAACTCCGCCGCCCAGGTGACGTCCAGGCCCAGGATGTCGATCGAGTCGTCCTCGGCGGCGAGCCTGCGGACGAGCTGCTGGCGCTGGCCGTCGGCGGCGCGCGGGAGTTTGTTGTAGACGATCCGGTAGCGGCCGCCGGATGCCTGGCTGCACCTGTCGGCCGCCTTCTGCAGCGCACCGGAGTCGTCGGGGAAGTTGTACCAGTTGAGGGTCGGCCGGCCGGTGCCCTCGTCGCCGCCGCAGGCGGCGAGCACCGATGCCAGCAACGGCAGCACGGCGAACGCCCGCAGCCGCCGCATCCCCTTGGGACGCGCCTTTCTCCCCGAAATGGGCCGGCAGCCGCACCTCACGTGCACGCGCTCCACACCTCGCTTCCGGGACGGTGACACGGGACTCACACCCCGCAGCGGTTCCTCTTCCGGCGACGCTAAGCATTGCGAAGAGCAACATCAAGCACATATCGCTGCAAATCGCTCATGTCGTCCGGTCGAACCCGGAACGGCCGAGAGGCAGCGTCGGATGTCGGACGAAGGCACCACTGATCCGGGTGGGCACTGCTCGTGCCCTGGTCTGACCGCCGACGGGCGACAGCGGCTTCGCCGATCCGCGCGGCAAGGCGTTCGAGCACGCGGACATGACGGGGACTCGGTTCACCGGTGAGCCTCGACGGGGCGCGGTTCCGGGCACGTGAGCTCAACCGGGTCGTGACGCGCCGCGTCGAGCCGGCCGACACCACGAACGGCTGTGGGAGTCGACCGTCACACGGGCGCGCCGGCTGCCTCCGGGGATCCCGGAGCCATCGCGGGCACACGAGAGCGCCCTCTGAGGCGGGACAGCGAGAGGGCCGTATCGGACTGCTCCGATACGGCCTCTGACCTGCTACTTCGCAAGTCGGGACGACAGGATTTGAACCTGCGACCCCTTGACCCCCAGTCAAGTGCGCTACCAAGCTGCGCCACGTCCCGATGCCCGTCTGACCTGGTGTTTTCCCTGGCCGAGCGTGCATGGAAACAATACCGCACTCGGGTCGGTGATCGCGCACTCCTTTGTTCGTGACCGGCGGACAGCCGGGGCGCCGCGGCGGGCGAGGGGACGGTCACCCGGCGCCCGGCAGGCCCAACTCGGGGTAGGCGTCGACGAGTCGGGGCGGCGCCGCCTGGCGCCAGGAGTCGGCGAGGATGTCCCGCAGTTCACCCTCGTCCTCGATCGCGGCGAGGCGGGCCCGCACCCAGGCGAACTGGGCCTCGTGGTCCGCGATCCAGAACTTCTCCGGCTCCGCCAGGACCAGTTCGTCACGCTCCTCCTTCGGGCAGCGCACGGCGAGGGAGGTCTCGTTCTCGGGCAGCGTGGCGAACATCTTGCCCGCCACCCGGAACGTGGGCATGCTCCAGGCGATCTTCTCCGTCGTGTCCGGGAGGGACAGGGCGATACGGCGTACGTCTTCGGCGTCCGGCATGACAGGCACCGTAGCCGCTGCCACTGACAGTCACCCGGCGGGAGCCCCCGGACCCGCGCCGGCGCCCGTACCGGCAGCCGCGACTGCTCCCGTCGCACCCACGTGCTTGTAGTAGAGCGTCGTCGGCCGCAGCACTCCGGCCGGGTCCGCCGCGTAGTCGGGGATCACGCCTGCCCGGGTCCAGCCGGCCGAGCGGTAGAGGTGCTCGGCGGGGCTGTCGGTCTCGGTGTCCAGGTGGAGCAGGGTGACGTCCGCCGCGACGGCCGCCTCCTCGACGGTGGTCAGGAGTCTGCGGCCGAGCCCCCGACCACGGGCGTCCCGGTGCACCATCAGCTTGACCAGCTCCGCGCGGTGGCGGCTGTTGGGCTTGTCGGCGAAGGCCAGGCTGACGGTGCCGACCACCCGGGAGCCGTCGTACGCCGCCCATACGGCGAGCTGCCCGGCGCGCACCGGGCCGGCACGCCCCTTCCACCAGGTGACGGCCGCCGCGTGGTGGAGCGGCGCGAGGAAGCCGACCGAGGCGCCGCCGTCGACGGTGTCGACCAGCAGACCGGCCAACTCGTCCACACGCGAGCGCAGGTGAGCGTCGTCCAGCCGGGTCACGATCACGGCAGCACCACCGCCAGCACATACCGCGCCTCCCCGGGGCCGGCGCACCGGAAGCGCGTCGGCCCCCACACGCGCAGCCGCAGACAGTCCCCGGTGTCGAGACGGTGCCCGACGTCCTGCGCGATCACGTCGAGCGCCCCGTCCAGGACCCAGATGTGCTGCTCCAGGCCGGGCACGGGCGGGCGGTCGTAGGCGATGTCGGCGCCGACGGCGAGCCGTCCCTCGACGAGTTCGCCGCGCAGCCCGGAGTGCGGCGGGGACACGGACCGTCGTACGAACCCGGAGGCCCGGTCCTCCCACACCGGCTGCTCGGCGGCCCGCACCAGCGGCGCGGGCTCGGCCTCGACCTCGCTGAGCAGCTGGGACATGGTGCGCCCGTAGACGCCGCACAGGCGGTTGAGGAGCGAGGCGGTGGGGCTGATCTCCGCGCGCTCGGCCCGGGACAGGGTCGACCGGCTCACCCCGCTGCGCTCCGCCAGTTCCCCGAGTGACCAGCCGCGTTCTGCCCGTAGTTCGGCGAGGCGGGTGCCCAGCATGGAGTCGACCGGATCAGGAGCGGGTGCACTCTCTGCTTGTTTCATATCTGGGACGCTATCCCAGATATGAAACGCCGTTGTTACGGGAGGCTCACGCCCGCGCGGCCTCTCCCAGCGCCTCCAGCACGGGACGGATCAGCGGATGCTCCTCGGCCCCCCGCCGTACGGCGGCGAACACCCGGCGGGTCGGCGCCACACCGTCGACCGGACGCACGACCACCCCCGCGAGGTCCATGCCGCGCAGCGCCGAGCGGGGCACCAGTGCCACTCCCGCGTCGGCGGACGCCAGTGCCACGACCGCGCGGAAGTCGTCCGAACTGTGCTCCATACGCGGCTGGAAGCCGGCGGCCTCGCAGGCCAGGACGACCACGTCATGACAGGGGTTGCCCGGGTAGGGGCCGATCCAGGAGTCCTTGGCCAGCTCGGCCAACGGCACGTCGCTCGCGCCGGCCAATCGGTGGCTCACCGGGACCACCGCGTCGAAGGGCTCGGCGTACAGCGGCAAGTGGCTCAGCCGCGGGTCGTCGGCCGGCGGGGCCCCGCGGTACTCGACGGCGACGGCGACGTCGACCTGCCGGTCGAGGACCATCGGCAGACTGGCGTCGCCCTCGGCGTCCTGGACGCGGATGCGGATGCCGGGCGCCGACACGGCGAGGCGGGCCACCGCGGGCGCGACGACCAGGGCGATACCGGTCGCGAAGGAGGCGACCGTGACCGTGCCGGCCGCGCCCGAGCCGTACGCGGCCAGTTCCGCCTCCGCCCGCTCCAGCTGGGCGAGGACCGCGTTGGTGTGGCTGAGCAGGATCTCGCCGGCCGGGGTCAGCCGGACGCCCTTCGCGCCGCGCTCGACCAGACGGTGGCCGGTCTCCTGCTCCAGCGCGGTGAGCTGCTGGGACACCGCCGACGGCGTGAGGTACAGCGCGGCGGCAGCCGCCGTCACCGTACGGTGGTCGGCCACCGCACGGAGGATGTGGAGCCGCCGCGCTTCGATCATGGATCGATTATCGCAATATGTCGGGGCAGCTCAGCCTTCGAGCTCGGCGCGGGCCGCGACGAAGGCGTCCACGGCCCGGTCGACGTCGTCCGTGGAGTGCGCGGCGGACAGCTGCACGCGGATGCGGGCCCGGCCCTGCGGCACGACCGGGTAGGAGAAGCCGATCACGTACACGCCTCGCTCCAGGAGCAGCTCGGCCAGGCGGCCCGCCTTTGCCGCGTCGCCGATCATCACCGGCGCGATGGCGTGGTCGCCGGCCAGGACGTCGAAGCCCTCCTCCGTCATGCGACGGCGGAACAGGGCCGTGTTCTCGGCCAGACGGACGCGCAGGTCGTCCGCCGACTCCAGCAGGTCGAGCACCTTCAGCGAGGCCGCAGCGATCACGGGGGCGAGGGTGTTCGAGAAGAGGTAGGGGCGGGAGCGCTGGCGCAGCAGGGCGACGATCTCCGCGCGGGCGGCGACGTAGCCGCCGGAGGCGCCGCCGAGCGCCTTGCCGAGGGTGCCGGTGATGATGTCCACGCGGTCCATGACGCCGTGCAGCTCGGGGGTGCCGCGCCCGCCGGGGCCGACGAAGCCGACGGCGTGCGAGTCGTCGACCATGACCATGGCGTCGTAACGGTCGGCGAGGTCGCAGATCTCGCGGAGGGGTGCGACATAGCCGTCCATGGAGAAGACGCCGTCGGTGACGATCAGACGGCGCCGCGCGTCGGACGCCTCTTTCAACCTCGCCTCCAGATCCGCCAGATCGCGGTTGGCGTACCGGAAGCGGCGGGCCTTCGACAGGCGGATGCCGTCGATGATCGACGCGTGGTTCAACGCGTCGGAGATCACCGCGTCCTCCTCGCCGAGCAGCGTCTCGAAGACACCGCCGTTGGCGTCGAAGCAGGAGGAGTAGAGGATCGTGTCCTCCTGGCCGAGGAAGGCGGACAGGCGTGACTCCAGTTGCTTGTGCACCTCCTGCGTGCCGCAGATGAAGCGGACGGACGCCATGCCGTAGCCCCAGCGGTCCAGGGCCGCGTGGGCGGCGGCGACGACCTCGGGGTGGTCGGCGAGGCCGAGGTAGTTGTTGGCGCAGAAATTGAGCACCTCGCCGGCACGGCCGCCCGCGGTGACCTGCACGGTCGCGGACTGTGGCGTGCCGATCACACGCTCGGGCTTGTGCAGGCCGGCGGCACGGATCTCGTCGAGGGTGGCGCGGAGGTCGTCGCGCACGGAGTCGAACATCGGAAAGCTCCTAAAAGTGCTTGCGCGGAAAGGGAGTTACGCGGTTCACGGCCTACGCGCTCCAGTCCAGGACGACCTTGCCGCCGCGGCCGCTCGCCGCGTCGGCGAACGCCGCCTCGAAGTCGCGGTAACCGTACCGGCCGGTGATCACGGGGGCGAGGTCGAGGCCGCCCTCCAGAAGCACGGACATCGCGTACCAGGTTTCGAACATCTCCCGCCCGTAGATGCCCTTGACGGTGATCATCGAGGTGACGATCCGAGCCCAGTCGACGGAGAACTCCTCGGCCGGCAGGCCGAGCATCGCGATCCGGCCGCCGTGGGTCATGTTGGCGATCATGTCGCGCATCGCCTCCGGACGGCCGGACATCTCCAGGCCGATGTCGAAGCCCTCGCGCAGCCCCAGCTCCCGCTGTCCGTCGGCGATCGTGGCGTCCGAGACGTTCAGCGCCAGGCTCACACCGATCTTCCGGGCCAGCTCCAGCCGTTCCTCGCTCACATCCGTGACGACGACGTTCCGGGCACCCGCGTGCCGGGCGACGGCCGCCGCCATCAGGCCGATCGGGCCGGCACCGGTGATCAGGACGTCCTCGCCCACCAGCGGGAACGACAGCGCGGTGTGCACCGCGTTGCCGAACGGGTCGAAGATCGCCGCCACGTCGAGATCCACGGGAACCCGGTGCACCCACACGTTGGACGCGGGCAGCGCCACGTACTCGGCGAACGCGCCGTCCCGGCCGACGCCGAGTCCGACCGTGGCCCGGCACAGGTGCCGGCGGCCGGCCTGGCAGTTGCGGCACTTGCCGCACACCAGGTGGCCCTCGCCGCTGACCCGGTCGCCCGCCTTGATGTCGGTGACGTCCCGGCCGGTCTCCACGACCTCGCCGACGAACTCGTGCCCGAGCACGAGCGGGGTGCGGATCGCCCGCTGCGCCCAGCCGTCCCAGGACCGGATGTGCAGATCGGTGCCGCAGATACCGGTCCGCAACACCTTGATCAGCACGTCGCCGGGTCCGACGGCGGGTTCCGGGACGTCCGCGAGCCACAGCCCGGGCTCGGCCTTCTCCTTGACCAGCGCCTTCAACGCTACGGCTCCTGTGGGTGAGGTCCCGGGTCCGGGCATGCCGAAGAAGCCCGTTCCGGGGAGAGGGGTGGGATCGCGTAGCAATCTGCCGTACCGGCGGCACCCCGGTCCATCGAGGATTTCTTAAGCGGCGCCACAGCTTTGCTTCACACCCGCCCCCGGCTCGATGCAGGCGGTCAGCTCCGGGTCCGGCGGCGGCACTTCTCGTACGACTCCTGCCGCGCGCGGCGACCGGGTCGCCCCGCACCCGGCCCCTTGGGTGTGCCGCCCGCGCGGCACCGTGCCCCCTCCCCCCGGCGGTCGGTCGAGGCGGGACCCGGCGCGGGCGTGGCACCGGCCGGGGCGAAGGACACCTAGCGACGGTCGCGGTCGAACCGCCGGACACCCAGGTCGCGTTCGAGCGCCCTTGAGCTGCCGGGAGAGCGAGGGTCCGGCGATGAGGAGCCGCTCGGGGGCCCGGCCGGAGTTCGGTTCCCCGGCGACCGCGCCGAAGTACCGCAGTCGGCGCAGCTCCACGTCGGGCCCTGCCCGGCGGGCCGGGAGGCTGCGCGTGTCCGTCGGCCGGACACCGGGTGCGCCGTCGCCCCGACGCTCCGCCACAGATGCCACCGTGCCCTGGTACCAGCCGCCGTCGTGATCCTCGGCGGGCCGGGGCCGCCGCCGTGGTGCGGATCTGCCTCCCGCACGAGATGGTGGTCGTACGACACTCGCCCCTCGAACACTCGCCCTCTGGACGGCGACGCGTCACCAGGGACAACGCCCGTTCCGTAAGTCCGGACCGGGGAGCCACTGCCCGACGAAGCCGCCCGAAGCCGGCACACCGACGCGGAGCCCCGATGACCACAGCACGGGATCTGATGATCGTCGCCATGGACGTGGAACCCGGCCGACCTGTGGAGCCGGGCGATCTGTCCCTCGCCCTCGCGGGGGCCGAACTGATCGACCTCTTGGAGGCCGAAGCCGTCGCCCTGGACGGTGACCGCATCGTGCCCGGCCCGCAACCGGCAACGGACGACCGCCTGTTGGACCGGGCGGCGTCGTCCCTCGTCCGGCAGAAGCCGTACGAGACGGTCGAGGACTGGCTGTGGCGCCGAGGCCGCGGCCTGTACTCGGCGCATCTCGCCGGCCTGGAAGAGGACGGCCTGATCACGCGGTCGCGGGGCCGCTGGATTCCGGTCCCGACCGGCCGGACGACACTCGCCGACTCGCCGGCCCGTCGGCAGGCCGAGGAACGCCGGGCAGCGGGTGAGCCCGTCCTCGCCGCCCTGGCTGCCGCCGCCGGGATCCGTGACGAGCCGACGGACGGCCCCGCGGACGACGCGCTCGTGAGCGTGCTGGCGGCTGTCGGCGACGCGGTGACGGAGCTGGAAGCCGTGCGGCAGCGGCGAAAGGTCGAGGACGCGGCCTTCGACAACGTCTGGCGAGGCCTGTGACGAAGCACGGGCGCCACGGCGACGGCGGACGCGGCGGCAGGGGACTCACAGCGGGAAGCCGTCGTCCTCCCGCCGCTCCAGCCGCGCCGCGAGGTCCGCGGCCGTCGACTTGATGGCCTCCAGACCCATCTTCCCCCAGGGGCGCGGCTGGATGTCGGCGACGCTCACGGTGCCCAGGACCATCCCTGTGGTGTCGATGAGGGGAGCGCCGAGGTAGGAGCGGATGCCGTACTCGTCGACGACCGGGTTGCCGGCGAACCTCGGGTAGTCGCAGACGTCCTCCAGCACCAGCGCCTTGCGCCGGACCACCACATGGGGGCAGAACCCGTGGTCGCGGGGCATGAAGCGGCCGACCTCGGGCCTGGTGCCGTCGCTCTTCACGACCAGACCGGCGGGCGGGGTGTGCAGGCCCGCGAAGAACTGTCCGTTCTCGTCGATGAAGTTGACCATGGCGTACGGCGTGCGGGTGGCCTCGGCGAGGCGGTCCGTGAAGGCGTCCAGGGCGGGTTCGGGGTGCTGCCCCAGACCCAGCCGGCGCAGTCGCAGGGCCCGGGCGGGGGCCTCCTTGTCCTCCGGCGTGAGCAGCAGACGGCCGGCCGGGCGCGACGGGTCGTACCTCATGGGCGGGCTCCGTCGCTGTGGACGTACCTCATACAGGGGCTCCGTGGCGGGTGTTCGGGGGTCACATGTGGGCGCCGTGGCTCGGCGCGTGCGCCGGGGCGTGGGCGATGAGGTGCCGGACGAGGGTGAGCAGGGTCTGGACGCCGGAGCTGGAGATCCGGGCGTCGCAGCGGATGACGGGGATCACCGGGTCGAGGTCGATGGCGGCGCGGACCTCCTCGGGGTCGTAGCGGTACGAGCCGTCGAACTCGTTGATCGCGACGATGAACCCCAGGCCGCGCTGCTCGAAGAAGTCGACGGCTGCGAAGCACTCCTCCAGGCGCCGGGTGTCGGCGAGGATGACCGCGCCGAGCGCGCCCTCGGAGAGCTCGTCCCACATGAACCAGAACCGCTCCTGTCCGGGCGTTCCGAACAGGTACAGGACGTGTTCCGGGTCGAGGGTTATGCGGCCGAAGTCCATGGCCACCGTCGTCTCGACCTTGTTCTCGATGCCGTCGAGGTTGTCGGTCGCGGCGCTGACCGTGGTGAGCAGCTCCTCGGTGCTGAGCGGCGCGATCTCGCTGACCGCGCCCACGAAGGTGGTCTTGCCTACTCCGAAACCTCCCGCCACGAGGATCTTGAGCGCGGTGGGGAAGGCATCAGAGCTGTCGTCGTAGTCCATCGAGCACTGCCTCCAGAAGGGCCCGGTCAGTCGGGTTGTGGTGGAACTCGGGGGGCTTGGTGGTCAGCGCCCCGCCGTCGAGGAGGTCCGACAGCAGCACCTTGGTGACCACCGCCGGCAGCTTGAGATGAGCGGCGACCTCGGCGACCGAGACGGGCGCCCGGCACAGGTCGAGCACCTGTGTGTGCTCGGGGCCCAGGTAGCCGAGGGGCGTGGCGCCGGTGGCCATCACGTGCGACAGGAGGTCGAGCGCGATGCTGGGCCGGGTGCGGCCGTTGCTGACCGTGAAGGGGCGCACCAGCCGTCCGGCCGCGTCGTCGAGCCAGGGCCCGTCGCCGGCCGCCGCCACGCTCAAGGCCTCATCGCCGGCGGTTCGACGGCGTGCTGGCGGGGCGCGGTCGACAGGTAGGGGCGGACGCTCTTGACCAGCATCGCCATCTCGTAGCCGAGCACCGCCGCGTCGGCCTCGCGGCCGGCGAGCACCGCGAGACAGGTGCCGGAGCCGGCGGTGGTCACGAACAGCAGGGTCGAGTCGAGTTCGACGACGACCTGACGGACGTCCCCGCCGTCGCCGAAGCGGACGCCGGCGCTGCGGCCGAGGGAATAGAGGCCGGAGGCCAGGGCCGCCATGTGGTCGGCGCTGTCCGGGTCGAGGCCGTGGACCGACTTCACGAGTCCGTCGCAGGACAGGAGTACCGCGCTGGTGGTGTGCGGTACGCGCTGCACGAGGCCGCTCATCAGCCAGTCGAGATCGGATACGTGGCCGGTCGGCGCATCGCTCGCCATGGTGGATCGACTCCTTGAGGTACGAAGGTCTGCGGGAGCGCTGGGGGTGGGGGTGGTGGCGGGGGCGGTCATCCGGCCGGCGCGCTCCCGTCGTGCCGGGTGGGGTGGTCGAACCGGTCGAGGGCGGGCGCGGACCCGCTGTCCCGCGCACCGCGCGCTGCCTCGCTCCTGCGAGGGGCCGCGGGCGACGCGTCCATGGGTGGTGCCTCCATGGCACGCGGCCGGGTGACGGGTCTCGCGTCTGTGTGGAGAGCCTCCAGGGCCGACGGCAGGGTCATTGACGTCGGCTCCATGGGGGCGGACACCATGTGGCCCGCCTCCGTGTGTGCGGACTCCGTCTGCACGGACGCCGACGCGGTCGGTGGAGTCGGTTCGGTGTACGTCGACTCCGCGTGCTGCTGGGCCTCGGCGAGGCCGATGCCGCGCTGGAAGGCGGCCATCAGCCCCGGGTCGTGACCGGCCACGTGCTCGGTGTCCTGACGGGGCGCCGGGCCACCGCGCAGCTGGGGCACGATGTGTTCCTGGGCACGGCGCCGGGGCAGCTGCGGCTTGCCCATGGTGCCGCGTACGGCACCTGGGCGGGGGGTGGGCGGCGCGGCCGTGTTGTCCGCGACGAGCCGCCGTTCGTCGGGCCGGATGCCGGGCGGGGCGTCCGCCGGGTGGGGCCGTTCGTCCTGGGCCCCGCGCCGGGGCAGGGGAGCCGGCCCGCTCCCGTCGGCCGCCGGCACAGCGGGCCGCGCGGTCTCCGGCTGCCGCGGGAGCGGTCGCCGGTCACCGGGCGCCGTGGCCTCCTGGTGCCGCGGACGCGGGTCGACGGCCGGACGTGCTGACGGGACACGCTGCCCCGCCTCCGGACCGGGCTGCGGATGCTGCCGCGGCGGCGGTACGGAGGGTCCCGGCGGTACGGATACGGTTCCGGGGGCGCCCGGAACGCCCCGACCGTGTCCGTGTCCCTGCCCTTGCCAGTGCGGTACGGCGGCACCGGGTGCCCCGGGCACTCCCGCCACCCCCGGCGTCTCCTGCGCCGGCGGCCCGGCCGCGGTCCCGGCGGCACCCGGAACCGGGCCCAACAGCTCCTGCGGAACGACGAGTACGGCCTGCACCCCGCCGTAGATGTTGGTCTGCAGGCGGACGTGGATGCCGTGCCGCTTGGCGAGCTGGGAGACCACGAACAGGCCGATCCGGCCGTCGGCCAGCAGGCTGGCGACGTTGACCTGGTCGGGGTCGGCGAGCAGGGCGTTCATCCTGTTCTGCTCGGCGACGGGCATGCCGAGTCCGCGGTCCTCGACCTCGACGGCGAGTCCCGAGGTGACGAGGTTGGCGCGCAGCAGGACCTGGGTGTGCGGGGCGGAGAACACCGTGGCGTTCTCGACGAGTTCGGCCAGCAGGTGGATGACGTCGGCGACGGCGTGGCCGCGCAGGGTGCCGTCGATCGGCGGGACGAGCTTGACCCGTGAGTACTGCTCGACCTCGGCGATGGCGGAGCGCAGCACCTCGGTCATGTCGACCGGGTTGCTCCACTGCCGGCGGGAGACTGCGCCGCCGAGCACGGCGAGGTTCTCGGCGTGGCGCCGGATGCGGGTGGCCAGGTGGTCGACGTGGAAGAGGCCCTTGAGGAGGTCGGGGTCCTCCATCTCGTTCTCCAGCTCGTCGAGGACCGAGATCTCTCGGTGCACCAGCGACTGCAGGCGCCGGGCGAGATTGAGGAAGACCTCGAGCTTCTGCTCGCTGCCCGCCTGGCTGGAGAGCTGTGCGGCCTGGACGACGGCGGTGACGGCGCCGTCGTGCGCGCGGGCCAGGTCGGCGGCGAGCAGTTCGAAGTCGTCGGCGTCCTCGGGCGGACCGCTGCGGGGCTTCCGCTTGGGCGGGCCCTCGCCCCGGCGCAACGCCTCGACCAGGGCCCGCAGCTCGGCCTCGCCGCGCGCGCTGCTGCGGCGCAGTGCGCCGATGCGGTCGCGTACGCAGGCGGCGGTACGGTTCGCGGCCACGGCGGCGATCAGGATGCCCGCGAGGGCCACGGAGACCGCGCCGGCGAGTACGCCCCACAGGGTGAGACCGGGGCGCGCCCCGGTGGAGCGGACGGTGAACAGGACGGCCGCGCAGGCGCTGAGGGCGACCGCGACGGGGGGAAGCACGGCGAGACGCAGCAGTTGGGGCCGTATGTGGGCCTCGGGCAGCACGGGTGCGGTGCGGGCGGCCGGCGGCCGGCCGTGCCGTCCGCCCTCTCGGCGGTCTGCACGGGCGGCCGGGGCGCGGAGGTGAGACATCGGCGTCCTCGTACTGGTCCGTCGGTCGTGGGCATGGGCTCGCGCGGTCTGCGCGTCTCGGGCATGCGCCATCGCTGTGCCGGTCGGCAGAGCCGATGAATTCGTCCCTGCGTCGCCCGACGGACACTCACAGTAGTCGGCAACGCATCAGGTGCGGTGGGCAGTTGGCAAAGTCCCGCCCACAGCGTCCTGCTCTGGTATGAGGCCTCGTACGACAGACCGATAAACCCCGGCGACCTCGCGTCCACGACACGGCAGGGACTGATCGCACCTGCTCAGAAGCGGTCGCGAACAGACGGCGGGGTCGGGCCGCTCACACCCCCGCCCCCCTTCGACAGCCGCTCCTCAGCCTGCGCCCGGCCCACGCCCACGGCCGCCGGGGCTCTCGCGCCCACGGAGCCTCGCCCCGAGATCATCACCGGCCGTATCCGGCCGACGGTCACCGGAGACGGCGGTGCGGGGCCGAATCGAGCCGTGCGCCGGGCCGCCTACTCCCCCACGAGGGTCTGTTCCGGACCGGACGCCACCGGCGGCCACGTCGGCCAGCCCCCGGCGGGCGGCCGTGCGACGGCGCGCCACCACGGCGTCGCGGACGGAGCGTCGCCCGGCTCGAACGGCTCGCCGCACCGTGGTGCCGCCATCGTCACCCCGGCCTTGTGCGCCGCCCGCATCGTCCACTCCCCGGGTTCCGCCCACGGATGCGGCGCCAGGTTGAAGGTCCCCCAGTGGATCGGCAGCAGGACGCCCACGGCCGGATCTCCGCCCTGCAGGTCGAGGTGCGCGCGGACCCCCTTGTCCGGGGTCATGTGGATGTCGGGCCAGAAGTCCGAGTAGGCGCCGATCTGGATCATCGTGGCGTCGAACGGGCCGTGCGCGGCGCCGATGTCCTGGAAGCCCTCGAAGTACCCGGTGTCTCCGCTGTGGTAGATCCGGTGCTCCGCTCCGGCGACGACCCAGGAGGCCCAGAGCGTGTGCTGGGTGTTGCGCAGGCCGCGGCCGCAGAAGTGGCGGGCCGGTGTGGCGGTCAGGGTGAGTCCGCCGGCCTTCGTCGTCTCGTGCCAGTCCAGTTCGCGCAGCCGGCCGGCCGACACGCCCCAGTGCTCCAGATGGGCGCCGACGCCGAGCGGCACGGCGAACACGGTGTCCGTGCCGGCCAGCGCCTTGATCGTCGGCATGTCGAGGTGGTCGTAGTGGTCGTGCGAGATGACGACGACGTCTACGGGGCCGAGAGCGGCCAGCGGCAGGGGCACCGGATGCAGTCGCCGGGGTCCGGCGAAGGGGAAGGGGGAGCAGCGCTCGCCCCAGACGGGGTCGAACAGCACCCGCTGTCCGTCTATCTCCGCGAGCACGCTGGAGTGGCCCATCCAGGTCAGCCGCAGTCCGGTGGCGGGCGGCCGCGCGATGTCGGCGAGCGTGGTTCCGTGCACGGGGATGGTGCCGCTGGGGGCGCGGCGGAACCGGGAGTCCTTGTCGAAGAAGACCTTCGCGAAGGACGGCGCCGAGCCGGAGGGCCGGGTCCGGGCCGTGCCTCCGGGGTTCTGGAAGACGCCGTCCTTGAAGTGGGGGGATCTGCGGATGCGTGCCATGCGCTCACCACTGGGGTCCACACCGAAGGCCGCGGGCTGCAGCGCGCGGAGCCGGGAGCTGAGGGAACGGAAACCGGCCACGGTACCTCCAGATGGAGTCGGTGAGACATTCCATTATGGTCGGCCGATCCGACAGCACGGGGCCGGACCGATCTCGGCCGGTCCGCCCGGGGCGCCGACGGTGCTCACCTCGCCGCGTCGACAGGCCGTGACGCCGGTTCGGACACTGACTCACGATTCAGTAACCGGCTCTGATCGCCCCCCGAGGAGACCGCGTGTCCACCCCTTTGATGTCGCTCACCTGGACCGACCACCTCTCCGGCCGCAGGGCTTCCTGGTCGTCGACCGGCTGGTGCGCGGTGTGTCCAGCGGCGGGCTGCGCATGCGCCGGGGCTGCACCCTGGACGAGGTCGCCGGTACCGGTGACGGCGCCGTCCCGGCACGGCCCCGCCCCGGGACCTCCTGGCGGCCCCGCCCGCGGGCTGCCGAGATGCGGACGTCGGCGCACGTCACAGCCGGGAAAGGGCTGTGTAGGGTGACGCCGTGACGAGAGTGCGGTTGAGCGTGGCTGAGCGGCGGGAGGAACTGCTGCGGGCCGCCGTCGAGCAGATCGAGGCGCGAGGCGTGGCGGCGGTCCGGATCGCCGACGTGGCCTCGGTGCTCGGCGTGAGCAGCGCGCTGGTGCTCTATCACTTCTCGACCAAGGAGAAGCTGGTCGCCGCCGCGTTCACCCATGCGGCCGAGGACGACCTCGCGCAGCTGCGCAAGCTTCTCGGCAAGCGCACCACCGCGCTGCGCCGGCTGCGGTCGGCCGTACGCTGGTACGCCCCCGCCGGCCAGGCCAAGGGCTGGCGGCTGTGGATCGAGGGCTGGGCGGTGGCCCTGCGCGAGCCCGTGCTGCGGGAGGTCATCCGTGACCTCGACCGGCAGTGGAAGGCGGCCCTGACCGAGGTCGTCGCGGAGGGGGTGGCCGCGGGCGAGTTCCAGTGCCCCGACCCGACGGGCGCGGCCCTGCGCCTGACCGCCCTGCTCGACGGGCTCGCCGTACAGATGACGACCTACGCGGGCACGGTTTCACGTACCCGGGCACTGACGTGGGTGGACGAGGCACTCGCCCGCGAACTGGGCCTGGCACGGGAGGCGTTGACGGCAGCGGCCCGGTGAGCCGCCACCCGCCTCTGCCCCGCCTCAAATGATCGTCCTCCCGGGTCACTTGACGACCCGTGGCACGGCGCTCGGCACGACTGCCGTGGACACCGGATCGCCCGACGGCGCCCCGGCCGCTCCGGTGCCCGGGAGCACGCCGGGGGAGGTCGCGCTGACCGGCATCGCCGGCGTTGCGGCCGCGGGCGCGCCGTCGAGCAACACGGCGCCGGCTCGACCGGGCCGATCAACACGGCGGGCCCGTCGACGGACTCGTCCGGGCGCGGCCGGCTTCGCACCGCGGCGGGCGGCGGAGCCGCTCGGCCGGGCCCTCGCCTCCGGCCGGAACACCCCCCCGCTCCTGCCCCTGCCGGTGCTCGTGGAACCCGCCACGACGGACGCGGTCCGGCGGACGGGAGGGCCCCGGCCCTCACGCCACCGAGTCGATCCGCATCTTGATGTCGTCCGGCGACAACGCCCCCTTGGCCGTCACATGGTCCCCCGACGACTCCCCGCGCAGCCGGCGTCCGATCCACGGAACCAGGTACTCGCGCGCCCAGTGGACGTCGTCCCGCCGGACGTCGAGGGTGCCGCGCGGCGGGAGGGGCGGCCACGGCTGGTCCGGGTCGGCCGGGACCTCCAGGCCGAGGACCTGACCCGCGCGCAGCGCCACCCGCGTGTGGCCCTCGGGCGACAGATGGAGCCGGTCGTCGTCCCAGGCCCGGCGGTCCTGGATGGTCTTCAGGGACCACAGGTCGAGCACCGGGCAGCCGTACCGGTCGGCGATGGCCCGCACATGACCGTTGTAGGTGGCGATCTTGCCGCGCAGGTGCTTGAGAACGGGTACGCCACGGGTGTCGAAGCCGGTGGTCACCATGACGGTGCCACAGACCTCGGTGAGCCGGGCGATCGCCCGCTCGAAGCGCTCGGCGACCTCGTCGGGGTCGGTGCCGGGCCGGATGATGTCGTTGCCGCCGGCAGAGAACGACACCAGGTCCGGGGCCAGTTCGACGGCCTGCGGAAGCTGGTCCTCGACTATCTGGTCGAGGAGTTTGCCGCGCACCGCGAGGTTCGCGTATCTGAAGTCGCCCTCGGGCCGCCGGTCCGCGAGCAGTACCGCGAACCGGTCGGCCCAGCCGACGAACGCCCCGTCGGGGCCGGGGTCGCCGACGCCCTCGGTGAAGCTGTCCCCCACCGACACGTACGACCCGATCACTGATCTGCTGTCACTCTTCGAATCGTCTGCCACATCGGCCCATGATTCACCTTCGGTTGTGACCTACGCGATCGTAGGAAAGGGTTGACGACCGGTGAGATAAGCCACTCCTAAAGGGCTCACCAAACCAGGAATAAGCCTCTGATCAAGGATGTTGCGGCGTGGACTGCCGCACTCGGAAGTCGCCGCCGGGACACACCGAAGGCCGGACCCGGGGATCGGGGTCCGGCCTTCGGCAGCGTGTCGGGCAGGTGTGGTCGTACGCCGGCCTCAGCCGACGGCGACGCCGTGCGAGCGGAGGTACGCGACCGGGTCCACGTCCGAGCCGTAGTCCGGTGTGGTGCGGATCTCGAAGTGCAGATGAGGTCCGGTGACGTTGCCGGTCGCTCCGGAGAGGCCGACCTGCTGGCCCGCGCTGACGGTCTGGCCGGCCGAGACGGAGAGCGAGGACAGGTGGCCGTACTGCGCGTAGTAGCCGTCGTTCAGCTTGATGACGACCTGGTTGCCGTATGCGCCGCCCCAGCCCGCGGAGACGACCGTACCGGCGGCCACGGCCTTGAGCGACGTGCCGGTCGGGACGACGAAGTCGACGCCGGTGTGGTAGCCGCTGGACCACATGCTGCCCGCCACGTGGTACGCCGTGCCGACGGAGGCACCGCTCACCGGGAGGGCGTAGCCGCTGGAGGTGGCAGCGGACTGGGCGGCCTGGGTGGTGGCCGTCGTCTTCTTCGAGGCGGACGAAGACGAAGACGCCTTCGCGGAAGAGGGCTTGGCCGAGGACGACTTCGCGGCGGACGAATTCGCCGATGAGGACGACGGCCTTGCCTTCGGCTTGCTCGTCGCGGCCTTCTTGTTGATGCTGAGCCGCTGCCCGGGGTGGATCAGCGACGGGTTGTCGCCGACGACATCACGGTTGTCCTGGTAGATCCTCTGCCAGCCACCGCTGACATGCTGCTCCGCGGCGATCTTCGAGAGGTAATCGCCCACGCGCACCGAATAGATCCGCACATCCACGTTCTGCGCGGTGTCCTTCTTCCCGGTCGCCTTCTTCGCGGCCGGAGCTGACTGCACGACCTTTTCCGAAACATTCTGGGAAACGGACTGGGCAGTGGCCGCATGGGCGCCGGTGGCTCCCATGAAGGGGAGGGCGAGTGCGGCGCCACCGGTTCCGGCGACGGCGATCGAGCGGGTGAAACGACGGGACTTGGGACGGCGATGCTTACCCTTCGCGGGCATGGCGAATTCCTCTCCGGCGCCTGCGAGGTGAGCTGTCGGGTGCGGACTGGAGATGCCCGGCCACGTCGAAACGCGGCTTTACCCCTAGCCGTTCCGGAGACCGGAACAGGCGGTTGTACCTGTGGGTCCCCCGCTCCTGCCGTGCACGGGTGAGTGTGTGCGGGCTCCGGGCGGCGGCAGGATTGGGCGTCCGTCCGGATCGGTGGCGAACGTAAGCGACCAAGACGCAATGGGACAACCAACAGGTTCCGTGCGAATGCGTTTTACTAGATCCCTTACGGGAATTTACGGTCACCGTGCGTGAATCAAGCGGCCGCCACTCTCCTCAAAAGCCCTTGAAAAGCACCTGAATTACGTGAACATGACGGGCGACGCACGGTCACGAATATGACGCTGCTCACGCGCCTCACCCCAGGACGCCATATTCCAGAAGGAGTTGGAATGAAGGCTGCAATTCGGACAGAAGGCCCAGATGTGGCCGAGCCGGAAAACCGCCGCATCGAGGTCGCCATGCAGTCCGGTCCGCAATCCGTGATGCGGCAACACCGCACCACGGTGAACTCCGCCCGTTTAGCGGCATTTATACGGCACTGTCGGGCCGGGACCGCACAGCCGCAGCGCCGGCACGGGCTCGCCGTGGCCGGAGCAGGGCTCGAAGCGACGCCGGGGTGTGTCGCCCACAGCCGGTCCAACAGGCCGTACGAGGCCCGCACATGGTCGACCCGGAGGCGCCGCGGACACGGCTCGCCGGGCCAGCCGGCGTCGGTGAAGCAGCGGCTGAAGTCCTATGTGACGTAGTCGACCGGCGCGCTGGAGAGCAGGCCGTGGGGCTGCCCCCGGAGGTACTCCTGGACGTCTTCACAGGCGAGGTGCGATACAAGCTGATTGCGGCTTCCATGCGCTTTCGTCCGGGTTGGAACTGCACCCAGTCGGGGTGCACGCGGTGCAGGTCGCTGTCCGATCGGCCATTTCCGGCTCGATCCCAGAGGGCGAACCGCATGCCGAGCGCGTGCACGGCCGGCCCGGTGTCCCGGAACACCAGCCGCAGCCCGTCGTCCGCCACCTCGTGCCGCTCGAAGGTCCACTCGATGCCGCGCCGTCCTCACTGCCGGTCGGCCCGGACAGAAGCCGCATAGAGCCGTTTTCGGCAATCTCCAGCATCAGGACCTTGCAGATCCGAACAGGTGCAATCAAGGCCCAACATCATCAATGGTCGCGGGGGTGTGAGGCAACGCCTGTGGACAACTCATTGCCCCAGGAATCCATGTCGTATCGTCGAGAGCGCGCCCGTCGATGAGCCGCGTCGACGGGCTGGATTGGGAGGAGCCCCCGTGACGCAGCAGGTCCCGTCGACCGAGCCCGAGCTGGCCGGAGTGCGCAACTTCCGTGACGTCGGCGGACTGCCGACGGCGGACGGGCGGCGGGTGCGGCACGGAGTGCTGTTCCGCAGCGGCCACCTCGCCCATGCGACGGAGGAGGACGCCGCCTTCCTCGGCTCCCTGGGCCTGCACACGATCTTCGACTTCCGCAACGCGGCCGACCAGCGGCTCGAAGGCCACGACGTCGAGCTGCCCGGCGTGCGCAATGTGAACATGCCGCTGAGCGACCCCGCGGACGGTGCCGAGTTCTGGAAGATGGTCCGAGACGGCGAGATCGACCAGCTGCGCGCGATCCTCGCCGACGGCAAGGCCGCGAACCGGATGATCACCTCCTACCGCAGGATCATCAAGGAACGGACGGCCGAGCACTCCCGGGTGCTTCGCTCGCTCGCCGAGGACAGCGTCCCCGCCCTGATGCACTGCGCGGCGGGCAAGGACCGGGCGGGACTGTCCATCGCGGTGACCCTGCTCGCCCTGGGCGTGGAGCGCGAGGCGATCCTCGCCGACTACCTGGAGTCCAACGCCACGCACCGCCGCTACAAGGTGCACCGCAGCAGCAAGTCCGCCGCGGCCTACTCCCCCGAGGTCATGGAGCTGCTCAGCCCCCTGTTCGACGCCCGCGCCGAGTACCTTACGGCGGCCCTCGAGACCATCGAGGAGACGTGGGGCGGCGTCGACGCCTACCTGGAGAAGGGGCTGTGCGTCACCCCGGAGATCCGCGAGCGGCTGCGGGAGCGGCTGCTCGACTGACTCCTCAGCCTCTTGCGAGTCGAGGTGCGCGCTGTCGCCGGGCACCCGACCGGGACGCGGACGGACAGTGCCCGCACGCCGCGTCCCTCGGCAACTGTCTCATCGCTGCGAGACGGCCTTGCCCGAGAGGCAAAAGCTCAGCGGTTCGCCACCGCCTGCTTCACCAGTGTCTTGCCGAAATCCCACATCAGCCCGCCGCCGCTGTGCGCGTCGTCCATCACCGCGGTGAACGCGTCCACGAACCGGTCCACTTCCCGCTCGCCGACGATCAGCGGCGGGATCAGCTTGATCACCTCCAGGTGGTCGCCGGAGACCTGGGTGAGGATCCGGTGCCGCTGCAGCAGCGGGACCACCACCATCTGCGCGAACAGCCCCTTGCGCGCGGCCTGCAGCATGGCCCAGCGGCTGCGCAGCTTCAGCGACCTGGGCCTGCCGAACTCGATGCCGATCATCAGGCCCCGGCCGCGGACGTCGGCGAGCAGCTCGTACTTGTCGATCAGCGCCGCGAGCCGGGACCTGAGTTGCTCCCCCGTCGCGCGGGCGTTGGCGACGATCTGCTCGTTCTCCATGACGGACAGCACGGCCAGGCCCGCCGCCATGGCCTGCGCGTTGGACCCGAAGCTGGCCGAATGGACCAGCACCCGGTCCATCGACGAGTAGACCTTCTTGAAGATCCAGTCCCTGCCCAAGGTGGCGCCCACCGGTACATAGCCGCCGGACAGGGCCTTGGCGACGCACACCAGGTCCGGCTCGACGCCCTCTTCGTGCTGGTAGGCGTAGAAGTCGCCGGTCCGGCCGAGGCCAGTCTGCACCTCGTCCGCGATGAGCAGCGCCTTGTGCCTGCGCAGCAGCTCCTGGGCGGCACGCAGGTATCCGGGCGGGGCCTCGTGCACGCCCTTGCCCTGGATCGGTTCGACGATCAGGGCGGCGACGTCGCCCTTCTTCAGCTCCCGTGCCAGGGCGTCGAGATCCCCGAGCGGGACGGCCGTGTCGGGCAGCAGCGGGGCGAAGCCGTCCCGGAAACCGCCCTCGCCGTTGACCGAGAGCGACCCCGTGGTCAGCCCGTGGAAGGCGTGGTCGCAGTACAGGACCCGCGGCCTGCCGGTGGCGTAGCGGGCGAACTTCAGCGCGGTCTCGACCGCCTCCGTACCGCTGTTGCCGAAGAACGCGCGGTCCAGGTGCGGGCTGTGCGCGAGCAGCTTCTCCGCCAGCAGTCCGGGCAGCGGCTGGCAGTCGAAACGGGTGAGGTCGGCGAGCTGGGCGTCGAGGACGTCGTGCAGCGCCTTGCGGACGACGGGGTGGTGGCGGCCCAGGCCCATCACCCCGAACCCGGCGAGCATGTCCAGGTATTCGTCGCCGTCCGCGTCCCAGAAGTACGCGCCCTCGGCCCGCTCGTAGACCTTGTCGAAGCCGATGGTGTGCAGCATGCGCGGGAGCTGGTGGTTGAGGTACCTGCTGTACAGCTCGTAGCGCTCGGCTCCGCGCCCGGCCAGGAGGGCACCGAGATCGAACTCCTTGGTCATTCGGCCTTCTCCTTGACTGGCACGACGGCTGGACCGTCGTGGCTGCCTCCGGCCTGATCCTTGACGGCCAGGCTCGCGCTGATCCGGCCGGCCACATCGACGGGCGTGAGCCCGATGTCGGCCAGCACCTCCCCGCGCTTGGCGTGCGCGAGGAACTGCTCCGGAACGCCGAACCGCCGTACGGGTACGTCGACTTCGGCGTCCCCCAGCGCCAGCGCCACCGCGGCGCCGACCCCGGACGCGCGGCTGTTGTCCTCGACGACCGCGACAAGACGGTGTCCCGCGGCGAGGCCGGGGAGCGCCGGGTCGACGGGCTTGACCCAGCGGGGGTCGACCACCGTGGCGCTGATCCCGCGGGCCTCCAGCAGCTCGGCGGCCCGGAGGCACACCGGTGCCATCACACCGACGGCGACGAGCAGCACCTCGGGCGTGTCCGGCCCGCGGTGCAGGACGTCCATTCCGCCGACGCGGTCGATCGCCGGCAGCGACGGCCCCACCGACTCCTTCGGGAAGCGCACCACCGTCGGCGCGTCGTCGACGGCGACGGCCTCCCGCAACTGCGCCCGCAACTGGTCGGCGTCGCGCGGTGCGGCGATCCTGAGGCCCGGCACGACCTGGAGGATCGACATGTCCCACATGCCGTTGTGGGAGGGTCCGTCGACGCCCGTGACACCGGCTCGGTCGAGGACGAAGGTGACCCCGCAGCGGTGCAGCGCCACGTCCATCAGGAGCTGGTCGAAGGCACGGTTGAGGAAGGTGGCGTACACGGCGACGACCGGGTGCAGTCCGCCGGTGGCGAGGCCGGCCGCGGAGACCGCCGCGTGCTGCTCGGCGATGCCGACGTCCCACACGCGGTCCGGGAACCGGGTGGCGAACTTGCCGAGGCCCACCGGGTGCAGCATGGCCGCCGTGATCGCCACGACGTCCTCCCGCTCCTCGCCGATCCTGACGATCTCGTCGGCGAACACCGAGGTCCAGGACGGGCCGTTGGACGGCGCGAGGGGTTCGCAGGTGAGCGGGTCCATCACGCCGACCGTGTGGAAGTGGTCCTCCTCGTGGGCGAGCGCGGGCTCGTACCCTCGGCCCTTCTCCGTCAGACAGTGGATGAGGACCGGCCCGTGGAAGCGTTTCGCGCGCCGGAGCGCGGACTCGACGGCCCCCACGTCGTGCCCGTCGATCGGGCCCACGTACTTCAGGCCCAGGTCCTCGAACATGCCCTGCGGCGCGAACGCGTCCTTGAACCCCTTCTTCGCACCGTGCAGCGACTCGTAGACCGTGGTGCCGATGACGGGCGTGCGCAGCAGCACGTCCTTGCCCCAGGCGAGCACTCTCTCGTAGCTGTCGGTGGTCCGCAGGGTGGCCAGGTGGTTCGCGAGTCCGCCGATGGTCGGGGAGTACGACCGCTCGTTGTCGTTGACGACGATGATCAGCGGCCGGTCCTTGGCGGCCGCGATGTTGTTGAGCGCCTCCCAGGCCATGCCGCCGGTCAGCGCCCCGTCGCCGATCACCGCGACTACGTGCCCCTTCTCGCCCTGCACCTGGCGGGCCTTGGCGAGCCCGTCGGCCCAGCCGAGCGCGGTGGAGGCGTGGCTGTTCTCGATGACGTCGTGTTCGGACTCCTCGCGCGAGGGGTAGCCGGACAGCCCTCCTTTGCCGCGCAGTTTGGAGAAGTCCTGACGGCCGGTCAGCAGCTTGTGCACGTAGCTCTGGTGGCCGGTGTCCCACAGGATGCGGTCCACCGGTGACTCGAAGACCCGGTGGAGCGCGACGGAGAGTTCCACCACGCCCAGATTGGGCCCGAGGTGTCCGCCGGTCCTGGCGACCGCGTGCACCAGGAACTCCCTGATTTCTTCGGACAGTTCACCGAGTTCCGGCTCGGACAGCGCCTTCAGGTCGCGTGGTCCCCGGATGTTCTCCAGAATCGTCACGTCGGGCCCCCTCCAGGTCCGTGCTGTTCAACTCACGATGACGGCCGGCTCCCCCGACGCGACGCCGTCCTTGTCCATCTGCTCGGCGATCTTCATCGCCTCCTCGATGAGCGTCTCCACGATCTTCGACTCCGGGACGGTCTTGATGACCTGGCCCTTCACGAAGATCTGACCCTTGCCGTTGCCGGAGGCGACCCCCAGGTCCGCCTCCCGTGCCTCGCCGGGGCCGTTGACCACGCACCCCATCACCGCGACGCGCAACGGGACTTCCATGCCCTCCAGGCCCGCCGTGACCTCGTCGGCCAGCTTGTAGACGTCGACCTGGGCGCGCCCGCAGGAGGGACACGACACGATCTCCAGGCGGCGCTCGCGAAGGCCCAGCGACTGGAGGATCTGGATGCCGACCTTGACCTCCTCGGCGGGCGGGGCGCTCAAGGACACCCGGATGGTGTCCCCGATCCCCCGCGACAGCAGTGCCCCGAACGCGACCGCCGATTTGACGGTCCCCTGGAAGGCCGGACCGGCCTCCGTGACCCCGAGATGCAGCGGGTAGTCGCACCGCTCGGCCAGCAGCTGGTAGGCGCTGACCATCACGACGGGGTCGTTGTGCTTCACCGAGATCTTGATGTCCCGGAAGTCGTGCTCCTCGAAGAGCGACGCCTCCCACAGTGCCGACTCGACCAGCGCCTCGGGCGTGGCCCTGCCGTACTTCTGGAGCAGGCGCCGGTCCAGCGACCCCGCGTTGACCCCGATCCGGATCGGCGTGCCGTGGTCCCGGGCGGCCCGCGCGATCTCCTTCACCTTGTCGTCGAACTGCTTGATGTTGCCGGGATTGACGCGTACGGCCGCGCAGCCGGCCTCGATCGCCGTGAACACGTACTTCGGCTGGAAGTGGATGTCCGCGATCACCGGGATCTGCGACTTGCGGGCGATGGTCGCGAGGGCGTCCGCGTCGTCCTGCGTGGGGCATGCCACGCGGACGATCTGGCAGCCGGACGCGGTGAGTTCCGCGATCTGCTGCAGGGTGGCACCGATGTCGGACGTACGGGTCGTCGTCATCGACTGCACCGACACCGGTGCGCCGCCCCCGACCGCCACCGGACCGACGTGGATCCGCCGCGACACACGCCGCTCGGCGATCGGCCGGACCGGTACCTCGGGGACGCCCAGGGAGACGGCGGTCATGACGTCACTCCCGGTTTCCGGAGACCGTCTCGCGCATGGCCCTCAGCGACTCCTTGAGGGACCCCATGGTGGCGAGGACGGCGGTGGGCTCGTAGCCGCAGTGCGCCATGCAGTTGGCGCAGCGCGGGTCCTTGCCGCGGCCGTACTTGTCCCAGTCGGTCTCCTCGATCAGCTCGCGGTACGTCGGCACGTACCCGTCGCTCATCAGGTAGCAGGGCCGCTGCCAGCCGAAGAGCGAGTAGTTCGGGATCGCCCACGCGGTGCACGGGAAGTCGACCTTGCCCTCGAGGAAGTCGAGGAACAGTGGGGAGTGGTTGAGCCGCCAGCGGCGCCGGTTGCCGCCCGCGAAGGCCTTCCTGAACAGCTCGCGGGTCTGCTCCACGCCCAGGAAGTGCTCCTGGTCGGGCGCCTTCTCGTAGGCGTAGGCGGGCGAGATCATCATCTCGTCGACCTTGAGGTCGTCGTTGAGGAAGTTGAGCACCTCGATGATGGTCTGCGGGGTGTCCGTGTTGAAGAAGGTCGAGTTGGTGGTCACCCGGAAGCCGCGCTTCTTGGCCTCCTTGATGGCCTCCACGGCCTCGTCGAACACGCCCTCCTTCGCAACCGACTCGTCGTGCCGCTCCCGCAGCCCGTCGATGTGCACGGCGAAGGCGAAGTAGGGAGAGGGCTTGAACCTGTCCATCTTCTTGCGCAGCAGCATGGCGTTGGTGCACAGAAAGACGTACTTCTTCTTCGCGACCAACTGCCTTACGATCTCGTCGATCTGAGGGTGCATCAAGGGCTCGCCGCCCGCGATGGACACCATCGGGGCACCGGATTCGAGCACCGCTCCGACCGCCTGGGCCACCGGCATGCGCTGCTTCAGTACCCCGGCCGGGTGCTGGATCTTGCCGCAGCCCTCGCACTTGAGGTTGCACGCGAACAGAGGTTCCAGCTCGACGATGAGCGGAAACTTGTCCCGCTTGCGGAGCTTTTGTTCAGCCAAGTATGTAGCGACCTTGATGGACTGACGCAGCGGCATGGCCATCTGGCTCACCTCCTGGGGAGCAGCAAAGAACGGTGCCATTCGAAGAAAGCGGGAAGGATCGAACGAAGAACACGGAAAGCTGATATTCCACCGCGCACCGTACCGATCCGGACGAGTTCATGTTCTGGAGCGTCCACCACCACCCGGACGGCCGCAACCGGGCGCTCGCCCGTGCGCAGGGCGCCCAGGAGCGTCGCCGCCGACTCCATGTCGACCGCGATCGCGCCGGTCGCGAGCAGATCCGGCCGTTCCAGGCCGCGCACGACGTGATCGGAGCCGGTGAGCGGTCCGGTGTGGACCGTGCGCCCGGGCACGGCGCGCGCGAGCTCCTTGACCAGCAGGTCGGTACCCACGCAGGGGACGTTCCCGCGCGGGTCCCGGGTCTCCTCGGCGACGACCAGGTCGCCGGGGTGCATACCGGGGGCGAGTCCCGCGCAGAAGCCGGTGGCCAGGACGGCGGCCCCGTCGAGCGCGGGGTCGGCGAGCAGCCGGGTGACCGCGCGCTCGGCGGCCCTGGGCCCCATGCCCGTACGCAGGACGGTGACCGGCCCGCCGGCGGCCCACTCCTCTGGTCCGGCTCCGGGGCGCTGAAGGCCACTCCGCCTCACGCTGCGGTCGCTCATGCGCAGGGCGAGGTGCTCGATGCCGAGCGCACAGGCGATCAGCAGCGGGACCGGGGCGGGCTGGGAGCTCATCAGCCCCCCTCGGCCCTGGCGAGCGGCTTCTCGGCGAAGGGCTCTCCGTGCACGTACCGGCCGAGTGCGGTGAGCGGGAACACCTGCCGGTAGAGGTGGTAGTTGATGGAGAAGTCCCAGGGGAACCCGGTGCCGGTGAAGTACGGCTCGTCCCAGGAGCCGTCCTCGCGCTGGGTGGCGGCGAGCCACTCGACGCCGCGCTCGACGGCCTTGGAGTCCTTCTCCCCCGCGGCCAGCAGCGCCATCAGCGCCCAGGCCGTCTGCGAGGCGGTGGAGGCACCGCGGCCGCTCCACTCCTCGACGTACTTGTAGGAGCGCAGGTCCTCGCCCCAGCCGCCGTCGTCGTTCTGCACCGACTCCAGCCAGGTCACCGCCCGCCGGATCGCCGGGTGCGCGGCAGGGAGGCCGGCGGCGGTCAGCGCGGGCACCACCGACCCGGTGCCGTAGACGTAGTTGACGCCCCAGCGCCCGAACCACGAGCCGTCCGGCTCCTGTTCGGCCAGCAGCCATTCGACACCGCGCCGGGTACGGGGGTCGCGGGAGAGCCCCTCGACGGCCAGCATCTCGACGACGTGCGCGGTGACGTCGGCGGACGGCGGGTCGATGACCTCGCCGAAGTCGCAGAACGGCAGCCGGTTGGGGAACGGGCTGGTGTTGTCGACGTCGAAGGCGCCCCACGCGCCGTTCCTGGACTGCATCCCGAGGTTCCAGCGCACCCCGCGCCCGATCGCATTCTCCACCCGCTCCGGGTCGTGGTGCCGGACGCGGCGCAGCGCGAGGACGACCTCGGCGGTGTCGTCGATGTCGGGGTAGTTGTCGTTGTGGAACTCGAACGCCCAGCCGCCGGGCGGCAGTCCGGGCCGCTTGACCGCCCAGTCGCCGGGCCGGACGATCTCCTCGCCGAGCATCCAGTCCGCGGCCCTGACGATCTGCGGGTGATCCGCGGGCACACCCGCGTCGACGAGCGCGATGGTGGCCAGGCAGGTGTCCCACACGGGCGACTGGCAGGCCTCGATCATCCGGGCGCCGTCCTCGCGCCACACGGCGAAGCGGTCCAGGGACTCAAGGCCCGCGCGCATCACGGGGTGCTGAAGGTCGTAGCCGAGCAGGTGCAGCGCGATGACGGAGTACACGGCCGGCGGCTGAATGCCGCCCCAGCAGCCGTCGTTCTCCTGCCGCTCGATGATCCAGCGGGCGGCGCTGTTCATGGCGGCCCTGCGCAGTTTGCGCGGTGCGACCTTGCGCAGGGCGTGCAGCGCCTTGTCGAGCCGCTGGAAGGCGCCGTCCCAACTCGCCACGGGTGCAAGGGGCTTGGGCGGATTGGGCCGCTCGGGGTCGGTGTGCAGCTCGTCGAGCGGGAAGGGTGCGGGCCGTACCGGGCGCTTCGCGGAGACGATCGTCAGCGGGACGATGGTCTGCCGGGCCCAGCACCCGAAGTCGTAGATGTTGAGCGGTACCCACTTGGGGAAGTAGATGAGCTCCGGCGGGAGTTCGGGCAGGTCCTCCCACTTCCACCAGCCGAACAGGGCGAGCCAGATCCGGGTGAAGACCCGGGCGGCGGCGATTCCGCCCCGCTCGCGGATCCAGGCGGAGGCCCTCGCCATGTGCGGCGCGTCCGGCGCGTCGCCGGCCAGGCGCAGGGCGACGTAGGCTTCGATGGTGGCGGAGAGTTCGCCGGGTCCGCCGTAGAAGGTTGCCCAGCTGCCGTCCTCGCGCTGCTCGCCGCGGATGAAGAGCCCGGCGGAGTGAGTCGTCGCCTCGTCACGGATGCCCAGGAACTGACGGAGCAGCAGATCCTCCGCGTCCATCGTGACGTTCGTCTCGAGATCGCCCTTCCACCAGCCCTGGGCGTCCTGCAGGGAGAGCAGGAAGTCGGTGGCGCGTCGCACGGCGCGTACGGCGGCGTCGTGCACCCCGGCCGCCACGGGGGTGTGGGCGCGGGTTTCGCTGGCCGCGGCAGCCCGGGGCGGCAGGGCCCCGGTGCTTCCGTCGGTCGTCGCTGTCATGGCTTCCCCTTCTTGCAGTGTGCATGCCGTGCGTCTGCTGTGGGTCCGCCGTCGGCCGGTGATCACGCGCTCGGTGCACCGGCCGGCGACTACGCGAGGGCTATTCGACCGATGGTGATCATCTCTTTCGTACGACGACGAAGTCGGCGAGCGCCGCGAACCGCGCCCGTACCCGGTCGGGCATGTCGATGCCGTCGAGGGCCTCGACGGCGACGGTGTGCTGACGGCGCGCCTCCTGCGCCGTCCACTCTCGGCCGCCCGCCTCCTCGATGAGGGCGGCGCGGGCCGCGAACTCCTCCTCGGAGAAGTTCTCGAAGTCACTGCTCTTGGCGTCGGCGGCGAGCATCTCGCCGAGCCGCTCGGAGGCGGGGCCGCCCGCGGCGAGCGCGGCCACGACCGGCAGGGACTTCTTGCGCTGGCGCAGGTCGCTCCAGGTCTGCTTGCCGGTGGAAACCGGGTCGCCCCAGATGCCGAGGAGGTCGTCGACGGCCTGGAAGGCGAGGCCCAGGTGGTAGCCGTACTTCTCCAGCGTGTCGGCGGTGCGGCCGTCCGCGCCGCCGAGCACGGCCCCGATGGAGCTGGCACAGGCGAGCAGGGCTCCGGTCTTGTTGCCCTCCATCTCCAGGCATTCCTCGACGCTGACGCGGTCCCGGTGCTCGTAGGAGATGTCCTGTGCCTGACCGTCGATCAGGGCGCGGGTGGCGGTGGTCAGGCGGCGGGTCGCCCGTCCGGCCTCGACCGAGCCGAGCTCCAGGAGGACCTCGTTGGCCAGGGCGAACAGGGCGTCGCCGACCAGGATCGCCTGGGCGGGGCCGTGCACCTTCCAGACCGTGTCGCGGTGGCGGCGCTGTTCGTCGCCGTCCATCAGGTCGTCGTGCAGCAGCGAGAAGTTGTGGACCAGCTCGACGGCGACCGCGCCGGGGATGCCCACCTCGGGCGCGGCCCCGGTGACCTCCGCGGAGAGCACCGCGAGGGCGGGACGTACGGCCTTGCCGCCGTCGCCGTCCGCGGGGTTGCCCTCGGCGTCGATCCAGCCGAAGTGGTAGGCGGCGACCGTGTCCATGGGAGGTGCCAGGCGGTCGATGGCCGCCCGCAGTACCGGTGTGGCCAGGGTCCGGCCGCGCTCCAGGAGCGCGGTCACGTCCACCGCGGTCTCTCGAGCGGCCGTCGAGGCCGGGGGCACAGTGGGCACAGTCTCTCCTCTTGTTGCGGTACCGGGGGTGCGGGGACCTGCCGCATGCTGACCGAGCATCAAGCCGCCTCCTCGAACTCGAAGAGATGACGAGGGCGGGGCCGGCCGAGGGCGGCGAGTGCGGCGTCCGCCGCGCTCACTCCGCTGCGGACCGCGCTCTCCATGGTCGCGGGCCACCCTGTGGCGGTCCACGCTCCGGCCAGGTACAGGCCGGGGGCCTTGGTACGGGCGCCGGGCCTGAGGCGCCCGACGCCGGGGGTGGGAGCGAACGTCGCCGTGCGCTCCCGGGTCACGAAGAAGTCCTTCACCTCGGCACCCCGGGTGGCGGGCAGCAGCCGCTCCAGCTCGGGCAGGTACCGCTCGCGCAGCGCGGCGACCGGTTCGTCGATCTCGTCCCGGGCGGCCGACTGCGACAGCGCCAGGTACTGGCCGTCCCGCAGCCCGGAGGCGCCGGTCCGGTCGAAGACCCACTGCACCGGAGTGCCGAGGGCCGCGAAGAACGGTTTGTGCAGCACCTTGCGGTCGTAGACCACATGGACGTTGAGGATCGGCGCCGTGCCGATCCGCAGCAGTCGCCCGGGATCGTCGAGCGCGTGGTGGGGCAGCAGGTCGTGGGCCTCGCGCTGCGGCAGGGCGAGGACGACGGCGCCGGCCCGGAGCGTCTCGCCGGGAACCTGGACGCTCCACGTTCCGTTCTCCTCCACAGAGACGGAGGTGACGCGTGTACGGACCTCGGTACGCACGCCCGCGGAGTCGAGCGCCTTGCGGGCCAGCCGGTCGTGCAGTTCGCCGAGCGGCACATGCGCCCAGCCGATGTCGGCCGCTCCCGGGTCGGACAGCAGACCGGTCTTGAACACCGTCGCGGCGAGCCCCAGTGAGGCATCGCCCGCGACCGCGTTGAGGGTGGCGACCCCGACCAGGTCCCACAGGGCCTCCACGGCACGCGCGGACTGACCGTGCGCGGTCAGCCAGCTGCCGAAGTCCTGTGCGTCCAGGGTCGGATCGGCGAGGTCGAGTCCCTTGAGCGCGAGCGCGGCACGCCCCACCCTGGCCCGCTCGGTGAGCGAGAGATGCGGGTACGTGGCGAGGCTGCGCCCCAGATGCAGGGGCACCGGCAGCGCGTCGCGCCGCAGCCTGCCGAGCCGCCGTCCCTCGGGCCGGCCGACGTCGAGAACGGGCACGTCGAGACGATCCTGCAAGGGTGCCAGCGCCGTCCCCTCGATCCGGTCGAGGAACCAGCGGTAGGCGGTGCAGCACCGCAGGTACACGTGCTGGCCGTTGTCGACGGTCAGGTCGCCGCGCTGGAAGGAGAAGGCGAGTCCGCCGAGGCGCGGCCGGCCTTCGAGCAACGTCACGCGCACTCCGGCGTCGGCGAGCGCGAGCGCGGCGGTGATGCCGGCGAGCCCGCCGCCGACCACGACGGCGTCCCGCACGGAGCCTCCCGCGTGGTGCGCGAGCGGTCCCCCGGACCGCATGGCGTCGCTCATCGTGCACTCCCCCCTGCGCGGCCGCCGTGCTGATCGAACGGTGCCCGGCAGGCCGCTGCAGTCAGGGACGCCGCCCGGAGCCGGAGGGTTGCGTGCCGCTCTTCGCCGGTGACGTCACCCAGTGCCGCGTCAGCCAAGGTTCGCCCCGTCACGACGCCCGGCACGCTCCCCCACTGCCTCAAGGGCGTGGGAGGTGCCCCCACTCGCCGCACCGGCCGCAAGCCCATGTACGTCCGGTACGAGGACTTCCGGCCGGCACGCCGGGAGCACGCACCGGAGGCCGCTCCTTGCCGGGCAAACCCTGGCTGACGCGGCACTAGGACCGGATTGTCCATCAGACGCGCCTCCTGACGGTCCGCCGGGCGACATGACGGGTGTCCAGACCCGACAGGCCGCGAACGGCGACGTACGCCTTCTCGCGCCCGGGCAGCGACACCCGGCCGCGCAGCACGGCCTCCGGGTCGCGCTCGATGCGGTCGAGCAGGCGGCGGTAGATGCCGGCCATGGCGGCGACGCAGGCGCCGCTGCGCCGGTCGAGCATGGGGAGCAGCCGGTAGCCCTCGGCGAAAAGGGCGCGGGCCCGTCGCACTTCGAAGTGCACTAGGCCCGCGAAGTCGGAGCCCTCCGGTGGTTTCGGCCCCTTGAACCCGGCCGAGCAGCCGAACTTGGCGAGGTCGTCGGAGGGCAGATAGGTGCGCCCGCCCTCGGCGTCCTCGCGGACGTCCCTGAGGATGTTGGTGAGCTGAAGCGCGAGCCCGAGCGTGTCGGCGTACTCCGGCGCGCGGTCGGCGCCGCGCGCCCCCGGTTCCACACCGAAGACGCCGAGCGAGAGCCGCCCGATGGCGCCCGCCACACAGCGGCAGTACACCTTCAGGTCGTCCCAGGTCTCGTAGGTCTCGCCGCGTGCGTCCATCAGCACGCCGTCGATGAGCTCGTCCAGACCGCCGAGCGGGATCGGGAAGGTGCCGGCGGCGTGCGCGAGGGCGACCGCGACCGGGTCGGTGTCGTCCTCGTCGACCGCGTCGTCCCGGACCCGGGTCAGCAGGCCACGGGTGTCCTCGAGCCTCGCGATCTTGACGTCGTCGGCCAGCGCGCCGTCGCCGATGTCGTCGACGCGCCGGGAGAACGCGTACAGCGCGGACATCGCGCGGCGCTTGGGCGTCGGCAGCAGTCTGATGCCGTAGGCGAAATTACGGGCCTGCTGTCCGGTGACGGCCTCGCAGTAGCTGTAGGCGGCGAGTACCGGTGCGGACACGTGCTGTTCCGACTCCACGGTCCGGATCACCCCTCTCCTCGCAGAGTCACGCCCGCCTCACGCAGCAACTGGATCTTGCCGGGCCGGGGCGGGCCGGGAAGTACGTCGTATTCGGCGGCGGCGATCGCCCGGATCGCCGCCCTTCCCCCCGCCACGAACCCCGCGAGCAGCAGCTTCAGCCTGCCGTGGACGCTACCCACCAGGGGGGCGCCCTCATTCAGGAGACGGCGGGCGCGTTCCGCCTCGTACGCAACCAGTGCGCGCACCGATGCGCCCGCGGTTTTCGCGGCGAGATCCGCTTCCTGGACGTGAAAGTGCTTCATGTCCTCGGCGGGCAGGTAGATACGGTCGCGGCCGAGGTCCTCGGCGACGTCCTGGAGGTGCTCCACGATCTGCAGGGCCGTGCAGATCGCGTCGGAGAGGCGGATCCGCTCGGGCGTCGACGCGCCGGTGACTGCGAGGACCAGGCGGCCGACGGGGTTGGCGGACAGCTCGCAGTACGCGAGGAGGTCGTCGTAGGTCTCGTAGCGGGTGACGAGCTGGTCCTGGCGGTTGGCGGCGATCAGGCCGAGGAAGGGCTCGGGGGTGAGGGAGCGGCGGCGGACGGTCGGCTGGAGGCGGCGCAGCAGGGGGTGGCGCGGGGTCGAGCCGAAGACCCTGCGCAGGTCCGCCTCGAAGGCGTCCAGCAGGAGCAGCCGGTCCCCGGCCTCCTCGGGCGACACACCGAGCAGACGGGCGTCGGCGCCGCCGGGGGCCAGGTCGCCGTCGCCGATGTCGTCGACGAGGCGGGCGAAGCCGTACACGGCCATGAGGTCGGTCCGCCAGGCCCGGGGCAGGAAGAAGGGGGCCACGGGGAAGTTCTCCGCCGCGGCCTTGTCGAGGGTGCCGCGCTCCGGATCGGCGGCGCGCGGCGTGCCGGTTCCCGTCACCGCGGACTGCCCGCGACGGGGACGGCACATGCTGTGGTGAGCTGGGGAGTTTCCGTAGCCATCGCCGTCACATCTCCCGTTCTACACCGCCGACCCAATACACACTATTTCGGACACGCCGCCCGGCGATCCGGGTGGCCGTCCCGGCAGAGGGTGTCGCGTATTATCGCCCCACTTGCCGCCTTTCGGCACCGGTACAGCTTACGTTGTACAACGCAATGAGGTTTGCCGGGGTGTCCTGCACATCACAACAACACACCGATTGCCGCCAAGATTCCTAAGAGCGGCCGGAGTTGACGTTTCCTTTGCAGACGCAGGGCCCCGCCGGAACAGTTCCGGCAGGGCCCTGGACGAACCGGGCTACTTGCCCGTGAACTTCTCGTACTCCTTGAGGACCTCGTCGGTCGGGCCGTCCATGCGCAGCTCACCGCGTTCCAGCCACAGCACGCGGTCGCAGGTGTCACGGATCGACTTGTTGTTGTGACTGACCAGAAAGACCGTGCCGGCCTCCTTGCGCAGTTCCCGGATCCGCGCCTCGGAGCGCTTCTGGAACTTGCGGTCGCCGGTCGCGAGGGCCTCGTCGATCATCAGGACGTCGTGGTCCTTGGCCGCGGCGATGGAGAAGCGCAGGCGGGCCGCCATGCCGGAGGAGTAGGTGCGCATCGGGAGGGTGATGAAGTCGCCCTTCTCGTTGATGCCGGAGAAGTCGACGATCTCCTGGTAGCGCTCCCTGATCTCCTCGCGGGACATACCCATGGCGAGCCCGCCCAATATGACGTTCCGCTCGCCGGTGAGGTCGTTCATCAGGGCCGCGTTGACGCCGAGCAGCGAAGGCTGGCCGTCGGTGTAGACCTTGCCCTGCTCGGCCGGGAGCAGGCCGGCGATGGCACGCAGCAGGGTCGACTTGCCGGAGCCGTTGGAGCCGATCAGGCCGATGGCCTCGCCGCGGTAGGCGACGAAGGAGACACCCTTGACGGCGTGCACCTTGCGCACGCCGCGGGCCGCGTCGTCGGAGCCCCTCTTGAGCATGCGGCTGAGGGCGGCGGTGGCGCTGCCCTTGCCGGTCTTGGCGCCGTTGACGCGGTAGACGATGTGCAGCTCGTCCGCGATGACGGTCGGGATCCGCTGGTCGTTCCTGTCCTCAGCCACGGCCGTACCTCTCCTCCGCCTTCCAGAAGTACACGAACCCGCCGACGGCGAACAGGGCCGCCCAGCCGCCCGCGACCGCCCATACGTGGTTCGGGAGGTTCTCGGAGCCGTAGCCGTCGATCAGGGCGAAGCGCATCAGGTCCATGTAGATCGCGGCCGGGTTCCACTGCAGGACGTCCGCCACCCACTGCGGCTTGTCGGCCAGCATGACCGGGATGGAGAACATCACGCCGGACGCGTACATCCACGTCCGCATCACGAACGGCATGAGCTGGGCCAGGTCCGGGGTCTTCGCGCCCGCCCGGGCCATGATCAGCGCGAGGCCGGTGTTGAAGAGGAACTGCAGCGCGAGCACGGGGACGATCAGCACCCAGGACAGGTCCGGATAGCTGCCGAAGCCGATCACCACGGCGAACAGCACGATCATCGAGGCCATCAGCTGCTGGAGCTGCTGCATCGCGAACGAGACCGGCAGCGAGGCGCGCGGGAAGTGCAGGGCGCGGACCAGGCCGAGGTTGCCGGAGATCGCGCGTACGCCGGCCATCACCGAGCTCTGGGTGAAGGTGAACACGAACACGCCGGTGACCAGGAAGGGGATGTACACCTCCTTCGACATGCCGCGGCTGGCGTTCAGGATCACCCCGAAGATGAAGAAGTACACGGCCGCGTTCAGCAGCGGCGTGGCCACCTGCCACAGCTGGCCGAGCTTCGCCTGGCTGTACTGGGCGGTCAGCTTCGCCCTCGAGAACGCGAGGATGAAGTGACGCCGGTCCCAGAGCTGACGGACGTACTCGACGAGTGAAGGCCGGGCGCCGCTCACGGTGAGCCCGTACTTGGCGGCGAGCTGGGCCGCCGTGAGGCCCTCGTCGGGCGGCGTGGGCACGCTCACCGCGACCCTGCCGTCGTGCGTTGTCTCACTCACTGGTGGAAACTTTCGTCTTCGAGATGCGCAGCCCGGGTAGGCGTGGCATGAGCCTGGGGCCTCGGTACGGCCCGGTTGCTCTCCGGAACGAGCTTGTCAGATGACGGGGGGCCGGCCCAGTCGCGTCAGGCGCCACACCGTACGCCACTTCATGGGTCTGCGCGGCCCGCACGGCGTGGTCCAGCCTTCCCTGAATCCGCCGAACCACGCCTTCAGGGCGGAACGCGAGGGGCGGCGCAGCAGGGTCAGCAGCAGCCAGACGCCGAGGTAGACCGGGACCAGGAGGGCGGGCAGGTTGCGGCGGGCGAGCCAGACGCGGTTGCGGGCGACCATGCGGTGGTATACCGCGTGCCGTGAGGGAGCGGTCGTCGGGTGGTACAGCACCATGTCGGACCGGTAGTCGATCATCCAGCCCGCGTCCAGGGCCCGCCATGCCAGGTCGGTCTCCTCGTGTGCGTAGAAGAATTCGTCCGGGAGTCCGCCGACCTCTGCGAAGACCTTCGTACGGACGGCGTTGGCGCCGCCGAGGAAGGTGGTGACCCGGGAGGAGCGCATCGGGTCGGAGGCGCGTAGGCGCGGGACGTGGCGGCGCTGGGTGACGCCGGTGTCCGGGTCGGCGATGCGGAAGCTGACGATCCCGAGCTTCGGGTCGGCCTCGAAGGCCTGGCGGCACAGCTCGGCGGTGTCGTGGTGCGCGAGCAGGCCGTCGTCGTCCAGGAAGAGCAGGATGTCGACGTCACGGCCGCCCGGGCCGAAGGCCTCGATGCCCACGTTGCGGCCGCCCGGGATGCCGAGGTTCTCCGGCAGTTCCACGGTCCGTACGCCCTCGGGGACGTCCGGCACGGGCGAGCCGTTCCCGACGACCACCACCTCGACGCGGTCGCCGTCCTGCTTGGCGATCGAGTCGATCAGGGCGCGCAGCTCGTCGGGGCGGTTGCCCATGGTGATGATGACCGCGCCGGCCTTCAGTGCGGAAGCCACGGCGCTCACCTCAGCCTGCTGGACGCGAGGATGGACACGAGGTGCAGGAGGGTCTGCAGGAGCGCGATGCCGGCCAGCACCGCGACGCCGAGCCGGGAGAAGAACAGGTCGCCCCGCATCTGGTCGAGGACCGCCAGGACCAGGATCAGCAGGGAGGCCTCGATCCCGAGCACCAGCCGGTGGAACTTCAGCGCCGCGGCCGCCCTTCGGGCCAGCGCCATACCGGACGAGCGCGGCTCGGACGCGGCCTCCTGGACCGGCGGCAGCCCGCCCTGGTGGCGGGCGACGCCGACCAGGTCGGTCTCCGCCTTGATCAGGATCGCGCCGAGGGCGGCCAGGGTGCCGAGGAAGGCCCAGAGCCAGTCCGTCCGTCCGGAACCCCACAGGTCGGCGGCGCGCAGGCCGAAGCCGACGAGCACCGCCGCGTCGGTCAGATAGGCCCCGACCCGGTCCAGGTAGACCCCGCCGAGCGAGAACTGCTGCTTCCAGCGCGCTATCTCGCCGTCGACGCAGTCGAGCAGGAGGTAGAGCTGGACCATCAGCACGCCGAGAACGGCGCCCGCGATCCCCGGCACCAGCAGGGCCGGGGCCGCGAGGACACCGAAGACGGTCATCAGGTACGTGAGCTGGTTGGGCGTGATCCTGGTGTTGACCAGGTAGCGGTCCACCCGCAGGGACACCTCGCGCATGTAGAGGCGTCCCGCCCAGTGCTCACCGCTGCGCCGGTCCTTCACCCCTGCGGGGTGGACGACCGGTCTGAGTTCAGCTACCGATGGCCTTGACATAGTCGGCGTAGATGTCCTTGATCTGTTCGGTCTTGAGGTCGAGGTGTTCGAGGATCGTGTAGCGGCCGGGCCGGGTCTCCGGGGCGAACTCCACGACCCGGACGAACTCGTCGACGGTGAAACCGATCTCCTCCGGAAGCACCGGCAGCCCGTGCCGGCGCAGCACCTCGGCCATGAACGCCGACTCCTCGTGGGCCCCGCGCAGGTACATCGCGAAGGCCGCGCCCAGGCCGCACTGCTCGCCGTGGGCGGCGGCGCGCTTGGGGAAGAGCAGGTCGAAGGCGTGGTTGATCTCGTGGCACGCGCCGGAGGACGGCCGTGAGTCGCCCGACACCGACATGGCGATACCGCTGAGAACCAGCGCCTCGGCGAGCACCTGGAGGAAGTCGTTGTCCCCGATGCCGCCGGGGTGGCGCAGCACGGCCTCGCCAGCCTGGCGGGCCATCGCCGCCGCGAGACCGTCGATCTTCTCGCCCTTGACGCGGTTGGCGAGCTCCCAGTCCCGGATCGCGGAGATGTTGGAGACGGCGTCGCCGATGCCCGCCCGGACGAAGCGGACCGGCGCCTCGCGGATGACGTCGAGGTCGATGACGACCGCGATCGGGTTCGGGACACCGTACGAGCCGCGACCCGCGTCGTTGTCGAGGGTGGCGACGGGCGAGCACAGGCCGTCGTGCGCGAGGTTCGTCGGTACGGCGACCAGCGAGAGGCCGACGCGTGCCGCGGCGAACTTGGCGCAGTCGATGATCTTGCCGCCGCCGAGGCCGACCACGGCGTCGTAGTGCCCGGCCTTTATGTCGCCGGCCAGCCGGATCGCGTCGTCGAGGGTGCCGCCGCCGACCTCGTACCAGGTGGCGCCGGGCAGCGAGGGGGTGATCCGCTCGCGCAGCCGGGCTCCCGAGCCGGCGCTGACGGCGACGGCGAGCTTGCCGGAGTGCGAGACGCGCTCGTCGGCGAGCACGGCGGCCAGGTCGTCCAGGGCACCCGGACGGATGTCCACGACGACCGGCGAGGGGATGAGCCTCGTCAGTACTGGCACGCGATCTCCCGTCCCTTGGCGAGATCGTCGTGGTTGTCGATCTCGACCCACTTGACGTCGCCGATCGGTGCCACGTCGATGCGGAAGCCTCGGCCCACGAGTTCCTGGTAGCCGTGCTCGTAGAACTGCTGCGGGTCCGTCTCCCACACGGTCTTGAGCGCGTCGGCCAATTCGGGGGCGGCGTCGCCCTCGATGAGGGTGACGCCGATGTACTCGCCGGTGGCCTCGGACGGGTCCATCAGCTTGGTGATCTTCGTCATGCCCTTCTCGGGGTCGACGACGACCTTCATCTCCTCGTCCGCGAGGGACTTCACCGTGTCGAGGGCGAGGATGATCTTCTTCCCGTCGCCGCGGGCGGCGAGCAGCGTCTTCTCGACGGAGACCGGGTGGACGGTGTCGCCGTTGGCGAGGATCACGCCGTCCTTGAGGGCGTCACGGCCGCACCACAGGGAGTAGGCGTTGTTCCACTCCTCGGCCTTGTCGTTGTCGATGAGGGTGAGCTTGAGGCCGTACTTCTGCTCCAGGGCGGCCTTGCGCTCGTAGACGGCCTCCTTGCGGTAGCCGACGATGACCGCGACCTCGGTCAGGCCGATCTCGGCGAAGTTCCCGAGGGTGAGGTCGAGCACCGTGATGCTGTCTTCTATGCCCGCAGGGCCCACCGGCACCAGCGCCTTGGGCAGGCTGTCGGTGTAGGGGCGCAGACGCCGTCCGGCGCCGGCCGCCAGCACGAGGCCGATCATGCGGGTTCTCCTTCATCGTGTACGGCGGGCGCGCCGCCCTTGTGGGCGGACACCCAGAAGCGGATGCTCTCGACGAGCACCACCAGGGCGACGGCCACGGCGAGGGCCGTGAGCGCGACCTTGAACTGCGAAGCGGCGAGCACCGCGGCGAGGACGGTGACGAGCAGCGTCCGCCCCTCCTGCCCCCCGACGGCGCGCACCAGCCAGGCCGGAGGCGCTCCGGCGTTGCCGCGGATGCGGTACACCGTGTCGTAGTGATGGTAGGCGACGGCCGCCACCAGCCCGAAAGCCGCAGGAAGGGCTCCGTTCACGTCCGCGTGGGCCGCCAGCACCAGGACGGTTCCGTACTCGGCGGCGCGGAAGAGCGGCGGGACCAGCCAGTCGAGGGCGCCCTTGAGCGGCTGGGACAGGGCAAGGCCTGAGGTCACGGTGTAGACGACGGCACCCGCGACCGCTGCCCAGGCATCGCCGGAAAGGACCGTGGAGGTGAGGATCACGACGCCGACCGCGGCCAGAAGCAGCGGGGAGCTCGGGTGGAACCGGGTGTTCGGGCTGCGCCGCTTCGCCGCGAACCCGGCGAGGGGGCCGTTGTCCGCGAGGTCCGCCAGCGCCTGCGCCGCCCGGTCCGTGCGCCTGGCCTTGCGGGTCAGTGACCGCAGGACGCGGCCCGCCGTGGTGTACGTCGCCGCGAAGGCGCAGCCGACGAGCAGCGCGTAGAAGGTGATGCGCGGGGTCGTGGCCGCCGTCAGGACGGCGATCATCGCCCAGCGTTCGCCGATCGGCAGGACGATCATGCGTCGCACCCAGACCGTCCAGCCGACGCTGTCGAGCTTGTCGGAGAGGGCGGCGGTGGGGCTGGTGTTGGCGGTGGCATCGTGGTTGGCCTCGTTGAACGAGAAGTCCACGACGTGCCGGCAGGTCTGCAGGATCATCGCGCCGAGGGCGAGGGCCCATACGTCGTCGCCGCCACGGGCGGCGCCCAGGGCGAGGCCCGCGTAGTAGGCGTACTCCTTGGCCCGGTCGAAGGTGGCGTCCAGCCAGGCGCCCAGGGTCGAGTACTGCAGGGAGTAGCGGGCGAGCTGTCCGTCGGCGCAGTCCAGGACGAAGGAGGCGATCAGCAGGACGCCGGCGGCGACGAAGCCGGCCCGGGTGCCGGTGGCCGCGCAGCCCGCCGCGATCAGCGCGGTGAGCAGCGAGGCGGTGGTGACCTGGTTGGGGGTCAGGCCGCGGCGGGCGCACCAGCGGGCGAGGTAGCGGGAGTACGGGCTGATGCAGAAGGTGGTGAAGAAGCCGTCGCGGGCCTTGACGGCCGACTTCAGGCGTATCGCCTCGTCGTCGACGGCGGCGACGGCCTGCCGTGCCTCGTTGCGGGCCTGCGGGTCGGCGGGGACGGCGGCGACCAGGCTGCCCAGTTCGGGGCGGTGGACGTCGGCACCCCCGGCGTCGAGGGCGGTGACGACGCGGTCGGGGAGGCTGTCCACGGCGAGGGCGGTACCGCCGCCGGCCGAGTTCTCCCGGGCCACGGCGTGGGTCAGGGCGGGCCTGCCGTCGGGCCGGGCCGTCACCGCGCCGGGCACGGCGGCGAGCGGGAAGCGGGGGTCTGTGAGGCCGAGGCGCAGCGCGTGCAGGTGGCCGACGAAGCGGGCGTCGACCACGGCGACCCGCTGGTCGCCCGGTACCTGGGTGAGGAGCGTCTCGGCGTCGGCCGGGTCCCTGGCGACCCGTACGTCGAAGCCGAGGGACCGCAGATCGCCCTCGATCGACGATCCGGGGACCGGCTGGCCGGTGAGGATGGCGGTCGACAACCGAACTCACTCCCTGGGTGCCGACGCGTCCGCGCCGGTCATGTACATGATGGTGCGCCCTTGCCTGCGGCACCCGGGCGGCATGTCGGCTGAGGCTATCGGATCGCCGGTAGCCCGCGTTCACCGCCCGTTTCACGGCCCGATCGACGGGATTTGAACAGCCCTTCGCCGCGATCATCATCAGGGATCCGGGGCCCGGCCCACAAACCGCGCCCCCAGACCGGGCATCCGGGACATCGCGCCGCGGCCTCCCTCGTCGGCATAGGGTGGGCGACCATGACATGGCTGATCACCGGCGGTGCCGGGTACATCGGGGCACATGTGGCGCGGGCCATGACCGACGCCGGGGAGCGCGTGCTCGCGCTCGACGACCTCTCGGCGGGAGTCCCCGCGCGGCTGCCCGGACCCGTCCCGCTCGTGCACGGCTCCTCGCTCGACGGCGACCTGCTGAAGCGGGTCTTCGCCGAGCACGCGGTGACGGGGGTGGTGCACCTCGCCGCGCGCAAGCAGGTCGCCGAGTCCGTCTCCGGGCCCACGCGCTACTACAAGGAGAACGTGGGCGGGCTCGGCACGCTCCTGGAGGCGGTCGCCGAGGCCGGGATCACGCGGTTCCTGTTCTCCTCCTCGGCCGCCGTCTACGGCAATCCCGAAGTGGATCTCATCACGGAGGACACGCCCTGTGCCCCGGTGAACCCCTACGGCGAGACCAAGCTGGCCGGGGAGTGGCTGGTGCGGGCTGCGGGCCGGGCGCACGGGATCGCGACCGTGTGCCTGCGGTACTTCAACGTGGCCGGCGCGGCGGCGCCGGAGCTGGCCGACACGGGCGTCTTCAACATCGTGCCCATGGTCTTCGACCGGCTCACACGCGACGACGCCCCCCGGATCTTCGGCGACGACTATCCGACGCCGGACGGCACGTGCATCCGTGACTACATCCACGTCACCGACCTGGCCGAGGCACATCTGGCGGCAGCCCGGCGGCTGACCGGCGGGGACGCACGGGGCGACCTGACGGTGAACATCGGCCGCGGCGAGGGCGTCTCCGTGCGCGAGCTGGTCTCCCTGATCGGCGAGGTCACCGGCGACCGCCGTCCGGCCGTCGTGGAGGCCCGCCGCCCCGGGGACGCGCCGCGTGCGGTCGCCTCGGCCGCCCGGGCCGCCGAGGAACTCGGCTGGCGCGCCCGGCGCGAGGTGCACGAGATGGTCGAGTCGGCCTGGCGGGGCTGGCAGTTGCACCACGGCCGCCGTACGGCGGTCACCGACCGCTGAACGACGGTCTACCGACCCGCTGAACGACGGTCACCGACCCGCCCTGACCTGCGTATCGTTTCCGCAGGTCAGGGCACATGACAACGGTGTTCAGTGCCGCGTTGCCCGATACCCCCCACCCGTAGTTCACTGTGATCCCGGGCGGAACACAGGAAGGCGGCTCTCATGGGGGCTGGGCACGATCACGGGCATGCGCACGTGCATACCCACGCCGCGCCGGCCGGCTCCACGGCGGCCGCGGCGTACCGCGGCCGGCTGCGGGTCGCGCTGTCGATCACGCTCGGCGTCATGGTGGTCGAGATCGTCGGCGGTGTGGTCGCCGACTCGCTCGCGCTCGTCGCGGACGCCGCGCACATGGCGACGGACGCACTGGGCCTGGGCATGGCGCTGCTGGCGATCCACTTCGCGAACCGGCCGCCGGCCGGGAACCGCACCTTCGGGTACGCCCGCGCCGAGATCCTCGCCGCGCTCGCCAACTGCCTGCTGCTGTTCGTGGTCGGCGGGTACGTGCTGTTCGAGGCGGTCCAGCGGTTCATGGCGCCGGCCGGCACCGAGGGCGGCCTGATGATCGTGTTCGGCGCGATCGGCCTGGTCGCGAACACGATCTCCCTCGCGCTGCTGATGCGCGGCCAGAAGGACAGCCTGAACGTGCGGGGCGCGTTCCTGGAGGTGGCGGCGGACGCACTGGGCTCGGTGGCGGTGCTGATCTCGGCGACGGTGATCCTCACCACCGGCTGGCAGGCCGCCGACCCGATCGCCTCCCTCGTCATCGGCCTGATGATCGTGCCGCGCACCTGGAAGCTGCTGCGCGAGACCCTCGACGTGCTGCTGGAGGCCGCCCCCAAGGACGTCGACATGGCCGAGGTTCGGGCCCACGTCCTGGCCCTGGACGGCGTCGAGGACGTCCACGACCTGCACGCCTGGACCATCACCTCCGGGATGCCGGTCCTGTCGGCCCACGTGGTGGTCCGCTCCGACGTCCTGAACGCGATCGGTCACGAGAAGATGCTCCACGAGCTCCAGGGCTGCCTCGGCGACCACTTCGACGTGGAGCACTGCACCTTCCAGCTGGAACCGGTCGGGCACGCGGAGCACGAGGCGCGGCTGTGCCACTGAGCCTGTGACACGGGCTCCGAGGCTCCGCCCCTGACCGGAGTGCAGCGATCCGGCGCGCGGTCGCGTCCTCGTGCTCATGGTCGCGCCCGGGACGGTTCGCGTCCGCCGCGCCGGGCACGATCAACTGCCGGGAGTGCCGGTTTCGTACGGCAGACTTGGGCGCGAAGACCGATGCGAAGGATGCGTATGCCGATCACACCTGCCACCGCGGAGCACAGCTCGTCGAACGGCACCGCGGACGCGATTCTGCTGGAACTGGTCGACGAGAACGGTGTGACGATCGGCACCGCGGAGAAGCTCGCCGCCCACCAGCCGCCGGGGCAGCTGCACCGCGCCTTCTCCGTGTTCCTCTTCGACGAGCGCGGCCGGCTGCTGCTGCAGCAGCGGGCGCTGGGCAAGTACCACTCCCCCGGTGTGTGGTCCAACACGTGCTGCGGCCACCCCTACCCCGGAGAGGCGCCTTTCGCGGCGGCGGCCCGGCGGACGTACGAGGAGCTCGGGGTCTCCCCGTCGCTGCTCGCCGAGGCGGGCACGGTCCGCTACAACCACCCGGACCCGGCCTCGGGCCTGGTGGAGCAGGAGTACAACCACCTCTTCGTGGGACTGGTGCAGTCCCCGCCCCGGCCGGACCCGCAGGAGGTCGGCGCGACGGCCTTCGTGACCTCGGGCGAGCTCGCCGAGCGGCACGCGAAGGACACCTTCTCGTCGTGGTTCATGACCGTGCTGGACGCGGCCCGACCCGCGGTGAGGGAACTGACGGGCCCGTCGGCCGGTTGGTGAGACCGCTTCAGAGGAGCCGCGCGGGTTTGAGCGGCAGGGCGGCCCAGATCACCTTGCCGCCGCTCGACGTGTGCTCCACGTCGCACACGCCGCCCGCCTCCCGGGTGATCTCGCGCACGAGAAGCAGTCCGCGGCCGCCGGTCCGGCCGTGGTCGGCCTCCAGGGCCGTCGGGCGGTAGGGGTGGTTGTCCTCCACGGACACCCGCACCCACTCGGCGCCGACGGCGACCTCGACGGCGAGCATCGGTGACAGCAGTGCCGCGTGCCGAACGGCGTTCGTGACCAGCTCCGAGACGATCAGCAGGAGCCCGTGGACCAGGTCGTCCGAGACCGGCGCGCCCTGGCGGTACAGCAGGTCCCGCACGGCGTGCCTGGCCTGCGGGACCGAGGCGTCGACGGCGGGAGCGGTGAACCGCCACACGCCTTCGTACGGCAGCGGATCCGGCGGCCTCGGGACGAGGGGCTCGTCCTGGCCGCCTGCTGGGCGTGGGGCGGACCCGCGCCCATGGTCGTCCATCGTCCGGTCTCCACCCTTGCGCTCGATTGTCACCACACGTCGAGTGTTGGTAATGACCCGCTCCGCTCTCGATACCTGAACAGAAGTCAGCGGGTATCGAGCGTTTCTGACCGCTGGCGTATGACACGGTCAGTTGTAGGACTGATTCCTGTCCGTGTTGTGCCACCTTGGCGAACTATTCGGGTTGTACGGGTTTGCCCGCCGACTCGTGGCTCCCGGCGACCTGCCCTTCGACCGGTCGCCGAGGGGGGCGGATAGCATCCGCCGCATGGAGCCGCAGCTGCTGCACGGCGTCACCGACTCGGTGGCCACCGTCGTCGTCCACCATCCGGCCAAGCGCAACGCCATGACGGCGGCCATGTGGCGGGCGCTGCCGCCGCTGCTCGACGTTCTGGCGGCCGATCCGGACGTACGGGCCCTGGTGCTGACCGGGGAGGGCGGCACGTTCTGCGCGGGGGCCGACATCTCCACGCTCCGCGGGTCACCGGAGGAGGCCCAGGGGCTGGCCGTGCGGGCGGAGGAGGCGCTCGCCGCGTTCCCGAAGCCGACGGTGGCGGCGATCCGCGGGCACTGCGTGGGCGGCGGGTCGCAGTTGGCGGCGGCCTGCGATCTGCGGTTCGCCGAGGAAGGTTCGCTCTTCGGGGTGACGCCGGCGAAGCTCGGCATCGTGTATCCGGCCTCCTCCACCCGGCGCCTGGTGTCGCTGGTGGGCCCGGCCGCCGCCAAGTACCTGCTGTTCTCGGGCGAGCTGATCGACGCACAGCGGGCGCTGCGGACCGGCCTGGTGGACGAGGTGCTGCCCGAGGGCGAACTCGGCAAGCGGGTCGCGGAGTTCACGCGCGTGCTGGTGTCCCGCTCGCAGGTGACTCAGGCCGCCGCGAAGGAGTTCGCGGACGGGCGCACGGACCGGGACGCGCACTGGGCGGAGCAGGCGCGCGGCAGCGCCGACACCGCCGAGGGCGTCGCCGCGTTCCTGGAGCGCAGGCAGCCGCGCTTCACCTGGACCGTGCCTACGTCAGGATGAAGCGGCTGTGCGCACGCAGCAGGTCGACGAGGTGCGCGGGCGCCTTCTCGGGCGACCCGGCGTCGTAGGGCGGCTGCGGGTCGTACTCCGTGGCCAGCTGGACGACCTGGGCGTGTTCGTCGCCGGCGAGCCTGCCGAGCAGGGTGAGGCCCATGTCGATGCCGGAGGAGACGCCGGCGGCGGTGACGTACTTGCCGTCGGTGACGACCCGCTCGCCGGTGGGCTCGGCCCCGAACCGCCGCAGCTGGTCGAGGGCCAGCCAGTGGGAGGTCGCGCGGCAGCCCTTCAGGAGTCCGGCGGCGGCGAGCAGCAGGGAGCCGGTGCACACGGACGTCGTCCAGCTACTGGTGGCGTCGGCCGTGCGCAGCCAGTCCAGGAGCGTCCCGTTCTCCATCTGCTGAGTCTGGCCGGGGCCGCCGGGCACGACCACGATGTCGGGGTTAGGTACCTCGGCGAGCGTCCTGTCCGCGGTCAGGGCGAGGTTCCCGGTGTCGGTGCGCACGGGGCCGGTCCGCTCGGCGACGAAGACGGTCTCCGCGTCCGGGAGACGGCCGAGGGTCTCGTACGGGCCGACGGCGTCGAGGGCCGTGAAGCGGTCGAAGAGGACGATGGCGATCTGCACGGGAGTTCCTTTCGGTGGCGTTTCAGTGGACGGGTGCCGGGCGGAAGCGGCGGCGGTACTCGGCCGGGGCCGTCCCGAGGGCCTTGACGAAGGCGCGGCGCATGGTCTCCGGGGTGCCGTAGCCGCTGGCGCGGGAGATTTCCCCGACGCCGTCGCCGGTGTCCTCCAGAAGGCGGCGGGCGTGTTCGAGGCGGACCCGGTCGACGTAGCGGCCGGGGGTCGTGCCGGTCTCGGCCCGGAAGGCCCGGGCGAAATGCCGGGGCGACAGGCGGGCGCGGGCGGCGAGGGCCTCGACGGTCAGATCGTCTGCGGGGTGCTCGGTGATCCACTGCTGTACGTCGCGCAGGGGCTCACGCTGTGCGGTCTGGGCGGCCAGCTGGGCGCTGAACTGAGCCTGGTTCCCGGGCCTGCGCAGGAAGACCACCAGGTGGCGGGCGACGGTGAGTGCCGTGTCGCGGCCCAGGTCCTCCTCGACCAGGGCGAGGGCGAGGTCGATGCCCGAGGTGACGCCCGCGGAGGTGGAGACGTGTCCGTCACGCACGAAGACGGGGTCGGGGTCGACCTCGACGGCCGGGTGGTCGCGGGCGAGTTTGTCGCAGTACGCCCAGTGGGTCGTGACGCGGCGGCCGTCCAGCAGACCCGCCCCCGCGAGCAGGATCGCACCGGTGCAGACGGAGACCAGGCGCTGTGCGCGGGGACCGTTCTCGCGCAGCCACGCGGTCAGGCGCGGCGCGGGGCGGCGGGTGCCCTGGCCGCCCGGGACGAGCAGGGTGTGTGCGTCTGCCCTGTCCGTGAGCGGCTGGTCCGGTACGAGGGTCAGGCCGCTGGAGGTCCGCACCGGGGCGCCGTCCAAGGAGGCCGTACGGATGCGGTAGGTGCCCGGGGTGTGTGTCTCGGCCCCGGCGAACACCTCCACCGGGCCGGTTACGTCGAGGCTCTGCACACCGTCGAAGAGGAGGACGAGCACGGTTCGTTGCGCCATGCGGTCGATTCTTCGCGGGCGGCAGGATGGCCGCAATGACGAGTTTCCCGCCTTTACGGCCGTCCCGCCCGCACTCTGGAGCGAATACCGACCGGTCGGTACCCTTCGGTCATGACAACTGCCTCCATCGATGCGCGCGCCGGCCGCCGCTGCCACAACGCGCTCAACTCCCTGCACGCCACGCACTACTTCGCGCCCGAGCTGGGCCAGGAGCTGGGCGCACTCGGGATCACGCACCCCCGCGCCGTCAATTTCGCGGTGCGGGCGGCCGCCCTGGGACCGGCAGGTGCCGGGGCTGTGGCCGCGACCTTCTACAACTACAAGTACGAACTCGTGGCCCGGCACGTCCCGGCCGTGTGGGCGACGGCCGCACCCGGGCAGGTGCTGGCGGCACGCGCGCGTGCCGTCGACGCGTCGCTGCGCCGGCTGCTGGGCGAGGAGGCGGTCGGGTCCGAGGAGATGGCGCAGGCCGCGGGACTGGCGCTGCGCGCCGCCGAGGCGTGCTCGCGCAGCGGACGCCCGCTGTACTCCGCCCACGCCGACCTGCCGGTGCCGAAGGAACCGCACCTGGCCTACTGGCACGCCGCCACGCTGCTGCGCGAGCACCGCGGCGACGGACACCTGGTCGCCCTGATCGCGGCGGACCTCGACGGCCTGGAGGCGGTGGTGACCCACACCGCGACCGGCAAGGGCATGACCCCGGAACGGGTCTTCGGCTCCCGCGGCTGGAGCCAGGAGGACTGGGACGCGGCTGCCGGACGGCTGCGGGAACGCGGGCTGCTGGACGAGGCCGGCGAACTGACCGGCCAGGGCGTCGCCCTGCGCGAGGAGATCGAGCGGGAGACGGACCGGCTGGACCGGGCACCGTACGAGCACCTGGGGGCGGACGGCGTCACACGGCTGACGGACCTGGCGCGGAGGTTCGCGGGCACGGCGCTCGCCGCCGGTGCCTTCCCCGCGGATCTGATCGGCAAGCACTGAACGGCGGGGCGGGGAGCCGATCGAGGCATGCCGGGCCGCCGCCGAGGTACCCGGACTCCGCCGGCCGCTCCGGCCGGGAGAGGAAAGGGGAAGTCCGTGTTCCGTGCGATTGCAGACGTGCTGCGGCAGATCGGTGGGGCCATCGCCACCGTCGTGACGCTGCCCTTCCGGGCGCTGGCCCGGCTCTTGGGCGGTGCCTCCGGCTCCGCGCGGCGCCGCAGCGCCTGAATCCGCCTCCCCGGCCCGCCGGGTACCGCCCTTGATCCCCGATTGCCGGTGCCACCTGCCACAATTGCCGCGCAACCTCAGTGAGAAGGCGGTACGGGATCGTGACGACACCCGGGTCCATCGGAGCAGGGTCCATCGAAGGCAGGATCGCCGAGGAGCTCGGCGTACGGGAGCGGCAGGTGAAGGCCGCCGTGGAGCTGCTCGACGGCGGCTCGACGGTGCCCTTCATCGCCCGCTACCGCAAGGAAGCGACCGAGATGCTCGACGACGCGCAGCTGCGCACCGTCGAGGAGCGGCTGCGCTACTTGCGGGAGCTGGAGGAGCGGCGGACGGCGATCCTCGACTCCGTGCGCGAGCAGGGCAAGCTCACCGAGGAGCTGGCAGCGCGGATCCGCGCGGCCGAGACCAAGGCGCGGCTCGAGGACATCTACCTGCCGTTCAAGCCGAAGCGGCGGACGAAGGCCCAGATCGCGCGCGAGGCCGGGCTCGAGCCGCTCGCCGAGGGGCTGCTCGGCGACCCGGGTGTCGAGCCGCTCTCCGCGGCCGCCGCGTTCGTCGACGCCGGCAAGGGGGTCGCCGATCCGCAGGCCGCCCTGGACGGCGCGCGGGCGATCCTCACCGAGCGGTTCTCGGAGGACGCCGACCTGATCGGCGAGCTGCGTGAGCGTATGTGGGTGCGCGGCCGGCTGGCCGCCAAGGTGCGGGAGGGCAAGGAGGAGGCGGGCGCCAAGTTCGCCGACTACTTCGACTTCGCCGAGCCGTTCACCGAGCTGCCCTCGCACCGCATCCTCGCCATGCTGCGCGGCGAGAAGGAGGAGGTCCTCGACCTCGTCCTGGAGCCCGAGGAGCCGACGGACGGGCCGTCCTCGTACGAGGGCATCGTCGCCGGGAGGTTCGGGATCGCCGGCCGCGGCCGTCCCGCCGACAAGTGGCTGCAGGACACGGTCCGCTGGGCCTGGCGCACCCGCATCCTGGTGCGCCTCGGCATCGACCTCAGGCTGCGGCTGCGTACGGCGGCGGAGGACGAGGCGGTGGGCGTCTTCGCGGCGAACCTCCGCGACCTGCTGCTCGCCGCCCCGGCCGGCACGCGCGCGACGCTGGGGCTGGACCCCGGTTTCCGTACGGGCGTGAAGGTCGCCGTGGTCGACGCGACCGGCAAGGTGGTGGCCACGGACGTGATCTACCCGCACGTCCCGGCCAACAAGTGGGACGAGGCGATCGCGGGGCTGGCGCGGCTGGCGAAGGAGCACGCGGTCGAACTGGTCGCGATCGGCAACGGCACGGCGTCCCGCGAGACGGACAGGCTCGCCGGTGAACTGATCACCAGGCACCCCGAGTTGAAGCTCACCAAGGTGATGGTCTCCGAGGCGGGCGCTTCCGTGTACTCGGCCTCCGCGTTCGCCTCGCAGGAGCTGCCCGACATGGACGTGTCGCTGCGCGGCGCCGTGTCGATCGCGCGCCGGCTGCAGGACCCGCTCGCCGAACTGGTGAAGATCGACCCCAAGTCGATCGGCGTCGGGCAGTACCAGCACGACCTGTCCGAGGTGAAGCTGTCGCGTTCGCTGGACGCGGTGGTGGAGGACTGTGTGAACGGCGTGGGGGTCGACGTCAACACTGCGTCGGCGCCGCTGCTCGCCCGGGTCTCCGGCATCACCTCCGGACTCGCCGAGAACATCGTGGCGCACCGCGACGCCAACGGCCCCTTCTCGTCGCGCACGCAGCTGAAGAACGTGGCGCGGCTCGGGCCGAAGGCGTACGAGCAGTGCGCGGGCTTCCTGCGCATCCGCGGCGGCGACGACCCGCTGGACTCGTCCAGCGTGCACCCGGAGGCGTACCCGGTCGTCCGGCGGATGGTGAAGACCAGCGGGCAGGAGGTGGCCTCGCTCGTCGGCAACACGGGCGTGCTGCGCTCGCTGAAGCCGGGTGACTTCGTGGACGAGACGTTCGGTCTGCCGACGGTGACCGACATTCTCAAGGAACTGGAGAAGCCCGGACGCGACCCGCGGCCCGCCTTCAAGACGGCCACCTTCAAGGAGGGCGTCGAGAAGATCTCCGACCTGGCGTCCGGGATGGTCCTGGAGGGCGTCGTCACGAACGTGGCGGCCTTCGGGGCGTTCGTGGACGTCGGCGTCCACCAGGACGGCCTGGTGCACGTCTCCGCGATGTCGAAGACGTTCGTGAAGGATCCGCGGGACGTGGTCAAGCCCGGGGACATCGTCAAGGTGAAGGTGCTGGACGTCGACATTCCGCGCAAGCGGATCTCGCTCACGCTGCGCCTGGACGACGAGGCCGCCCCGCAGGGTGAGCAGGGCGGGGGCGAGCGCCGGCAGCGCGGCGGCCGGCCGCCGCAGCAGCGCCAGCAGCGTCAGGGGCAGCAGCAGCGTCAGGGGCGTGACAGCGGGGGCTCGCGCCAGGCGCCGGCTCCTGCCAACAGCGCGATGGCGGACGCCCTGCGGCGGGCGGGGCTGGTGGATCCCAAGCGGCGGTAGTCCGGGACGACACGGCCGAGGTGACGACAGGGCCTGGTGCCGCGTCAGCCAAGGTTTGCCCGTCGAGGAGCGGCGCGACGGGGGGAACCTCGGCTGACGCGGCACTAGCGTTCCGTCACCTTGCCGTCCGCGACCTCCAGGCGGCGTGTCACCCGCACCGCGTCCAGCATCCGGCGGTCGTGGGTGACCAGGAGCAGCGTGCCCTCGTATGCGTCGAGGGCCGACTCCAGCTGCTCGATCGCCGGGAGGTCCAGGTGGTTGGTCGGCTCGTCCAGGACCAGCAGGTTGACGCCCCGGCCCTGGAGCAGCGCCAGTGCCGCCCTGGTGCGTTCGCCCGGGGAGAGGGTGGCCGCCGGGCGGAGGACATGGTCCGATTTCAGGCCGAACTTGGCCAGGAGGGTGCGGACTTCGACCGGCTCGGTGTCCGGCACCGCCGCGCAGAAGGCGTCCAGCAGGGACTCCGGGCCGTGGAAGTTCCCCCGGGCCTGGTCGACCTCGCCGACCAGGACTCCGGAGCCGAGGGTGGCAAAACCGCCGCTCAGCGGGACGCGGCCCAGCAGCGCGCCGAGCAGGGTCGACTTGCCGGCGCCGTTGGCTCCCGTCACCGCCACCCGGTCCGCCCAGTCGACTTGGAGCGAGACCGGGCCGAGCACGAACTCGCCGTGGCGCACCTCGGCGTCCCGCAGCGTGGCGACCACCGCACCCGAGCGCGGCGCCGCCGCGATCTCCATGCGCAGCTCCCACTCCTTGCGGGGTTCCTCGACGACGTCGAGGCGTTCGATCATGCGCTGGGTCTGCCGGGCCTTCGCGGCCTGCTTCTCGCTGGCCTCGCTGCGGAACTTGCGGCCGATCTTGTCGTTGTCGCTGCCCGCCTTGCGGCGGGCGTTCTTCACGCCTTTGTCCGTCCAGGAGCGCTGCATCTGGGCCCGGTCCTGGAGGGCCGCCTTCTTGTCGGCGAACTCCTCGTAGTCGTCGCGGGCGTGCCGTCGGGCGACCTCCCGCTCCTCCAGGTAGGCCGCGTAGCCGCCGCCGTAGAGAGTGATCTGCTGCTGGGCGAGGTCGAGTTCGAGGACCTTGGTGACCGTGCGGGTGAGGAACTCGCGGTCGTGGCTGACGACGACGGTGCCGGCCCGCAGGCCGCTCACGAAGCGTTCGAGCCGCTCCAGGCCGTCCAGGTCGAGGTCGTTGGTCGGCTCGTCGAGCAGGAACACGTCGTAGCGGGACAGCAGCAGCGAGGCCAGCCCGGCACGTGCCGCCTGGCCGCCGGAGAGCGAGGTCATCGGCTGGTCCAGGTCCACGGCCAGGCCCAGCGTGTCGGCGACCTCCTCGGCGCGTTCGTCCAGGTCGGCGCCGCCGAGCCCGAGCCACCGCTCCAGGCTCGTCGCGTACGCGTCGTCGGCGCCGGGTGTGCCGTCGACGAGCGCCTGGGTGGCCTCGTCCATCGTCCGCTGGGCCTCGGCGACGCCGGTGCGGCGGGCGAGGAACTCCCGTACGGTCTCGCCGGGCCGGCGCTCCGGCTCCTGCGGCAGATGTCCGACGGTCGCCGTCGGCGGGGACAGCCGCAGCTGCCCCTCCTCCGGCGCGGCCAGGCCGGCGAGCAGCCTGAGCAGCGTGGACTTGCCGGCTCCGTTGGCCCCGACCAGGCCGATCACGTCGCCGGGCGCGACGACGAGGTCGAGCCCGGTGAACAGGGAGCGGTCGCCGTGGCCGGCGGCGAGGTTCTTGGCGACGAGGGTGGCAGTCATCAGACCGCCGATCCTAACGGTCGTCCCGGACGCGGCGCGTGCCGGAGTTCACCGCGACGCCATGTCCCGGTTTCACCGCACCACGGCCTCCACCAGCACGCTTCCGGAGGTACGCGCGACCACGAAGGACTCCCTCCTCACGGTCTTCGCGTCGAGGGCGATGCGGTGGCGGCCGGGTTCCAGGACGCCGTCGAAGAGCGCGTGGGTGTGGGTGCGGCAGAGGCGGTCGAGGCGGTGCGCGGTGAGCCGGACGCGGCACGGGGAGGTGACCTCGACGCACGCCTCGCCGTGGGCGGCCACCAGCCGGGTCAGCCGGCGCCTCTCCAGGGGGCTGGGGTCCAGGGCGTGTTCGATCTGGGCGACGAGGACGGGAATGATCGGGGCGAGGCCGTCGACGTGGGCGACGTCCAGGCCGGCACGTTCGAAGGAACGGCGTACGGCGGCGCGTTCGGCCTGGGTGACGGCGCGGCCGAAGGCGACGGCGCCGTAGGCCCGCAGTTCCTCGGCGGGGACATCGTCGGCGTCGTGGGCGATGTCGGCGCCGACGCCGATGCCGCGCAGCGCGGCGGCGAGCTTGGCCAGGACGCCCACGCGGGCGCCGATCAGCAGGACACGGCGGCGGGCTCCGCCCGAGTCGCCGGCCGGCAGGGAGCCCAGTGCCGCGCGGTAGGCGGCGCCGTGGAAGCGGTAGGGGCCGATGCCGTGGTAGCCGTTGAGCTGAAGGTCGGCCTGCTCGTCGGTCTGCCAGGCGAAGTCCCGCCAGATGTAGTCGTCTCCGTCGCGCGCGATGACGGCGGTGACGGCACCGCAGGCGAGGTCCTCGCACTCGGGACAGCCGTAGATGACGTGACGGCCGCCGGGCAGCGGTGCCTCCGTCTCCAGAAGCAGGCTGCGGACCTGGGCGGTGAAGATCGCGGGCGGGACGTCGGAGGCGAGCGGGGAGACGGCGTCGAGGTCGGAGAGGCGGAAGAGCAGCGGGCGTCCGTCGACGACGAAGTCCACGAAGTCCCGGTGGACTTGGTAGTCACCGTTGGCGAGGACTCCACCGGCACGCATCGCCGGTGCCAGGGCGAAGGTCGCGTATGCGGCAGACATATGGTGAGTATTCCCAGCCCAGGCCCGGTCAGAGCACGGCATGGCGCATTCCGCTAACGTCCCCGCGTGAGCAGAGAGCTGAGCGGCGACGTCATCGTGGTCGGCGGCGGGGTCGTCGGGCTGACGACGGCCGTCGTTCTCGCCGAGCGCGGCCGCCGGGTGCGGGTGTGGACGCGGGATCCCGTCGAGCGGACCACCTCGGCGGTCGCGGGTGCGCTGTGGTGGCCGTACCGGATCGAGCCGGTCGCGCTCGCGCGGGCGTGGGCGCTGCGCTCGCTGGACGTGTACGAGGAGTTGGCCGCGCGTCCCGAGCCGACCGGCGTACGTATGGTCGAAGGGGTACTGGGCGAGGCGGACCTGGACGGGGCCGAGGCATGGACGGCCGGCCGGGTGCGGGGGCTCCGGGCGTCGACGGCCCAGGAGTACGCGGGCGTCGGCGTGTCGGCGCGGCTGCCGCTCATCGACATGCCGGTCCATCTGCGGTGGCTGCGGGAGCGGTTCCTCGCGGGTGGCGGTTCGGTCGAGGAGCGCACCGTGTCCGGCCTCGCGGAGGCCGACGCGCCGGTGGTGGTCAACTGCACGGGGCTGGGCGCCCGCGAGCTCGTGCCGGACGAGTCCGTGCGTCCCGTGCGGGGGCAGCTGGTCGTCGTGGAGAATCCCGGCATCCGCACCTGGCTCGTCTCCACCGATGCCTCGGGGAAGATGGCGTACTTCTTCCCGCACCCCGGCCGGCTTGTGCTGGGCGGCACGGCGGAGGAGGGCGTGTGGTCGACGGCGCCGGATCCCTCCGTGGCCGAGGCGATCGTGCGGCGGTGTGCGGCGCTGCGGCCCGAGATCGCCGGGGCGCGGGTCCTGGAGCACCTGGTGGGGCTGCGGCCCGCGCGGGACTCGGTCCGTCTGGAGCGTGCGGCGCTGCCGGACGGGCGGATGCTGGTGCACAACTACGGCCATGGAGGCGCGGGCGTGACCGTGGCCTGGGGCTGCGCGGAGGAGGCGGCGGAACTGGCCGCCTCCTCCGGCTGAGCGGGACCCGACAGACTCATGACGGCCTAATGGCGATCGTGTGACAGGGGCGGCCGTGGACACACCCGGGGACACAGGGACTCAATAGGCTCCGGACGGACACCCAACAGACACAGTCCCCCTACGACTTGGAGCTGTCGTGCACCGCAGAATCATCGCGCCGGGCGCACTCGCTTCGGCCTCCCTGCTGCTGGCGATCCCGGCATCGGCGGCGAGCTGGTCCCCCGGTGCGCAGGCATCGGCGACACGTGCAGGGATCATGGGGAGAGCGGGGAGAGGGCGGGGAGAGGTGGCGTCCCCCGCACATACAAGATCCCCGACATGACGCCACCGTAGGCGGTGGCACTGACAATGGTCGTGAGCTGCTGGTTCGTGAGTCTGTGTGATCGCCGGGGGTGGGCCGGAGGTTTCACACCACTGGTGAGACAGCGATACTGCTGGACATGACGACCGACACCGGGGAGCCGTCCCTCACGATCGACGAGCTGGCCGCACGGGCGGGTATCACGGTTCGCACGGTCCGCTTCTACGGGACCAAGGGACTGCTGCCACCGCCGGTGATCGGTCCGCGGCGGGTGGGCCACTACGGGCGGGAGCATCTCGCGCGGCTCGAGCTGATCGAGGAGCTGCAGCGGCAGGGCATGACGCTGGCGGCCATCGAGCGCTACCTGCAGCAGCTGCCGGCCGACCTGAGCGCCCACGACCTGGCCATCCACCGCGCCGTGGTCGCCTCCTGGGCACCGGAGGCCGTGGGGACGGTGGCGCGGCAGGAGCTGGAGCGGCGGGCGGGGCGGGCGCTCGGCGACGACGAGATCGAGCGGCTGGGCGCGATGGGCGTGGTCCGGGCGGACGACGGCGCGTACCAGGTCGACCTCGGCCTGCTGCGGCTCGGCGTACAGCTTCTCGACGTACCGCTGTCGCAGGAGGCGATCCTCGCGGCGCGCGAGGTGCTCATCGAGCACTCTCGCGCGGCGGCCCACGAACTGTCGCAGCTGTTCCGCGGCGAGGTGGAGCAGCGGGCCGCGCGGGACGTGAGGTCCCTGTCGGAGCACATGCACCCGCTGGTCGTGCAGGCACTGCTGACGACCTTCCAGCGGTCCCTGAAGGAAGAGCTGCGCGAGTGGGTCACTCGGTCACAGGTACGCCGCCCCGCCTGAGTTCGAGTGCCGGAGGGGCTGGATGTCCGGCCCCTCCAGCGGTTGAGCAGCGCGTCAGTCCGCGAACCGCTCCCCCTTCTGCGCCTTGTCCACCAGCAGGGCCGGCGGTGTGAAGCGCTCGCCGTAGCGCTCGGCGAGTTCACGCGCGCGTGCCACGAAGCCGGGCAGCCCGCCCTCGTAGCCGTTGACGTACTGCAGGACGCCGCCGGTCCAGCCGGGGAAACCGATGCCGAAGATCGACCCGATGTTCGCGTCGGCCACGGACGTCAGGACGCCCTCTTCGAGGAGCTTGACCGTGTCGAGCGCCTCGGAGAAGAGCATGCGTTCCTGCATGTCCTCGAAGGGGATCTGCGCGCCCTCCCGGGTGAAGTGCTCCCGCAGGCCCGGCCACAGGCCCGCCCGCTTGCCGTCCTCCCCGTACTCGTAGAATCCCGCGCCGCCGCTGCGGCCCGTACGGCCGAACTCGTCGACCATGCGGTCGATGACCGCCTCGGCCGGGTGGCCGGGCCAGGTGCCGCCGGCCTCCTCGACCGCCCGCCTGGACTCGTTGCGGATCTTCCGCGGCAGTGTGAGCGTCAGCTCGTCCATGAGGGAGAGGACCTTGGCGGGGTAGCCGGCCTGCGCCGCCGCCTGTTCCACCGACGCGGGCTCGATGCCCTCGCCGACCATGGCCACGCCCTCGTTGATGAAGTGCCCGATCACCCGGGAGGTGAAGAAGCCGCGCGAGTCGTTGACGACGATCGGCGTCTTGTTGATCTGCCGGACCAGGTCGAAGGCGCGGGCCAGCGCCTCCTCGCCGGTCCGCTCGCCCTTGATGATCTCGACGAGCGGCATCTTGTCGACCGGTGAGAAGAAGTGCAGCCCGATGAAGTCGGCCTGCCGCTCCACGCCTTCGGCGAGCACGGTGATGGGCAGGGTGGAGGTGTTGGAGCACAGCAGCGCGTCCGGCTCGACGACGTGCTGGATCTCCTGGAACACCTTGTGCTTGAGGGAGGTGTCCTCGAAGACGGCCTCGATGACGGCATCGCACCCGGCCAGGTCCTGGGGGTCGGCCGTGGGCGTGATGCGGGCGAGCAGCGCGTCCGCCTTCTCCTTCGTCGTACGGCCCCGGGAGAGGGCCTTGGCGCACAGCTTCTCGGAGTAGCCCTTGCCCTTGACGGCGGCTTCCGGGGACACGTCCTTCAGGACGACGTCGATGCCCGCGCGGGCGCACGAGTACGCGATGCCCGCGCCCATCATGCCGGCACCGAGGACGGCGACCTTGCGGACCTGGCGCGGCTCGATGCCCTTGGGCCGGTTGGCGCCTGAGTTGACGGCCTGGAGGTCGAAGAAGAAGGCCTGGATCATGTTCTTCGAGGTCTGGCCCGCGGCCAGTTCCACGAAGTACCGGGCCTCGATGACCTGCGCGGTCTCGAAGTCGACCTGGGAGCCTTCGACGGCCGCCGCGAGGATGCTGCGCGGGGCCGGATAGGGCGCGCCGTTCGTCTGCTTGCGCAGGGTGGCCGGGAAGGCCGGCAGGTTCGCCGCGAACTTGGGGTTGGCGGGCGTGCCGCCGGGGATCCGGTACCCGGGCTCGTCCCAGGGCTGCTGCGAGCCGGGGTTCGCGTCGATGAAGGCGCGGGCCTTGGCGATCAGCTCGTCCGGGGTGGCGGCCACCTCGTGGACGAGCCCGTTCTCCAGCGCGCGCCGCGGGCTGTACTGGGTGCCCTGGAGGAGCACTTTGAGCAGCGCGTCGGCGATGCCGAGCAGACGGACGGTGCGGACGACGCCGCCGCCTCCGGGCAGCAGACCGAGCGTGACCTCGGGGCAGCCGATCTTCGAGCCGGGCGCGTCGAGGGCGACCCGGTGGTGGCAGGCGAGGGCGATCTCGTAGCCGCCGCCCAGGGCCGCGCCGTTCATCGCGGCGACGACCGGCTTGCCCAGGGTTTCGATGCGGCGCAGGTCGCGCTTGATCGCCATGCCGCCGTCGAACAGCTCCTGCGCGGTCTCGGGGGTGGCCCGGATCAGGTCGCGCAGGTCGCCGCCGGCGAAGAAGGTCTTCTTGGCGGAGGTGAGGATGATGCCGCGGATGCTGTCCTTCTCCGCCTCAAGGCGGTCGGTGATCACGGCCAGGGAGTCGCGGAACGCCTGGTTCATGGTGTTCGCGGACTGGTCGGGGTCGTCGAGGACGAGGGTGACGACGCCGGTGTCGTCCTGTTCCCAGCGGATGGTGGTGCTCTCGGTCATGACAGGGTCTCCGTAGAAGTCTCTCGGGTCGGGGTTCCGCCGGGGATCAGATGCGTTCGACGATCGTCGCGATGCCCATGCCGCCGCCCACGCACAGTGTGGCGAGGCCGTACCGCTTGTCCTGGCGCTCGAGTTCGTCGACGAGCGTGCCGAGGATCATGGCGCCGGTCGCGCCCAGCGGGTGGCCCAGGGCGATCGCGCCGCCGTTGACGTTGACCTTGTCCAGGGACAGGCCCATGTCCTTCACGAAGCGGAGTACGACCGCCGCGAAGGCCTCGTTGATCTCGACGAGGTCGATGTCGTCGATGGTCAGCCCGGCCTTGGCGAGCGCCTTGCGGGTCGCGGGGGCGGGCCCGGTGAGCATGATGGTGGGCTCGGAGCCGGAGACGGCGGCGGAGACGATCCGCGCGCGCGGGGTCAGGCCGTAGCGGTCACCGACCTGCTTCGAGCCGATGGCGACGAGCGAGGCACCGTCGACGATGCCGGAGGAGTTGCCCGCGTGGTGGACGTGGTCGATCTTCTCGACCCAGTGGTACTTCTGCAGCGCCACGGCGTCGAAGCCGCCCAGGTCGCCGATGTCCGCGAACGACGGCTTCAGCTTGGCGAGGGAGTCGGCGGTGGTGCCGGGGCGCACATGCTCGTCGTGGTCGAGGACGACCAGGCCGCCGCGGTCCCTGACCGGGACGACGGACCGCTCGAAGCGGCCGTCCTTCCAGGCCGTGGCCGCCCGCTCCTGCGAGAGGGCGGCGTACTCGTCGACGTCCCGCCGGGTGAAGCCCTCGATGGTGGCGATCAGGTCGGCCCCGATGCCCTGCGGCACGAAGTTGACGGCCAGGTTCGTCATGGGGTCGTTGAACCAGGCGCCGCCGTCCGAGGCCATCGGCACCCGGGACATGGACTCGACGCCCCCCGCGAGGACCAGGTCCTCCCAGCCCGAGCGGACCTTCGCCGCGGCCAGGTTGACGGCCTCCAGGCCCGAGGCACAGAAGCGGTTCTCCTGCACGCCGGCCACCGTGTCCGGCAGCCCGGCGGCGACGGCGGCGATACGGGCGATGTCGGAGCCCTGGTCGCCGACCGGACCGACGACACCGAGCACGATGTCGTCGATCGCGGCCGGGTCCAGGCCGGGGAAGCGGTCGCGGATCTCGTGGATGAGGCCGACGACCAGGTCGATGGGCTTGGTGCCGTGCAGGGCTCCGTTCGCCTTGCCGCGGCCGCGAGGGGTGCGGATCGCGTCGTACACGTACGCATCGGTGCTCACTGGAAAGCCTTTCGGGGAGGGTTAGTCCAGCAGGGACCGGCCGATGATCTCCTTCATGATCTCGGTGGTCCCGCCGTAGATGGTCTGGATGCGGCCGTCGGTGAAGGCCCGGGCGACCGGGTACTCGGTCATGTAGCCGTAGCCGCCGTGCAGCTGGAGACAGCGGTCGGCGACCCGCTTCTGCAGCTCGGTCGCCCACCACTTGGCCATGGAGGCGTGCACGGCGTCGAGCCCGCCGGTTCCGCCTTCGGCGTGGTCCTCGATGCAGCGGTCGAGGAACGCGCGCGTGACGGCGCACTCGGTGGCCATCTCGGCTATCTCGAAGCGGATGTGCTGCTTGGTGGCCAGGGGGCGGCCGAAGGCCTCCCGCGACTTGACGTACTCCGTGGTGATCTCCAGCAGGTGTTCGGCGGCGGCGATCGCGGAGACGGCGATGCTCAGGCGCTCCTGGGCGAGGTTCGTCATCAGGTGCGCGAAGGCGCCGTCGGGGTCGCCGAGCAGGTTCTCCTTGGGCACGCGTACGTCGTGGAAGAACAGCTCCGCCGTGTCCTGCGCCTTCTGGCCGATCTTGTCGAGGTTGCGGCCGCGCTCGAAGCCGGGCATGCCGCGCTCCACGACGAGCAGGCTCAGGCCGTGCGCACCGCCCTCGGGCGTCGTCCTGGCGACGACGATCACCAGATCGGCGATGATGCCGTTGGAGATGAACGTCTTCGCGCCGTTGAGCAGCCAGTGGTCGCCCTTGTCCTCGGCGTGCGTCCGGATGCCCTGCAGGTCGGATCCGGCACCGGGCTCGGTCATGGCGATCGCCGTGACCAGCGAGCCGTCGCAGAAGCCGGGCAGCCAGCGCCGCTTCTGCTCCTCGGTGGCCAGACCGCTGAGGTACGGGCCGATGATGTCGTTGTGCAGCCCGAGAGCGAGCCCGGGGGTGCCGGCACGGGTGAACTCCTCGGCCAGTACGGCGCTGTAGCGGAAGTCGGAGGTCCCGCCGCCGCCGTACTCCTCGGGGACGGCGAGCCCGAGCAGGCCCTGCTTGCCGGCCGCGAGCCAGGCGTCGCGGGAGACGATGCCGTCCTGCTCCCACTGCTCGTAGTACGGCAGCACCTCCCTGGCCAGGAAGCTGCGCACGGTGGCGCGGAACGCCTCGTGCTCGGGGGCGAAGATCTGCCGCTTCATTCGAGGCCCTTCATCAGGTCGGGTACGTCCCAGTCGCGGGCCACGTCCGCCGTGTCCGCGCCCGGTTGCGCGGGGCCGGTGCGGATGGTGGCCGGGGTCGCGGAGAACCGGGGCGCGGGTGCGGGCTGGGTGATGCCGCCGTGGCCGGTGAAGGTGCCCCGGGCCGCGAGGTGCGGGTGGTGCGGGGCCTCGCGCAGCGACAGTACGGGCGCCACGCACGCGTCGGAGCCCTCGAAGAGGGCGGTCCACTCGTCCCTGGTGCGGGACTTGAAGCGGGCCGCGACCGTCTCGCGCAGCTCGCCCCAGCGGGTCCAGTCCTTGCGTGCGCCTGCCTGGTCCTCGATGCCGAGCAGGTCCAGGAGCTCATCGTAGAACCGCTGCTCCAGCGCCCCCACCGCCATGTACCGGCCGTCGGCGGTCTCATAGGTCCCGTAGTAGGGGCAGCCGCCGTCGAGGAGGTTGGCCGCCCGCCGGTCCTGCCAGCCGCCGGCGGCGAGCATGCCGTGGATCATGGCGGAGAGGTGGGTGGTGCCGTCGACGATGGCGGCGTCGACGACCTGGCCGGTGCCGGTCGCGCGCGCGTGGTGGAGCGCGGCGAGGACGCCGACGACGAGGTAGAGCGAGCCGCCCGCGTAGTCGCCGAGCAGGTTGGCCGGGACGGCCGGCGGTTCGTCCGGCCGGCCGATCATGCCGAGGGTGCCGGTGAGGGCGATGTACGCGATGTCGTGGCCGGCGCGGTGGGCGAGGGGGCCCTCCTGGCCCCAGCCGGTCATACGGCCGTACACGAGCCGCGCATTGCGGGCGTGGCAGGCCTCCGGGCCGACGCCGAGGCGCTCGGCGACGCCGGGGCGGTAGCCCTCGATGAGGACGTCGGCGCGTGCGGCGAGGTCGAGGACGCGGGCGGGGCCGTCGGGGGACTTGAGGTCGACGATCACCGAGCGCTTGTTGCGGTTGGTGACGTCGAAGTCGGGGTCGACGGCGAGTCCGGCGCCGCCGGGGCGGTCCACGCGGACGACGTCGGCGCCCAGGTCGGCCAGGAGCATGGCCGCGAACGGGCCCGGCCCGATACCGGCCAGCTCGACGACGCGCACGCCGGTGAGCGGGCCGTGTCCAGGCGTCTTTGCCGCTGCCATGCAGCCCCCATGGGTCGTGACACAACTGCTGTAACACCAATGATGCTAGGAACGTGTTCCATCAGGCACAAGACCTGGACGAGCAAGCGCTTAGCCAAATCCGGCCACGACCGGGGACTCAGCGCCCGTCAAGCTCCGCTGTCAGGCGCTTGGGCGCGATCACCCGGTAGCTCTCCTCCACCCAGTCGCACAGCAGCTCGGCCGCCGGCGCGCCCTTCGCCGCCAGCGGGATGCTCACCCAGCCGGCCTTGCCCAGGCCGTACCCGGCGGGTTCGGCGCCGGGCGAGGTCAGGGCATGGGCGTGCGCGGCCTCGTCCTTGAGCTTCACTGTGACTCCGAGCGGGTAGCTGCCGTCGTCGACGCCGAGGAAGACGAAGACCTTCTTGTTGACCTTCGCGACGGTCTCTCCCCAGGGGAACTCCTCGGTGGCACCCGGCAGACCGAGGGCGAACTCGCGCACTTTCTCCCACTTCTTCAGGGCGTTTCTGGGCACGGCCACCACATACCTCCGGGCTCGTCGTCGGGCTCCGCACTCCTCACGCTAGCCTCGGCCACCGACAACGGCGCGTACGGCAGGACCGAGGGGTGTCATGGACAGGCTGAACGGGACGGATCGTCAGTACGACATCGTGCTCTTCGGAGCCACCGGCTTCGTCGGGAGGCTCACCGCGGAGTACCTCGCCGCGCACGCCCCCGACGGGCTGCGCTGGGCGATCGCCGGGCGCAGCGCGCGGAAGCTGCAGGAGCTGCGCGAGCGACTGCCCGGCGGTGCGGAGACCGGCGTCCTGCGGGCGGACGTGTCCGATCCGGCCTCGCTGCGCGAACTCGCGGAGCAGGCCCGCGTGGTGGCCACGACGGTGGGCCCCTACGTGAGGTACGGCGAGGAGCTCGTCGCCGCCTGCGCGGACACCGGGGCGGACTACATCGACCTCACCGGCGAGCCGGAGTTCGTGGACCTGATGTACGTCCGGCACGACGCACGCGCGCGTGAGACCGGTGCGCGACTGGTGCACGCCTGCGGGTTCGACTCGATTCCGCACGACCTTGGCGCGTACTTCACGGTCCGGCAGCTGCCTCAGGGCGTGCCGCTGACGGTGGACGGGTTCGTGACCGCGGACGCCACCTTCTCGGGCGGCACGTTGGCCTCGGCGCTCGGCCAGTTCTCGCGCGGGCCCCAGATGCTGGCCGCCGCGCGGGACCGGGGCCGGCACGAGCCGCGGCTGGTGGGGCGGCGCGCCTCCGCCCCGACGGGCGCGCCGCGGTTCGCCAAGGAGGTTGGCGCCTGGGCGCTGCCCCTGCCGACCATCGACCCGCAGATCGTCCGGCGGTCCGCGAAGGCCCTGGAGCGGTACGGCCCCGACTTCCGCTACCGGCACTACGCGGCGGTCAGGCACCTCCCGGTGGCGGTGGGCGGGGTCGCGGCCGTGAGCGGGCTCTTCGCGGCCGCCCAACTGCCACCCGCGCGGCGCTGGCTGTCCGGCCGGCTCCGGCCCGGGGAGGGGCCGAGCGCGGAGAAGCGCGCGAAGAGCTGGTTCCGTGTCCGTTTCGTCGGCGAGGGCGGCGGCCGACGGGTCTTCACGGAGGTCTCGGGAGGCGATCCCGGCTACGACGAGACGGCGAAGATGTTCGCCGAGTCGGCGCTGTCCCTTGCCTTCGACGATCTGCCGCCGACGGCCGGTCAGGTCACGACGGCGGTCGCGATGGGCGACGCGCTCACCGAGCGGCTGCGCCGGGCGGGAATCACGTTCCGGGTGGCCGCGGCCCGCTGAACGGCCCCTACAGGGTCCACCCCGCGACGGTGAAGATCATCCCACCGATCCAGGCGACCCCCGCCACCACGGCGAGAACCAGCGCGGCCGTCACGGCACGCTCGACGGGACGGTCGGGGTCGGGGTCGGGGTCGGGGTCGGCAAGGGGCTTCGGGGCACGGTGCGTCGTCATGCGCCACAGCCTGCCGACGACTGCGGGGCGCCGACATCCGTACGGATACTCAGACGACGTACTCATCAGACGACGTACTCGGAAGGCGCACTCGGAAGGCCTACTGGGAAGGCGTGCTCAGCCGGCGTGCGCGGCGGTGGCGAGGCGGACGGCGAGGGCCCCGGCCCCGGCCCGCGCCGTTCCGCCGCACCGAGCACCGGCCCGCGGCGGGTCACGGGACAGGGCCGGCGCTATGTGCCTCCCGCAGCGCCCGGCGGCACAGTGCGTCCGCCCTGCGGGTCGTCTCCGGAAGGCGGTAGCCGGGGGTCAGCGCGAGAGTGTGGGCGCAGGCGTTGTCGAGGCTCACGCGGTGGCCCACGGACACGAACACCGGTTTGACGGACTCCCGGGTGCGCAGGGCGCGACCGACCTCCTCGGTGCCCCCGAGGAGCGGCGAGGACGCGCCGCGTTCGAGGGCCGGGGCGTCGTACGTGAAGGTGAACGGGTTCTTGGCCACGCCGATCGTGGGCAGGCCGGTCAGGACGCCGAGGTGGCTGGCGAGGCCGAAGCGGCGGGGGTGGGCGACTCCGTAGCCGTCGCAGACGACGAGGCCGGGCGGGCCGGGCAGGGCGGCGAGGGCGGCGAGGACCGTGGGGATCTCGCGGAAGGCGAGCAGGCCGGGGACGTACGGGAACGAGATCCGGCCGACGGCGGTGGCCTCGGCGACGACGTCGAGGCTCTCCGCGTCCAGGACGACGGCCGCGGCCGCGACGACGTCCCGCTCGTCGTCGTAGGCCACGTCGACGCCTGTCACCCGTCCCGTGCCGGGCGGCGGGCCCGGCTCGTCGAGCACCACCCGCTCCCGCAGTTCGTCCTGGACGGCGCGGGCGTGTTCCTCTGTCGCGGGCCAGCCCGCGGGAATGCGTACGGTGGTCGTCATGGTGGTGCCGAGCCTACGGGTGCGGAGATAGGCTGGCGATCATGTTTGTGATGGAGCTGACGTACACCGCCCCGCTCGATGCCGTCGACGCCTTGCTGGAGGCCCATGTGGCCTGGCTCGACGAGCAGTACTCCAAAGGACACTTCCTGGCTTCCGGACGCAAGAACCCCCGAGACGGCGGGGTGATCCTCGCCGTCGCGGAGGACCGCGCGCGGATCGAGGAGGTCGCCGCGGGCGACCCGTTCGTCACCGCGGGGGTGTGCGCGTACCGGATCACCGAGTTCACCGCCAGCAAGACGGCACCGGCGCTCGAGCGTTACCGGGAGACCCTCGGCTGAGGGGTGCCCGCGCGGTCAGCTCTTCTTGCCGGCCAGCGCGCGCTGCAGCTGGCTCTTGTTCATGTCCGAACGGCCCTTGATGCCCCGCTGCTTGGCCTCCTGGTACAGCTGGTCGTAGGTCGGTCCCTGCGAGCCCTTGCCGGACCGCTGGCCGCCTCGCCTGCCGGACGACATGTCCTGGGTCGAGGTGCGGCTCGCGGTCTTCGACTCGCCGGACCGGGCACGTTCCTTGTTCACGGTGCGTGCCGCGATCTCCTTGGCGCGCTCGGTGCTCTCGCCACGGTCCTGCGCGCTCTCCTTGATGTGCTCGTACTGGCGTTCCCGCTTGGGGCTCGAACCGCGTGGCATGTCGCTCACTCCTCTCACGCGCTCCTCTGTCGTCCGGAGTGACGGGTACCCGCTTCTGCGGGCACATGCGGCAGGTCCATCGCGCGTCACTGCTGTCGGGCCACCCGCCCCTTCTCCCCCGCGGCCCGGCAGCCCAGGTCGGCCGTGCGGTCCACGGTGCCGTACGAGCCCGAGTCCACGGTGCGCCAGGTGCGGCCGCCGTCCGCCGTCAGGTCGGTTCCCAGAGGCGTCCCGCGTCGCCCTCCCCGATGGCCAGCACCACGGCCCGGCGCGCGCCGAACGCCTCGACGTCCCGGAACGGCAGCTCGGCGGCGCCGGGCGGCGAGACGTTCCGCCGGCTCGCCCCGCCGTCCGCGGTACGCAGCATCGTGCCCCGGGTGCCGGACACCCAGGCGGTGTCCCGGCCGACGGCCGCGCGGCCCCGGAACCGCACGTGCGGCGTGCCGCTGTCCTTGAGCTCCCAGTGCGGCCCCGGGTGCCGCGGCTCCTGCGCCTGCGCGGGTACGGGCGGCAGGGCGGCCGGTGCCGCCGCGCAGTGCGTTCCCGCGGCCACCACTCGCCTCGTACGTCTCGCCGGTGCCGGACGTGTCGTGCGCAGCGTGTTCCCCAATCGCCTCATGGCAGGGAAGCTGTCCCAAGACCCAAGGCCCAAGTCCCGTCCCGATGCCCGCGATCACGCTCGGGATGGTGCCGCGGCCGGCACAAGTGCCCCTCGGGGCACGGGAGGTGGGGTGGATCACTCCTGTGCATGACGACGGTGACCGAGGTCACCCGACTTCCGTAATACGGATTGGCCCATTCCGTCGTCTCTTCCAGTGCCCGGCCTCATCCACCGCCAGTCCATCCAGCCGTCACAAGGGAGCAAGGCGTTGTCCACCGTCATCGAGCAGCCCGTAGAGGCCCGCCTCGTCGCAGCCGCGCCGCGGATGCCGAGCATTCCCGCCACGCTGCACTACGACCGTTGTGATCCGTTCGCCGTCCGTATGACCTTCCCGGCGCCGGCCACACTGGAAGGAGTCGAGGTCTGCTGGACCTTCAGCCGCGAACTGCTCTCGGCGGGCATCGAGGAACCCGAGGGCCACGGCGACGTACGGGTGCGGCCGTACGGGTACGACCGCACCGTCATGGAGTTCCACGCCCCCGAGGGCACCGCCGTCGTGCATGTCCGCACGGGCGAGCTGCGCCGGTTCCTGCAGGCCACGAACGAGCTGGTGCCGACCGGTCTGGAGCATCTGCAGCTCGACCTGGACCACGACCTGGCGCAGTTGATGCGGGACGCCTGCTGAGCCCGGGCTCCTGAGACGGGCCTTCTGGGCGGCTGACGCGTCCGCCCCAGCAGACTGCTGAGCTCGCCGTGGCGAGCCCGTCCGCCGGCGCGTCGTAGGTCCCCGTGTCCAGCGGCTCCCGCGCGGCGGACCAGGGCGTGTACGGCCTGGGCGATGTTCGAGCCGGCGCTCACCCCCGCGACGCCGGGCGCGGCCGGCCCGGCGACGGGCAGGATGCCGGGACCGGCCGGCTCGTCGAGCGGCCCGTCCACGCCGTCGGCGAGCGGTCCGAGGGACCTGCCGGAAAGCCGGCCTGGATGCGGCGCCTCAATCGGTCGCGGGCGGGGCCGGCGCCACCGCCGTACGCAGCTCCCGGACGACCGTGCGCAGTATCGGGGCCGCGTCCCCGCCCCGCTCGGTCAGTGCCTCGACACGCTCCTCGCGCAAAGCGTGCTCCTCCGCGGGCAGCAGCAGGCCCGGCTCCGCGGCGGCGGCGAGCACGACGAAGGCCGCGTCCCGCTCGGAGACCTCCGCGACCGGCACCGGCCCGAGCAGGACCTCCCGCGCCTCCTCCCGCAGCACGTCCACGACGGCGTCGCGCTCCAGGGCGTACTCCACCGTCGGAAAGACCCCGAGGACCCGTTTCTTCTCCGCCCGCAGACACCCCTCGGCGGTCAGCTGCTCCCGTACGGCGTCCAGGGTGACCCGCGCCCGCAGCGTCACCCAGGTCCGCCACCGGTGCGGCCGGGACTCCCGGACGAGTTCGAGGAGCCCGTCGAGGACGGCGTCCCCGGTGCTGGAGTCCATGTCGGCGGGCGTGGCGATGCCGTCCTCGTCGACGAGCAGGCCGCGCTGGGCCAGTTCGGTGAGGGCGCCGGCCCTGACCAGCCGGGGCAGACGGGCCGTGCCGGAGACCTCCGTCCCCAGGGCGTCCCAGGCCAGCAGGCAGAGCCGGGCCGGAAGCGAGAGCGAGCCGTCGGGCACGGGAGTCTCCTTCGCGAGGTGCGGTCGGGGCTCACAGTTAATTCGTTGACACTCCCCGAGGCGGTTCGTACGGTGTGTGGCAGTCCTGTTGTCGTCGATTGGAGAAGGACGTTGCTCGTCTGAGGTCCTGAGACACCGTGTCACACACGTGAGGTGTGTGCGCAGCGTGCGACCTCGGCATCCGAGCCGTCCCCGACGAGCAGGGCTTTCTTCGTGCCCTCGGGTTCTCCCTCCGCTCAGTGGCCGCGGTCGCCTTCCGGTGTCTCGATACGCGTTTGCCCCTGACCGCATCAAGCAACCGCGGAGACCCGCATGTCTATGTCCATCACCTGTACGTCCCTTTCCTTCACCTGGCCCGACGGCACGCCCGTCCTCGATGGCCTCGACGTCGCCTTCGGCCCCGGCAGGACCGGGCTCGTCGGTGTCAACGGGTCGGGAAAATCCACCCTGTTGAAGCTGATCGCCGGGGAGCTCGCGGCGACCGACGGCACCGTGCGCGTCGCCGGCGAGGTGGGTCACCTCCCGCAGAACGTCACGCTCGACACCGGCCTGAGGGTCGACGAGGCACTCGGCATCGCCGCACAGCGGGCCGCGTTGCACGCCATCGAGGCGGGCGACGTGGCCGAGGAGCACTTCGAGACGGTCGGCGACGACTGGGACGTGGAGGAGCGCGCCCTCGCCACGCTCGGCGAACTCGGCCTCGGTCACATCGAGTTGGACCGTACCGTCGGCGAGGTGTCGGGCGGCGAGTCGGTGCTGCTGCGGCTTGCCGCGCTGCTGCTGCGCCGCCCGGACGTCCTGCTCCTCGACGAACCCACCAACAACCTCGACCTGTACGCGCGCAGGCGGCTGTACGCGGCGGTGGCCTCCTGGCCGGGAGTGATGGTCGTCGTCAGCCACGACCGCGAACTCCTGGAACTCGTCGACCAGATCGCCGATCTGCGCTCCGGCGAGATCACCTGGTACGGCGGCAGCTTCTCCGCCTACGAGGAGGCACTCGCCACCGAACAGGAGGCGGCGGAGCGCATGGTGCGCGTCGCGGAGGCGGACTTCCGCAAGCAGAAGCGTGAACTCGCGGACGCCCAGGTGAAGTTGGCCCGGCGCAAGCGGTACGGGCAGAAGATGTGGGACCAGAAGCGCGAGCCGAAGGTCGTCATGGGGGCACGCAAGCGCGCGGCGCAGGAGTCTGCGGGCAAACACCGCATCATGCACGAGGAGAAGCTCAGCGAGGCGAAGGAGCGGCTCGACGAGGCGGTGGAGGCCGTACGGGACGACGACGAGATCCGCGTCGAACTGCCGTACACGGCGGTACCGCCGGGCCGCACCGTCCTCACCCTCCAGGACCTGCAGCCGGCGTACGGCGCACGCGTGGCGGGCGGCCTCGATCTGCGCGGTCCCGAGCGCATCGCGCTGATCGGGCGAAACGGCGCGGGAAAGACGACGCTGCTGCGCACGATCGCCGGGGAGCTCCGTCCGGTGGCGGGTGAGGCACAGGCGCACGTGCCGCTGCGCTTCCTGCCCCAGCGGCTCGACGTGCTCGACGACGAGCTGAGCGTCGCGGAGAACGTGGCCCGGTTCGCCCCCGGCGCCACCAACAACCGGGTCCGGGCGCGCCTTGCCCGCTTCCTGTTCCGGGGCGCCCGGGCCGACCAGAAGGCGGGGACCCTGTCCGGCGGCGAACGCTTCCGTGCGGCACTCGCCGCGCTGATGCTGGCCGAGCCCGCCCCGCAGCTGCTGATGCTGGACGAGCCGACGAACAACCTGGACATGGCGAGCGTGCGGCAGCTGACGACGGCGCTGGAGTCGTACGAGGGGGCTCTGATCGTGGCCAGCCACGACCTGCGGTTCCTGGAGTCGGTCGGGATCACGCGCTGGCTGCTGCTGGACGGGGAGCTGCGGGAGATCGCACCGGAGGCGGTCGGGTGAGCCGCCCACCGGGTGCGGCCGAGGATCTCAGGAGGGCCACAGCCTGACAACGGGGGGTTTTGCCTGCGCTCACCGGCGCTGCATGATGGCTGACCGGCGTCGCTCCACGGGCGCCGTCACCGTCCCGCCGACCCGGAGACCCTCGTGCCCAGCAAGAAGGCCCTCATCCGCCGCCCCAGCCCGCGCCTCGCCGAAGGTCTGGTGACGCACGTCGAGCGGGAGAAGGTCGATGTCGAGCTCGCCCTCGAGCAGTGGGAGGCGTACGCGGAGGCCCTGCGCACGCACGGCTGGGAGACGGTCGAGGTGGACCCGGCCGACGACTGCCCCGACTCGGTGTTCGTCGAGGACACCGTGGTCATGTACAAGAACGTCGCCCTGATCACCAGGCCGGGCGCCGAGTCCCGGCGGGAGGAGACGACGGCGGTCGAGGAGGCGGTGGCCCGGCTCGGCTGCTCGGTGAACTGGATCTGGGAGCCGGGCACGCTGGACGGCGGCGACGTGCTGAAGATCGGCGACACGATCTACGTCGGCCGCGGAGGGCGCACCAACGCGGTCGGCGTCCAGCAGCTGCGGGCCGCCTTCGAGCCGCTGGGGGCGCAGGTCGTCGCCGTGCCGGTGAGCAAGGTGCTGCACCTGAAGTCGGCGGTCACGGCGCTGCCCGACGGCACGGTCATCGGGCACATCCCGAAGGTGGACCGGCCGTCGCTGTTCCCGCGCTTCCTGTCGGTGCCCGAGGAGGCGGGCTCCCATGTGGTGCTGCTCGGCGGTGGCAAGCTGCTGCTGGCGGCGAGCGCGCCCAAGACGGCGGAGCTGCTCACCGACCTCGGCCACGAGCCGGTGCCGGTCGACATCAGCGAGTTCGAGAAGCTCGAGGGCTGTGTGACATGTCTCTCGGTGCGGCTGCGGGAGTTGTACGCCTGACGGGTGACCTCCCCGCTCTCCCAGCTCCGGGACCTGCGGTCCTGAGGCATGTTCGGTTACATCCCGGGCACCCTGTCTGATCAGCGGTCTTTACGGCGTACTTAACCTACGGTCTCGTAACCTACGGATTCGTAGCCTACGATTCCGTAGGTTCCCGGCACCGCCCGCCGGGATTGCCCCGGTTGTGCTGACGCGTCCCCCTGGAGTTCCCGTGACCATCACCTCGCCGCACCTCGGCAGCCCTGCCGTCTGGACCGACGCCAAGCTGCTGTACGCCTTGGAGGAAGTGGTCGAGACGGAACTCAACCGGCATCTGAAGGTCGCCAAGGACTGGATGCCGCACGAGTACGTGCCCTGGAGCGACGGCCGCAATTTCCCCGGCCTTTTCGACGACGGCGAGGCCTGGGACAAGGAGCAGTCCAAGGTCACCGAGATCGGCCGGATCGCCCTGGTCGTGAACCTGCTCACCGAGGACAACCTCCCCAGCTACCACCACGAGATCGCCTCGCTCTTCGGCCGTGACGGCGCCTGGGGCACCTGGGTGCACCGCTGGACCGCCGAGGAGGGCCGGCACGGCATCGTGATGCGGGACTACCTGCTCACCTCGCGCGCCGTGGACCCGGACAAGCTCGAGGCGTTCCGGATGTCCCACATGAGCGAGGGCTTCGAGTCGGACAACCGGCACTCGATGCTCCACTCGGTCGCCTACGTGGCCTTCCAGGAGCTCGCGACCCGCATCTCGCACCGCAACACCGGGCACCAGTCCGGCGACCCGGTCTGCGACCGCATGCTGGCCCGCATCGCAGCGGACGAGAACCTCCACATGGTCTTCTACCGCAACCTGCTCAAGGCGGCCTTCGAGCTCGCCCCCGACCTGACCATGCAGGCGGTGCGGGACGTGGTCGTCAACTTCCGCATGCCCGGCCACGGCATCCCCGGCTTCGAGCGCGCCGCCGCGCAGATGGCCATCGGCGAGGTCTACAACCTGCGTATCCACCACGACGACGTGCTTCAGCCCGTCCTGCGCTTCCTGAAGATCATGGAGATCGACGGCCTGGGCCCCGAGGGCCTGAAGGCCCAGGAGGAGCTCGGGCTGTTCATGGGCGGCCTGGACTCGGAGGCCGCGAAGTTCGACGAGCGCCTGGCGGCACGCAAGGCGCGGATGGCGGCACGGGCGGCCGGCTGACGCGGCGGGGCCCCTCGGTCCGGCGGACCGGGTCGTCAGCGCGTCGTGAGCCTGAGGTGCAGGCGCTCCTTCTCGGACAGGCCGCCCCAGACTCCGAACCGCTCGTCGTTCTCCAGCGCGTACTCGAGGCAGGCGGAGCGCATGTCGCACATGCCGCAGATGCGCTTCGCCTCGCGCACCGAGCTGCCCGGCTCGGGAAAGAAGAACTCGGCCCCGGTCTGCGCGCACAGCGCCTGAGCCTGCCAGGCGGGGTGGGCCGGGGTGATCGTTTCGATGTACATGGACGAAATCGTGCCGCGCGGCGAAAAACGTTCGATCAACGCACGATCAACGACGCGTTCACGACCTCCGGTCGCCCGATCATGCCGCCGCCGGACACGCGAGCGCACGGCGGCGCGCGGAACGCGCGAAAGACGCGGCCGAGCCTGGCCGCGCTCCGGCAGCGGTTGTCGGTCGGCGGTGCAAGACTCGGCAGTGCAGGCAACGGGACCTTCCTTCAAAGGACGGCAGAGATGCTCACCACCCGTTATGTCACCGGCGCCCCGAACTGGCTCGATCTCGGCACACCCGACATCGACGGCGCCGCGTCCTTCTACAACAGCCTGTTCGGCTGGCAGTTCCAGGCGGGCGGGCCCGAGGTCGGCGGCTACGGCTTCTTCCAGCTCGACGGCAGAACGGTCGCGGGCGGCATGCAGACGACACCGGAGCAGGGCCCGCCCTCGTGGACCGTGTACTTCCAGACCCCGGACGCCGACGCCGCGGCGAAGGCGGCCGAGCAGCACCACGGCTCCGTGCTGATGCGGCCCATGGACGTGATGGACCAGGGCCGCATGGCGATCCTCGCCGATCAGGCGGGCGTGTCCTTCGGCGTCTGGCAGCCCGCGGCCAACAAGGGCCTCGACGTCGTACAGGAACAGGGCTCGCTGTGCTGGCTCGAGCTGTACACGCCGGATCTCCCCGCGGCCGCGGGGTTCTTCAACGCCGTGTTCGGCTGGGAGACCTCCGCCGTCGAGTTCGCCGGGGGCTCGTACACCACCGTCCACCCCGCGGGGACCGAGCCGGATTCCATGTTCGGCGGCATCGTCCCGCTGGAGGACGACCCGACCAAGGCGGACGCCGGGGCCTGGCTGCCGTACTTCGAGGTCCCGGACGCGGACGCCACGGTCGGCGTGGCGCAGCAGCGCGGCGGCACGGTCCGCCTGCCGGCGACGGACCTGGCGGACGTCGGCCGGATCGCCGAGCTCACCGACCCGTACGGTGCCCGCTTCGCGGTGATCAAGAGCGCACCGCGGCAGACGTGAGAGGGACGGCCCGCACGGAGGATCCGCCTACGCGGAGGCGCGGCGCACCAGCGTCGTCGGCGTGACCACGCTGGACGGTGCGTCGGCCGCGTCCTCGTGGCCCTTGCCGGGGTGCGGGCGGTCCAGGCCGCGCAGCAGCAGGCGGGCCATCAGCCGGCCCATCTCCTCGATGTCCTGACGGACCGTGGTGAGCGGCGGGTCGGTCTGTTCGGCGACGGGAAGCATGTCGTCGAAGCCGATCACGGCCACGTCCTCGGGCACGCGCCGGCCGCGTTCACGCAGCACGCGCAGGGCGCCCGCCGCGGTGAGGTCGTTCGCCGCGAACACGGCGTCCAGGTCGGGGCACCGGTCGAGGAGTTCGCGCATCGCCCGCTCGCCGCCGGCCGGGGTGAAGTCGCCCTGCGCGATCAGCCGCGGGTCCGCGTCGGCCATGACGTCCCGGAACCCGTCGAGCCGGTCCACCGCGGAGGTCTGGTCGAGGGCGCCGGTGATGTGTGCGACACGGGTGCGGCCGAGGCCGACCAGGTGGCGTACGGCCTCGCGGGCTCCGCCGCGGTTGTCGCTGTCGACGTACAGCACGCCGCTCGTGCCGTCGCTCCAGCCGGGCCGCCCGCCGAACACGGTCGGGACTCCGGCCCGCTGGATCAGTCCGGGCAGCGGGTCGTCGAGGTGGAGCGAGAAGACGAGCGCCCCGTCGACGTGGCCGCCGGCCAGATAGCGGCCGACGCGGGCGTGGTCGTCCCGGCCCTCCGTGAGCAGCAGGACGAGCTGGTTGTCGTGGGCCGTCAGCTCCTGGCTGATTCCGCGCAGTTGCAGCGCGAAGAAGGGGTCGGCGAAGACCCGGGTCTCCGGTTCGGCGACGACGACGGCGATCGCGTCGTGCCGTTTCGTCACCAGGCTCCGGGCCGCCTGATTGGGCACGTACCCGAGTTCCTCCACCGCCCGCCGCACCCGTTCGACGAGGGGTTCCCGCACCCCGTCCCCGCCGTTGACCACACGGGAGACGGTGGCCCGCGACACACCGGCCCGCGCGGCCACGGCCTCCAGCGTGGGACGCTGCGCTGTCTCGGTCACTTCGGGCTCCTCGGGGCGGTTGCGGATCAGGATAGCCGCGGGCCGGTGCGGGGGTGAGAGCGCTCTCCCCCGTGGAAATGGCGCGCGGGTCCGCGGTTGCGATGCCCGTCCCCGGGCCCAAGCATGGGCTGAAGGGGAAACAGAGACGGCGTGGGAGAGTCACGGCCCTGGGAGACATGAGCGTCATGACGTTCGGCATGACCGGCGACGACCGGCCGCTGAGCTGTCTGGTCACCGGCGCCACCGGGTACATCGGCGGCAGGCTGGTGCCGGAACTGCTGGCCGCCGGGTATTCCGTGCGCTGCCTGGCCCGCTCGCCCGGCAAACTGCGTGATCACCCGTGGGCCGGGCAGACGGAGGCCGTGCGCGGGGACGTGACGGACCCGGTGTCCGTGCGAGCGGCGATGGCGGGAGTGGACGTCGCGTACTACCTGGTGCACGCGCTGGGCACCGGCCGCGGTTTCGAGGAGACCGACCGGCGGGCCGCGAGGATCTTCGGTGAGCAGGCGCGTGCCGCCGGCGTCCGGCGGATCGTCTATCTCGGCGGGCTGAGCCCGTCGGGGGTGCCCGAGCGCGCGCTGTCCCCCCACCTGAGGTCCCGCACCGAAGTAGGCCGCGTTCTTCTCGCCTCAGGGGTGCCCACCGCGGTGCTGCGCGCGGCAGTGATCATCGGGTCGGGGTCGGCTTCGTTCGAGATGCTGCGCTATCTGACGGAGCGGCTCCCGGTGATGGTGACCCCGAGCTGGGTACGTACCCGCATCCAGCCGGTCGCCGTGCGGGACGTGCTCCGCCTGCTCGTCGGGTGCGCGCGGCTGCCGTCCGACGTGAACCGCACCTTCGACGCAGGCGGCCCGGACGTCGTCACGTACGAGGAGATGATGCGCCGGTACGCCGCCGTCGCGGGCCTGCCGAAGCGGGTCATCGTGCCCGTTCCGCTGCTGACTCCCCGGTTGTCCAGCCTCTGGGTCGGCCTGGTCACCCCGGTGCCAGGCGCCATCGCGCGGCCGCTGGTGGAGTCGCTGAGGCATGAGGTGGTCTGCGCCGAGCGGGACATCGCCCGCCATGTGCCCGACCCCCCGGAAGGACCCGTGACCCTGGACCAGGCCCTCCGGCTGGCGCTCCAGCGGATCCGGGACGCGGACGTGGCCACTCGCTGGTCCTCCGCCTCGGCTCCCCGCGCCCCGAGCGATCCGCTGCCGACCGACCCCGACTGGGCGGGCGGCAGTCTCTACACCGATCAGCGGGAGCGCGCGGTCGCGGCGTCGCCGCAGGCGCTGTGGCGGGTGGTGGAGGGGATCGGGGGCGAGAACGGCTGGTACTCGTCGCCGCCGGCCTGGTCGCTGAGGGGATGGCTGGACACGCTGGTGGGCGGTGTGGGCCTGCGCCGGGGCCGCCGGGACGCGAACCGGCTGCGGGCCGGGGACTGCCTGGACTTCTGGCGCGTGGAGGAGATCGAGCCGGGGCACCTGCTCCGGCTGAGGGCGGAGATGCGCGTGCCCGGCCTGGCGTGGCTGGAGATGACCGTCGACCGGGATTCGCAGGGGGGCTCGGTCTACCGGCAGCGCGCCCTGTTCCACCCGCACGGACTCGCCGGGCACGCCTACTGGTGGGCCGTCGCCCCGTTTCACGCCGTGGTCTTCGGCGGCATGGCCCGTAACATCGCGTCCGCGGCCGAGTCCGATCCGGTCCGCGGAGGCTGAGAGGAGCGGTACGTGCGCGTCTCGGTCGCCCTGCTCACCGCCGACTTACGGGTACACGACAACCCCGTCCTGCGGGCCGCCCTGAAAGACGCGGAACGCGTGGTGCCGCTCTTCGTCGTCGATTCCGGTATCCGTCGCGCCGGCTTCGTCGTGCCCAACCGGGCGGCTTTCCTCGCCGACAGCCTGGCCGACCTCGACGCGGCCCTGCGGGCCCGCGGCGGCCGCCTGGTGGTGCGCGTCGGCGAAGTGGTCGAGGAGACCTGCCGGGTGGCGGCCGAGACCGGGGCCTCGGTGGTCCACATCGCGGGTGGCGTGAGCCGTTACGCGGCGCGGCGTGAGGACCGGCTGCGCGCCGAGCTCGCGCGGGGCGGACGTCAGCTCCGGGTCCACGACGCCTCGCTGACCGCCGTACCGCCGGGGGCGCTGACCCCGGCGGGCAAGGACCACTTCGCGGTCTTCACCCCGTACTTCCGCCGTTGGGAGGGCTTCTCCGTACGCGACGTCCTGCCGGCCCCGGACGCGGTGCCCGTGCCCGCGGTGGGCTCGGCGGACCTGCCCCGCCCGCAGACCCTGCTGTCCGGCTCGGCCGGTCCATCGGGCTCCGCGTCACCGGGTCTGCCCGCCGGCGGGGAGTCGGAGGGCCGCCGGAGGCTGCGGTCATGGCTGGCCGGCCCGCTGGACCGGTACGAGGACCGGCACGACGACCTCGCCGCGGACTCGACCTCCCGGCTCTCCCCGTACCTGCACTTCGGCTGCCTGTCGGCGGCCGAGGTGCTGCACCGGGTCAGGGCACACGGCGGCCCCGGTGCCCACGCCTTCGTCCGTCAGCTGGCCTGGCGGGACTTCCACCACCAGGTCCTGGCGGCCCGTCCGGACGCGGCCCACCGCGACTACCGCCCCAGGCACGACCGCTGGCGCGCCGATCCCGAGCAGATCAGGGCCTGGAAAGAGGGCCGTACGGGCTACCCGGTGGTCGACGCGGCAATGCGGCAGCTGCGGCACGAGGGCTGGATGCCGGGCCGGGCACGCCTGCTGGCCGCGAGCTTCCTCGCCAAGACGCTGTACGTGGACTGGAGGGTCGGCGCCCGGCACTTCCTCGACCTGCTGGTGGACGGCGATGTCGCGAACAACCAGCTCAACTGGCAGTGGGTGGCCGGCACCGGCACGGACACCCGGCCGAACCGGGTCCTCAACCCACTCGTCCAGGCACGCCGGTTCGACCCCCGGGGCGAGTACGCGCGCCGCTGGCTCCCCGAGCTCCGCGACCTCGACGGGCCGGTCCACCGTGCCTCGGACCTGCCCGACGCGGTCCGTGCCGGCATCGGCTACCCCGCCCCGGTCGTCGATCTCGCGGAGGCCGCCGCCCGGTTCAGGCGTTTCCGGGACTGACGCGACGTACTCCGGGGCAGATCAGTCCGCACCCGCAGCCCGAAGGGGCGCCCCTCCATGACCGGTCAGCGCGTGGAAGGGATCGGCGCCCGCGGCCTGCCTCCTATTCGGGCCGGCCCTTCTTCGCGCGGCTCGGCTGGACGCGCTTCGGCTCGCCGGGCATCTTCGGGTACTCCGGCGGATAGGGCAGGTCACCGAGGCCGTGGTCGTGCTCGTCGCGGCGCGCGAGGTCGAGCAGGGCGTCGAGGGAGTAGGCGTGCTGGTCCATGTCGGCGTGCACGTCGCCGAGTTCGGCGAACCGCGCGGGCATCGTGGCCAGGTCGAAGTCCCGGGGGCGGGCCTCGCCCACCTCCTCCCAGCGCAGGGGTGCCGAGACCGGGGCGTGCGGGCGGGGGCGTACGGAATAGGCGGAGGCGATGGTGCGGTCTCTCGCGGTCTGGTTGTAGTCCAGGAAGATGCGTGCGCCCCGTTCCTCCTTCCACCACTTGATCGTCACCTGCTCGGGCATCCGGCGTTCCATCTCACGGCCGACGGCGATCGCCGCGCGCCTGACCTGGGTGAAGGTCCAGCGTGGTTCGATGGGCACGAAGACGTGCAGACCGCGGCCGCCCGAGGTCTTGGGCCAGCCGCGCAGCCCGCCGAACTCGTCGAGGACGGCGCGCAGTTCATGGGCGGCGCGAACGGCGTCGCCGAAGTCGGTACCGGGTTGCGGGTCCAGGTCGATGCGGAGTTCGTCCGGGCGGTCGACGTCGTCGCGGCGCACCGGCCAGGGGTGGAAGGTGAGGGTGCCGAACTGCGCGGCCCACAGGACGGCGGCCTCCTCGGTGGGGCACATCTCGTCCGCGCTGCGGCCGCTCGGGAAGGTGATGTGGGCGGTCGGGATCCAGTCGGGCATGTTCTTCGGCGCCCGCTTCTGGAAGAAGGACTCGCCGGTCACGCCGCCCGGGTAGCGTTCCAGGGTGGTGGGCCGGTCGCGCAGGGCCCTGAGGATGCCGGGGGCGACCGACTGGTAGTAGCGGGCGAGGTCCAGCTTGGTGAAGCCGCGCTCCGGGAAGAAGACCTTGTCCGGGCTGGACAGCCGTACGCTGCGGCCGCCCGCTTCCAGTTCCACCGCTTCGCCCATGCGAGCCACGGTAGGCCTGCCGCGCACACCTCGCACACCGGGCGGCAAGGGGTGTATGCGGGCAGAATCGGAGCATGGATCTGCCGGTGATGCCGCCCGTGAAGCCCATGCTCGCCAAGTCCGTGGCACGGATCCCGCCGGACATGCACTACGAGGCGAAGTGGGACGGGTTCCGGGCGATCGTGTTCCGCGACGGGACCGACGTCGAGCTCGGCAGCCGCACGGGCAAGCCGTTGACCAGGTACTTTCCCGAGCTGGTGGCGGCGCTGAGGGAGCGGGTGCCCGAGCGTTGTGTACTGGACGGCGAGATCGTGATCGCCCGGGAGGGGCGGCTGGACTTCGACGCCCTCACCGAACGCATCCATCCCGCCGACTCCCGGGTGCGGATGCTCGCCGAGAAGACGCCGGCCTCCTTCGTCGCCTTCGACCTGCTGGCGCTGGCCGACACGTCGTTGCTCGACGTCCCGCTGAGCGACCGCAGGGCGATGCTCACCAGGGCGCTCGCCGGGGTGACGGCCCCGGTGCACGTGGCACCGGCGACGACCGACATCGACGTGGCGCGCCGCTGGTTCGAGCAGTACGAGGGGGCGGGCCTCGACGGGATCGTCGCCAAGCCGCTCGGCCTCCTCTACCTCCAGGACGAGCGCGCCATGTTCAAGATCAAGCACGAGCGCACGGCGGACGTGGTCGTCGCGGGCTACCGCCTTCACAAGAGCGGCCCCGTCGTGGGCTCGCTGCTGCTCGGCCTCCACGACGAGCACGGCAGGCTCCAGCACGTCGGGGTGTCGGCGGCCTTCTCCATGCAACGGCGCGCCGAGCTGGTCGGGGAACTGGAGCCGCTGCGCCTGGAGGACGTCTCGGGACACCCCTGGGCGGCGTGGGCCCAGGAGGCGGCGCACGAGACGGCCCGGCTGCCCGGTGCTCCCAGCCGCTGGTCGGGCAAGAAGGACCTGTCCTGGGTGCCGCTGAGGCCGGAGCGGGTGGCCGAGGTGGCGTACGACCACATGGAGAACGGCGTGCGCTTCCGGCACACGGCCCGGTTCCGCCGCTGGCGCCCGGACCGGGCCCCCGAGAGCTGCACCTACGCGCAGCTGGAGGAGCCGGTCCGCTACGACCTGGACGAGATCCTCGGTCCCCCGGCCTGACCCGCCACGATCCCGCCCGCTCAGGGCCTCATCAGTACCTTGACCGCGCCGTCCTGCTTGCGCTGGAACATCTCGTACGCGTGCGGGGCGTCCGTGAGGGCCAGCCGGTGGGTGGCGAACTCCTCGACGCCGAGCGGGTCCTCGTCCGTCAGGTAGGGCATGATCTCGTCGCTCCAGCGGCGCACGTTGGCCTGGCCCATCCGGATCTGGATCTGCTTGTCGAACATCGTGAGCATCGGCAGCGGATCGGCCATGCCGCCGTACACACCGACGAGCGACAGCGTGCCGCCGCGGCGCACCAGCTCGATGGCGGTGTGGAGGGCGGCGAGCCGGTCGACGCTGAAGCGTTCCGCGAACGGACCGCTCAGCTTCCTGGGGAGCAGCGCAGAGGCCTGCTGGGCCAGACGGGCGGCCGCGCTGCCGTGGGCCTCGGTGCCGACCGCGTCGATCACGGCGTCCGGGCCGCGGCCGTCCGTCTCGTCCCGGATCGCCTGGACGAGTTCCTTCTCGCTGTCGAAGCCCCGCAGGTCGTACGTCTGAACGCCCCGGGCCCGTGCGCGGCGCAGCCGCTCGCTCACCAGGTCCACGCCGAACACCTGCCCGGCGCCGCGGACCTTGGCGATGCGGCAGGCCATGTCCCCGATCGGTCCGAGGCCGAGCACGGCGAGGCTGCCGCCTTCCGGGATGCCCGCGTAGGCGACCGCCTGCCAGGCCGTGGGCAGGACGTCGGAGAGGTAGACGAAGCGGTCGTCGGGCGGACCCTCCGGGACCTTGATCGGACCGAACTGCGCCTGCGGGACGCGCAGGTACTCGGCCTGGGCACCCGGCACCGCGCCGTACAGCCGGGTGTAGCCGAACAGGGCGGCGCCCATGCCCTCGCTGGTGACCTGGGTGGTCTCGCACTGGGTCGGCAGACCGGTGACGCACATCCAGCAGTTGCCGCAGGCGATCTGGAACGGCACGACGACCCGGTCGCCCGCCGCGAGGTCGGGCACGGCGGCGCCGACCTCCTCGACGATGCCCATGGGCTCGTGGCCGAGGATGTCGCCCGGCGTCATGAACGGTGTGAGCACCTCGTAGAGGTGCAGGTCGGAGCCGCACAGCCCGGTGGAGGTGATGCGGATGACGGCGTCCGTCGGCTCCTCGATCCTCGGATCGGGCACGGTCTCCACCCGTACGTCCCGCTTGCCCTGCCAGGTCACTGCCTTCATCGCGCGCTCTCCCTCCGTCAGGTCGGCGTGTCCGGTCCTGGGGGGGGGGGGGGGGGGGGGGGGGGGGGGGGGGGGGGAGAGAAGGGGGGGGGGGGGGGGGGAGGGGGGGGGAGGAGGGAAAAAAAAAAAAAAAGAAAATAACGGGGCGGAG
>NZ_JBVIVK010000001.1:381664-464679 GCF_055595715.1 Streptomyces sp. NPDC040410
TTTCCCTTCTTTCTTTCTCTCCTCTTTTCTTCTTTTTTCGTTTCCCCTTTCCCCCCCCCCCCCCCCCCCCCCCCCCCCCCCCCCCGCGCCGAACCGCGAGGAGGAGGTCTGATCAGCGTAGTGAACGAGCCCAATCAGAACCGAGCGGGTATGTCCATGGATGAACTTAGTACCGCACAATCGAAGACACGGGATGTGGTGCCACGGTGAGCATGGGACGGAACGCGCGCAGACCGCGCGCCGCGACGACACTGGCGCTGCTGGCCGCCACGGCTGCGGTGTCCGTCGCGGCAGGCTGCACAGGAGGGCCCGGCCCGGTCGACGACGGGCGCGGCCGGCTGCGGACGCCGGCCCCGAGCCACAGTGAGACCGGAACCGGCACCCCAAGCAGCGCGCCCAGTGCCACCCCGAGCGGCTCGGTGCTCGCCGTGAAGATCGACAACGCGCGCGCGGCCCGTCCCCATACGGGCCTCGACTCCGCGGACGTCGTGTACGCGGAGCAGGTCGAGGGCGGGCTGAGCCGGCTCATGGCGGTGTACGCGACCAGGTTCCCGAAGGCGGTCGGGCCGGTGCGCAGCGCACGCGAGTCCGACCTGGAGCTGCTGCGCCAGTTCAACGAGCCGACGCTGGCGTTCTCCGGGGCGCAGCACAAACTGCTGCCGCTGATCGACCAGGCACCCCTGCGCGCGGAGCCGCCGGGCGAGGCGTCCGACGCCTACTTCCGCGGCACGGACAAACCCTCGCCGCACAACCTCTATCTGCTCCCGAACCGGCTGACACCCGCCGCGCCGGGCCCGGGCGCCCTGACGACCGGATTCCGCTACGGGGCCGCGCCCGCGGGCGGCAGGCCGGAGGCCTCGCGGACCGTCCGCTACCCGGCGGCCCGCTTCACCTTCACCTGGTCCGGGGGCCGCGACCGCTGGCTGGTGTCGATGGACGGGACACCGGCCGTGACCACGGCCGGGAAGCGGGTGGCCGCGGCGACGGTCGTCGTGCAGTACGTGAAGGTGCGCAAGTCCTCCTTCCACGACTTCCTCGGCAACAACACGCCGTACACGGAGACCGTCGGCTCGGGGAAGGCGAAGGTGCTGCGCGACGGGCGGGTGTACGACGCCGGCTGGTCGCGCGAACGGGCAACGGACGGAACGGAGTTCACAACCCGGGACGGCACCCCGCTGAACTTCGCGAAGGGCCAGGTGTGGGTGGTCTTCGCGAAGAAGCCCTGACAGGGTCCCGCGGGACGGCGGCGCCGGGCCTGGGTTCAGCGCTGGGTGACGAGGGGTTCCGCCGGATCGCGGTGCCCCTCGGCCGCGTCCGAGACACGCCGGATGTGGTCGAGGAACTGCCTCTGCTCCGCGGCCGGGAGCGGGCCGGGAAGACCGGGTTCCTGCGGGCCGTGCGCACGGTCAGCTTGCGGTGAGTGCGCGTCCCCTCGTCCGTGAGGCGCAGCAGGAAGCGGTGGCCGCGCGACTGACGACTCGCGTCGAGCATCCGCCCGTGAGCGCAGCATGATCACCCTGACCGCACTGGTCGCGCACGGCCGCTGCGACGAGCTGGCCGTGCACGTGCGGGCGGCTCGGCGCAACGGGCTCAAGCCGGGGGAGATCGGCGCCGCACTGCCGCGGACGGCCGTGTAATGCGGGGTCCCGGCGGCGAATCGGTGTTCGCGATGGCCCAGCGGGTACCGGCGGAAGAAGAAGGGTGGCCCTGCCCGGTCGTGGCTTCAGCGGCAGCACTGACATGGCCGCGCCTCGTGCCTACGGTGGAGGCATGTCCACGATTCTGATCACCGGTGCCACCTCCGGCCTCGGCCGGTACGTCGCCTTCGAGCTGGTCCGCTCCGGTCACCTCGTGCTCGCGCACGGCCGCGACCAGGGGCGTACGGGGAGACTCGTCGACGAGCTGCGCACCGAAGGCGCGGCCGCGGGGTTCGTCGCCGATCTCGCCTCGCTCGCCGACGTGCGCGAGCTGGGCGCCCGGGTCGCGGAGGCGCACCCCGAGCTCGGCGTGCTGGTCAACAACGCGGGCGTGGGCTTCGGGCCGCGCGGCTCGGGGCGAGAGGTGAGCGCCGACGGGCACGAACTGCGGCTCGCGGTGAACTACTTGGCGCCGGTCGCGCTGACCAGGGTCCTGCTGCCCGTACTGCGCGCGAATCCGCCGGCGCGGATCGTCAACGTCGGCTCGGCCGGACAGGAACCCCTCGACTTCGACGACCCCGAACTCACCCGCGGCTACAGCGGAGTGTCGGCGTACTGCCGCAGCAAGCTCGCGCTCGCGGCCCACACCTTCGCCCTCTCAGAGGAGTTGCGGGGCACCGGCGTCGCGGTGAACGTGCTGCACCCGGCGACCTACATGGACACCACGATGGTCCGCGAGAACGGCATCACCCCCTGCAACACGGTCGCCGACGGCGCCCCGGGGGTGCTGGCCCTGGCCACGCGGGACCTGGGCTCGGGCGGCTACTTCGACGGCACGCGTCCCGCGCGGGCGCACGAGGCGGCGTACGACCCCGAGGTGCACAGGCGGCTGGCGGCGGTAACGGAGCAACTGCTGAACACCTGAGTCACCGCAGCCCGCGCTCCCCATCTTTCTGGAGGCGCCGTTCGCCTCCGGGGCGCTCCAGCCGGTGTCGAGACCGCGACCGTCCTCAGCCCTTCGGGCCTCCGCACGCTCACCGTCTCGACACGGGCGCGCCTTTTCGGCTCACCCTCCGGACGCCTGCAGCACCTCCCTTGCCTGGGCCACCAGGCCGTCCGCTCCGCAGGAACGCGCCAGCGCCAGGCCCCGGTTGAGTTCGGATGTGGAGCGGGCGGCGATGCCGTACTCGACCCGGGCCGCCGCGTGCTCGTACTGGCACGGCGAGGCCTCCAGATAGGCGACCGCCTGGGCGGCCAGCCGTACCGCGCGCTGGCCGGTCTCCAGGGCCGCGGCGCAGCGCAGGGCCTCGCCGATGGCCGTGTCGGTGCCGAAGCGCTCGGCGCGCCGGCGGGCGTCGGTGGCGAGCTGGGCGGCCCGCACGGGGTCCTCGGTGGCCAGGGCGCGGGCGAGGTCGACGGCCCAGGGGACGAGGACCGGGTTGTGATGGCCGCGGGCGGCCGCCGCCTTCTCCGCGGCCTCCAGTTCGTTGACGCCGTCCTTGGCGCGGCCCACGGCGAGCAGCAGCCGGCCGCGCACGGACCGCGGGTCGGGCAGCACGATGGTCGAGGGGTACGGCGGCGCGAAGCCGTACTGCTCGGCGATCGCCCAGGCCTCGTCGACGTGGCCGCGGGCGAGCAGCGTGTCGACGAGGTTGCAGGTCGCGGTCCAGTACAGGGGCAGGCCCCGGCCGACGCGCTCGGCCAGCCGCAGCGACTCGCGCAGCGACGTCTCCGCCTCCCTGAGCCGGCCGCGCCTGCGGTGGCCGAGGCCGACGTAGGCGTGGGCCAGGGCGAGATGGCCGCCGCTCCAGCCGGCCGACTCGTAGGTGCGCAGGCCTTCGTTGTAGAGGGCCTCGGCGCGGTCGAGCCGGTCGGTGTAGGCGTAGGCGGTGGCCAGCATCAGCAGGAGTTCGATGCCCCATTCGGTGTCGGTCCAGCCGAGTCCGGGCGCGAGACGGCCGTTGACGAGGGCGCGGTCGCACATTTCGACGACCTCCTCGGCGTTCTCGCCGTGGGTCACGGCGTCGAAGCCGCGCAGGATGAGCAGGGCGCGCTCGGAGTTGTCGCGGCCGGTGCAGGTGCGGGCGAGTTCGGCGAGGTTCTCGGAGCGGCCGGGTGAGGTGGATTCCTGGGCGTGGACGCCTTCCCACATGTAGTGCACGGCCTGAAGCCGCAGCTTCGCGGGCCCGGGTTCCTGCCTGGCGGCTTCCGCCTCGACGGTGCGGACGGCCTCCTCCAGCTGGTTGTTGTGGAGCAGGGCCTGGGAGAGGCGGACGACGGCGTCCACGCGCTCGTCGTCGTCGAGGCCGGGCCCGGCGAGCGCGGTCTGCAGATGGCCGATGGTCTTGGCGGGCGCGGTCAGCAGCGTGGCGCAGCCGAGTTCGTAGAGCACGCGCGCGTGGACCGCCGGATCGGGCGGTTCCAGCAGGGCGCGTTCGAGGCAGCGGCGGGCCGCGTCCGGGGCGCCGACGGCGAGGTGTTCGCGGGCGGCCTCGCGCAGCTGCTCCACGAGTTCCTCGTCGTCGTCCGGGTGGACCTGGAGCAGGTGGCGGGAGGCTGCCGCGGCGCCGCGCCCGGAGTCGGTGACGACCTGGGCGGCGATGCCGTGCATGGCGGTGCGCAGGGCGTCGGGGATGGAGTCGTAGACGGCGGTGGCGATCAGGGGGTGGACGAACTCCAGGTCGCCCTCGTCCGCCGGGCCGTTCGCGGGGTCGGGCGCGGTGAGGATGCGGGCGGCGCGCAGGAGTTCGGCACAGCGCACCGCGTCGTCGCGGCCCAGGGTGGCCAGGCGGGCCACCAGGCCGACCGAGATGCCGGTGCCGAGGATCGCGGCCGCCCAGGCGAACCGGGTGGCGTCGATGCCGAGTTCCTCCAGGCGGGCGACGAGTCCGCCGCCGCGGGCCGAGCGGTTCAGGTCGCGCAGTTCGGCCGCCGCCAGCTCGGTCGGCGTCAGCCCGCTGTCGCGCACCTTGGCGAGGAGTTCGACCGTCTCGTAAGGGTTGCCGCCGGTGACGGCCCAGACCTCGCGGCAGAAAGGGGCGTCGGCGTGCGCGCCCAGGGTGGCGCGGGTGAGCCCGGCGGTCGCGTCCGGGGTCAGGGCGCTCAGGGTGGCGACGGGGCGGTCCCCGGCGGCGGCGACCGCGTCGAGCAGCCGGGCGCTCTCGCCGGACACCTCACCGATCCGGCGGGCGACGACGACCAGGACGGACAGGTCGCCGATTCGTTCGGCGAAGGCGGCGAGCCAGCGCAGGGTCTCCTGGTCGGCCCAGTGGGCGTCGTCGACCAGCAGCACGAGCGGCCAGTCGCGCTTGGCCAGCCGGCGCACCGCGGCGACCAGGCCGTCGCACACACCCTGCGGGTCGGCCTGCCGCTCGCCGGGGTCCGCGATGCCGAGCGCGGGGCCGGCGATGTCGTACCAGTCGCCGAGGTACTCGCGGGCCTCCTCCGGCATCAGGGACACGAGCGCGGGCTGTAACAGCTGCCGTACCACGTTGAAGGGGACGGATCTGAGGGTCTCGCCGCCGCGGGCCGACCAGACCGTGCAGCCGCGCCGTTCGGCGATGCGGCGCGTCTCGGCCAGCAGCGCGGTCTTGCCGAAGCCCGCCTCGCCCCGGAGCACCAGCAGGCTGCCCGTGGAGGAGCGGTCCGCGCAGAGGGTCTCGACCGCCCGCTCCACGGCGGCGACTTCCTGGTCGCGCTCCCACAGGGAAGCAGCCGAGACGGCCGCCATGGGCCGTACCTCCGTCATCCCGCTACCTCCCCAAGTCGCCCGAATGACGTACAGACCTTGAGCGTAGCCGTCCCGCTGCCGAAGTGGAGGCCGGTCGGGGTACCTGTTGCCGTGACGGGTGACCGCGGGTTCGGGCGGTCGACGCCCCTTGCCCGCGACCAGCCCTCACCAAACTGACTGGCAGTCAAAAGTCGGGCAAGAGCAAGAGCGAACGGTACGACTCGCACCGAAGTGACCGAAACGAGCCGGTTCCGCCCCGGATTTGCCCCCTCCCCTCTCATCCCTCTTTCACCGAGGCCTCATACGGTGGGGGCATGACGCAGGTGACTCCTCCCGGGTGGTACCCCGACCCAGGGCAGACAAGTGACGGTCCCGCCGCCGAGCGCTGGTGGGACGGCAGGGCATGGACGGACCAGACCCGCCCCGCGGGATCGGCCGCCGTATGGGGTTCCCCGACGCAGCCGCCGGCTGCGGGGGCCTTCCCGGCCTACCCGGGGTACCCGGGGTACCCGGCGTATCCCGCCCCGCCGGTGGCGGGTTCACGGCGCGGTCTGCACACGGGCATAGCCGTCGCGGCGGCTGTCGCCGTGCTCGCCGCCATCGGTGTCGGCGTGTACGCGCTGTCCAGGGACGACGGCGGGGGCCGCAGCGCCGCCGACTCGCAGCAGGGACCGGGCGGCCAGGGCGGACCCGGCGGCCAGGACGGTTCCTCGGGAGGCCAGGGCGGACCCGACGGCGGCTCCGGCGGCTCGGGGGGTCCGGGCGGCCCGGGGGGTCCCGGCGGCTCCGGCGGTGCCTCCCCCTCCCCCGACCAGTCCGAAGCTCCGAAGATCGAGAGCGGTTCGGTGACCGACTCGGTCGACGGGATCAGCATCCCGATCCCGGACGGCTGGTACGGCCAGGAGTTCGCGGGGGGCGCGCAGGTCACGTCCGACGACTCCTACGACTGCCCCGGCGACACCTCCAAGAGGTGCACGAAGGGCGGCGCGTACTCGGCGCCCGCGCTGACAATCGGCACCAAGGGCAGCACGGCCGAGCAGGTCGCGAAGGCGGACATCGCGGCGAACGCCGAGCAGTCCTACGGCGGCACGACCTACGGTTCGATCACCTCGCACGACGTGCTGGCCTCCAAGGCCGTGACCGTGGCCGGACAGAAGGGCTATCTGGTCCGCTGGAAGGCGGTCACGAGCAAGGGCGCGGACGGCTACGTGCAGTCGCTCGCCTTCCCCTCGCCCGCGAACCCGCAGCAGATCACCGTGGTCCGCTTCGGTGTCGACGTCGGCGAGAAGCAGACCGTCATCGACGACATCACCAAGGGCATCAAGGTGTCGACGGGCGGCGGCAGCGGGCAGAACGTCTGATCCGCCGCGCCCGTCGGACGGCCGGGTGGGCTCCTCTCCGCTCAAGAGGAGCCCACCCGGCCGGGGGTGCGCGCCGCCCCCGTCCCCACGGTGCGGCGCGATCAGGTCACCGTCCAGTCATCCCGTGGACGGCGGCCTGGGTCTCAGGTGAGCCCGAGTGAGGGCAGGACCGCGGCCTCCACGAAGCGCAGGACGTAGTCCGAGTCGGCGTACTCCCCCTCCAGGACGGGGCGTACGCGCAGGATGCCGAACATCTGCGCCGGGACGTACTCCAGCGCCGGATGGTCGGCGGGGACCTCTCCCCGCTCGACACCGCGGCGGAGGACCTCCTTGAGCGCGGCGACCTCCGGGTCGACGAGCGCCTCGCGCAGGGCCTGCGCGAGTTCCCGGTCCTGGGTGACGGCGTGTCCGAGCGCCTCGATCAGCTTGGTGTCCTTGCCCGACCACTCGCCCGCGGCCCGCGCGGCCTGGCGCAGGTCCTCGGCGAGCGAGCCGGTGTCGATGCCGGCGAACGGCACCCGCCGGCTGGCACGCAGGGCGGCCGCGACGAACTGGGGCTTCGTCTTCCACTGCCGGTAGAGCGTGGACTTGCTGCAGCGGGTGCTGGCGGCGATGGCCTCCATCGTGAAGGAGTCGTATCCGCATTCGCGGATCTGTTCGAGCACGGCGTCGAAGAACTCCCGCTCACGCTCCGGCGTGATCTTGGAGCGGCGCGAGGCGGGGCACTCCGGTCCGTCCGCGGCCTGCGACGTCATGGGCTCTGCTCCTCGCTCTTCTCCGGTGACCAAGGACCGCTCTCCAGTGTGTCGTACGCCTGGCGAAGTGTGTCCCACGTCAATCGGTACGCCAGCGTACCGGTACCGAGCCGTATCGGTACACTACCGTATCGGTACCGAGTCGTTTCGGTACAGTGGAGTATCGGTACAGTGCCGTACCGGAACGCTCTCGTACCGATGAGTTTCACCAGCGCGACGAGTCACCAGCTCAGCCAGCACCACCCGCACGCACCACCGTCAGCGAAAGGGCCGGGGGATGAATGCCCGCACCGAGCCTGAACAAGCGCAGCCGGGCGCGACCGCGCGGCCGCCGCTCGTCCGTGAGCTCCTGCTCGTCGCAGGGCTCTTCCTCGTCTACAAGTCGGGCCGGCAACTGGTCACGGGCCACACCGGCGAGGCCTTCCGCAACGCGCACCGCGTATGGGACCTGGAAAGGGCCGTCCACCTTCCCGGCGAGGGCTCGGTGCAGTCGCTGCTGCTGCAGGGCGACACCTTCGCGCGCGTCGCGAACACCTATTACGCGACCGCCCACTTCCCGGCCACCGTGGCCTTTCTGGTCTGGCTCTACCTGCGGCGCCCGGCCCACTACGTGTGGGCCCGCCGGATCCTCGCCGCGATGACCGCCGCCGCCCTCGTGCTGCACCTCGCGTTCCCGCTGGCCCCGCCGCGCATGCTCGCCGCGACCGGCCTGCTGGACACCGCGCGCGTGTACGGCCCGTCCGTGTACGGCCCGCCGCAGACCGACCACCTCTCGAACCAGTTCGCCGCGATGCCCTCGCTGCACTTCGGCTGGGCCCTGATGGTGGCGCTCGGCCTCATCGCGGCCACCAGGTCCCGGTGGCGGCGGCTGTGGCTGCTGCATCCCCTGCTGACACTGCTGGTGATCGTCGGGACGGCGAACCACTACTGGCTCGACGCCATCGTGGCGACGGCCCTGCTCGGGCTCGCGCTCGCGGTGATCCACCTGCCGCACCGGACGGCCACGACGGCGGGACGGGCCCAGGAAGGGCTCGTCCCGGCCGGCGACCGCGTTCTCGTGGGGGCGGGCCGATGAACGCCACCCTCCTCACCGTCGCCCTGTCCCTCTGCTCCGCCGTCGCCTACGCGGCCGCGGCCGTCGCCCAGGAGCGGCTGGCCTCCCGCACCGCCGGCCCGGGCATCGTGCGGCTGCTCGGCAGCGGCGCGTGGTGGTGGTCGGTCGCGCTGAACTCGTCGGCCGCACTGCTGCACGTCGTGGCTCTCAGGTACGGCCCGCTCACCGTGGTCCAGCCGCTGGGTGCGCTCACCCTGGTCGCGGCGGTGCCGCTCGGCGCGCGGATCGCGGGGCGGAAGGTCAGCGCGACCGAGTGGCGGGGCACCGCGTACACCCTCGCGGGCCTTGCCGCGATCCTCGTGACGGCGTCCGGGTCCGCGCCCGACGCCGTGCTGAGCGTCCCTGAGGCGCTGGCGGTCGCCGGGGCGACGGCGGCGCTGATCGGCCTGCTGGCACGGCCGGGCGCGCGGCCCGGTCTGCGGCACGCGACGGCGTCCGGTTTCGCGTCCGGTGTCGCCTCGGCGCTCACTCAGACGGTGACGGTGGCCGCGACGGACCGGACGGGCCCGCTGCTCAGCGCACAGGTGATCGGGGTGGCGCTGCTGGTCGCGGCCTTCGCCGCGGGCGGACTGCTGCTGTCGCAGACGGCCTACCGGGGCGGACTCGGCGCGCCGCTCGCGGTGGTGACGCTGGCCAATCCGACGGCCGCCGCGGTGATCGGGCTCTCGCTGCTCGGCGAGCGGCTGCAGGGTGGCGCGGCGGGCGTGCTGCTCGCCCTGGCCGGAGCGGGGGTGGCGTCCTGGGGCGTGGTGCTGCTGTCGCGGGTGACACCCGCTCAGCTCGTCCGGAGCACCGACGGCCACGAGGAACATCCCGTGGCCGCCGTACTCGCGCTGGAGCCGGGATCGGCCTCGGCCGAACCGGCGTTGCTGCCCCGGCCCGCGGTTGCCCAGTACGCCGCCGGGACGCCCAAGTCCGTGGCGTGAACCCGACTTTCACACCGGCCCTCACGCCGGCCCCCACACCGGCCCCCACGCCACCTTTCACGCCGCCGTTCACGCGCCGTTCACGCCGCCCGAGAGGTCAGCCGAGCCCTCGCGAGTCCTGCTTGAGGGCCGTGTCGACGGTCAGCGCCGTCGCCACCACGAGGCTCAGCAGCGGCTCGGGCAGCTGGTAGTGGATCTGCAGGACGTAGTTGTCCGCGGTCGTGAACATCGTCTTGGCGAGGCCCTCCCAGGTCTTGGTGATCCGGGCGACCTCGTTGTCCGCGTGGTCGACGATCGCGAAGTTCCACGCCCGCCAGTTCTCCGCCTTGATCGCACCGACCTGCTGGCCGTTCACGTTCATGGCGAAGTTGATCTTGCCGATCACGTTCTGCTGGACGATCTCACCGACCGGCTGACCGTCCGGACGCGCCACGATCACCCGCGACTTGAGGAACTTCGCGGGCCGCGTCAGCAGCAACTGCGGCTGGCCGTAGGCGTCCCGGATCTCCAGCTTGTGCGTGAGGAACTGGTCGATGCTGGCGAGGAAGCGCACCACCTTGCGCAGCGCGCTCTGGCCGACCTGGACGACCGAGCCGATCTGGTTGCCGGCCTGATCCATGACCTTGTACTCGTTGGTCAGCTCGATCAGCTTGGCCTTCTGGTTCACCACCAGAACCGGCTCGGTGAACAGGGTTCCGCCGCCGCGGCCGCTCGGCGCGACCCCGGCCTGCTGCTGCACCTGACGCTGAACGCGCGCGTCCGGGGCGGCCGCCTGCTGCTGCGGCACCTGCGGGGCGCCCTGCTGCTGATTGTCGGTGTGCTCGGTCCACTGCACGCCGTCCCAGTAACGGAGCGTCTGGGGCGCCCCGTGCGGATCGGGGTACCAGCCTGCAGGTGTGTTCGATTGCGTGGTCACCGGGGCACACTACCCCGAGCCCACCGGCACCTGGCCAGCCCCCGCGATACCGCGTTCATCAGCCCTTTACTCCGCCTTTCACCCGGTGATGAGGGCCGGGTCGCTCACCCCCGGACGCCCGTTCTCGACATGTCCGGCGAATCGCCGCAGACGCCGGGTCGGCGTCCGACGTGACCGTCAGGTCGTACCGGCGCCGGCTCGCCGCGAGGCCGACGGTGCGCTTGACGGTGGCACCGGCCCGCACCGCGACGGCCGAGGGGCGGCCGCCGTATCCGCTCGTGACCTTCAACCGGACCGTCCCCGAGCCGTTGTTGGTGAAGGTCAGCTCGATGTCGTCGCCGCAGTGCCGAGCGGTGACCTCGGGTCCGGCGGTGCGGCCGGCGCGGACACGCGTCTTCCCGCTGCCGGCCGTGCGCGGAGGGGTCTCATGCGTCGTCGAGTTGCCGCCGGGCCTCCTTGAGCAGGTTGAAGCCGTATCGCCGCGCTTCAGGGGTGAGGGGCTCGTACGCGGGAAGGAGGGTCAGCGGGAGGTCGTCGCGGAGGACTGTGCGGGCCACCGTGTGCAGCGTGTCGAGCTGTTCGGCCCGGGGCCGCCAGCGTGGGACGGCCTGGCCGTGCGGGGGCCGGAGTCCGGCGCCGAGATCCGCCAGGGCACGCAGCAGGGGGGCGTCCACCGGCTTGTGGCGCGTGTCGAAGGCCAGCCTGTCCGCCGACGGCAGCCGGCCGACGGCGGCGAGCAGCGCGCGGGCGACCGGCGCCGCCCCGCTCTCCTCGTGCTGCCCGACCACCGCGCCTCCGGCGACGGCCTGGCCGTAGTCGAGCACGTTCCCCAATTGGTTGTGTGTCAGCTTCGGATGGATCTCCACGGTGCGGAGCCGGTGCCAGTCACCGTGCATGAGGTGGCGCTTGGGGCGCGTCAGCCATTCGGTGACCAGCGCTTCGACATGCAGCGAGCTCACGGCGCGATCGCCGAGTCGGCCGAGGAGGTACGCCAGCCACCCCGCTCGCAGCTGAACGGCCTGCTGATCGACGAGGCTGCTCAGATGGCACACCATGAGCGCCGGAGTGAGATCCACGGCCGCGTCGCGCTGCAGGACGAAGTCCCTGCCCTCCCGGGAGCAGAGCCAGCCGTAGACGGCCTGGACGGCGTTCCGGCGGACGGCGTCGGCCCGCGGCTCCCCCTCGGTGTCCTCCGCAGTGGCGGGAATGGTTTCCGTCGCACCCAGGGCGTGCAGCACGCGGTCAGCCGCCGTGGGTGAGGGATGTTCGAGAGCTGTCCCCCGCAGGCCGCTCTCCCAGCCGGCCCGGTATTCGGCGAACCGCTGCGGGATCAGTCCGGGCACCGGTTCCAGCGGGGTGAGGAAGGTCGGAATGTGCAGCCGCCCCAGGGAGTCGCACATCCACTCGGGCAGGTCCACCACCGTCAGCCGGCTGCCCTGTTCGACGAGCTTGAGGCTGGTACGGCCGCGGCCGCGCTCGAGTCGTGACACCTCGGCCATGAACGCGTCGTCGATGTCCGGCAGGGCACTTCCGTCCGCGGGCGCGTAGTCGGCGAGCATGCCGAGGGGCTCGACGGAGACCAGACAGCGGTCATGAGCCCGCGACGAGCCGGAAAGCCCCGTGTCCCCTTCCTGGCCGGCGGCGGCGTGGACCACTCGGACGTGTCGCAGCTGACCGGGCGCCAGCCTGTCGTACTCACGGGCCACCATCGGATGCCCGCACAACGTCACGGTCCCCGGCCCGCCGCGCAGTGCGGCCAGTCGGCGTACGCCCTGCAGATGGCCGAGCAGGACGTCACCGGGGATGCGGTGTGTCCAGGCCGCCTCGTCGGCCGACAGCCAGCACAGCTGCTGGGTCTGCTCGTCACGGCAGATCAGTCCCAGGCAACGTTCCTGCGGGTCACTCACCGCGACCAGCGGGCGGACGCTGGTCTCGCGCTGGTCCTGTGCTCCGGGCTCCGTTTCGGGTCCGCTCAGGAGCGTGGCCGTCTGAGCGTTCCAGTGCAGGCGAAGCAGCCCACCGTGCGCCACGAGCGCCGCCACGGCGGACGGCGCCGCCGCGGGTTGTTCGGGCAGGCCGGGAAGGATGGTGCGCGCGTGGAGACGGATCAGGGCGGCCCCCGACCGTACCGCCATGTACCCCTTTCCCAGATCGGCCACGGGCTCGATCAGCACGGAGCCCTCGGGCCAGGTACTGCGCGGCTGTGCCCGCCGGGAGACCGTGAGGACCGGCTCGGGCCCGGCTTCGACGTGTTCCACCGTCACAGGAATGCTGCCCAGCTTCGCGAGCAGACGGCTGTTCCCGGCGGCGGCTGCCACCAACTCCTGACGCAGCCAGGCGGAGCGGGGCCAGGCACCCTCCGCCGACTCCTCGGCCAGCCGCACGCGGGCTTTGGGCAGTCCGAGCACGCGCAGCTCACCGGGTGTGCCTGAGGAAGCAACGAACACAACGTCGCCCGTGCGCACCGGAGCCTCGTCATGCGGCGTCAGCGCGTTGCAGTCGTCGAGCCAGACGGCGCTGCAGATCGGGTGGGCGTCCAGGACGTCCCGGGCGGCGGGGTAGGGGAAGCTGGTGTTGCCCTCGCCCAGGTAGAGGGCTCCCCTGACCTCGTCCGCGTTCTCGACCGGCAGCAGCATCCTGCGGGCAGCGGGCGGGGCGAGGGCTCCGCGAGGGCCGGGGTGCCATCGGGTGAGTACCAGGTGACCGCACTCGTTCACCCCTCCCTCCACCCGGCCGTGGACGAGGTCGCCCGGGCTGAAGAAGGAGCAGTCGAGGTCGGCGAGGGAACGGCCGTCGGTGAACTGAAGGAGTTCGGCGGACACTTCGGCGATCCTGCCCGGCGCAAGTTCCAGCCAGAGGCTGTGCCGGCCGGCCCCGGCGACCACCCAGTGTCCGTTCGTCCGCGAGGCGCTGTCCTGGTGGGTGTCCTCCAGGAGTTCGGCGGCGGGGAAGCCGAACCGGCGCAGTGTGTTCCTTCGGTGACGCAGGGTCCAGCCGGCTTCGGTCCGTGAGAAGAAGACCGGTTCCTCGACGGATCGGGCGGGCTGCCTGAGCGGAGTACGGCGGAACTTCTTCGTGGCCGGCACCCAGGTTCTCGTCCAGGTGTCGTGGTAGAGCCAGCCCCGTTCATGGCAGGCGAGAGCGATGTCCTCCGCGGTGGCGTCCATGAAGGACAGCTGCGCCCAGGGCACCACCGCGTCCGAGACGGCCGGCTGCGTGCCGGCGGCCCCCCGCCACAGCACCCTCGCGCCCAGGACGGCCTGCCCGGTCCGGCAGGAGACGACTCCTCCCTGTCCCTGGCCCAAGGGCACCAACTGCACCTCGGTACGGCCGCCGTCCTGCGGCGCCCGGACCACGCCCACGATCTTGGGATGGTCGCTGCACAGCAGCACCTTCCCCATCCCCTGGCGCGCGGTGGCACTGATGCCGGGCAGCCCGGCGACGGTGAAGCCGCCCCGGCGCCGTGCGGACTGCAGGACGTCCTGCTCGGTCTTGAAGTCGTCCTTGGGGAAGACGACTGCGGGGCGCGGCCGGTCGTCGAGGTAGCTGGCTTCCGCGGCGATCGCCTGACGTGCCATCACCCCTTGCGGCCCGTGGGGCCGCAGGCGCACCACGGAGCGGGGAGCGAGACGCTGCCGCGTCTGGAGGCCGGCCACCGGGAACAGCACCCCGGGACGGACCTCGACGTGCGTTCCGGAGTCGGTCACCACTGCGAAGCAGTCCCCGCCGCGGCTCTCCAGATAGCTGCGCAGCGTCGCGAGGCCGCGTTCCGGGGCGTGCTTCGTCACGCCGAACCAGTGGTTGTCGCTCCCGGGCTTCTGGCCCGTGAGACGCACCAGCATCTTCGCCTGTTCGTACTGGTCCTGCGCGGCGAGCCGCAAGGCGCTCTCCCGGTGGGAGAAGTACCGCCGGCTCACGGTCACCTGCAGTGCCTCGCCGTCCGAGGCGCCGACACCGGGGAGGGTGAAGGGCAGAAGACGGTCGTTCGCCGTCTGAACGATCTTTCCCGCGACGAGGTACAGGCTGTCGCCGGCGCACAGACCGGGCCCGCTGCCGTCCTCCGGCGCGGCACGCGGGGGAACGAGGGCGAAGCTGAGACGCTGGTGGACGCCCCCGCCCGCCTGCCCGCGCCGGACCCTGCCGAGGACCCGCTGCTCGCGGGCGCCGGGACCGAACATCGCCAGCAGCGCCTTCTCGCTGTCCTCGTCGAGCGACGCGCTGACCCTGACGCCTTCCACACGGACCCCCTCCCCGCGCCGGGACAGTTCCCGGCGCGAGGTGTGGGCGCGAAGTACCGAGACACGGCGCGTGACGTGGTCGATGTCGACGTCCAGCACGTGGACGACCCGTTGGTCCGGGTCCGTCCCCTCGAGGTAGAGGCGCCTCTCCTCGCCCTTGATGACGTCGGCGGGCGCGATGGCCACGGTGATCCCGGCAGTTGTCGCCGGGTCGTCGCCGGCGTGGAAGGACATCGCCTTGACGCGGTCGCCGTGAAAGAGGGTGATACCGGTCGGGTCGACGTGTTTCCCGCCGACCGTCAGTGCCTCGTCCGGAATGTCGAGGAACCAGCCGTATCCGAACTCGAAGCGGTGCACGGGACCGTGGCCCTCGTCCTGTGTGCCGACGTAGAAGGGGAGGCGTTTCCTGCCCTGCTGGTCCCTGATCTCGTAGACGCGCCCGTCCACGCGGGCGTGCGGCATCACCTCCTTGATGAACTCCGTCAGAGGAACCGGGGGCACTCTCAGGAAGGAGGCCCTGACGCCACTTCCGTGCGGCACCGGCACGGCACGGACGCGGTCGGGGAAGTGGTCGAAGGGACTCCGCCCGGCGACCAGGGTCCGCGGTTCGTCGAGCAGTTCCAGCCAGGGCTGGTAGCGGCCCTCGTCGTCGGGGGCGAGGCGGGGGGTGTTCGGCTCCACGCGATGGTGAGGGGTGAGCGAGCCGGTCAACGTGGGCGCCCGACCCGCCATGAACAGCTGCCACTCGGCCGCTGGGTCGAGGGAACGCCGAGGCGCCGGCGGCCGGGCCGGGGGCCGCGAACGCGACGTCGGCGACAGGAGGAACCTCCGGTGGAGGTCCAGCAGACCGCCACGCGCGGGCCCACCGTCACCGTGCGGCAGGGCGTCCCCGCGGTCGTACGGCTCCAGCCAGGTCCGTTCCAGATGCACCGGCTGGAAGTCGTCTGTCAGGTCGACGCCGGAGGCCCTTCCCACGAAATGGTTCCCGTCGTGGTGTACGACTGCCCTCACGCCGTCCTCGCGCCGTCCGGAGTACTGGTCGGCTTTGGCCTGAGCCTTCCCCGTGGCCTGGGAACCGGCCGCCGGTCCCTCGGCCAGTCTGGCGAGGTGGGGATGCTGGTAGAGCTCCCGGTGGCCGTGCTCGTCCTCGTACTGTCCCACCGGCACCCACGTGCTGAGGTCGGGACGCGTGCCCGTCAACTCCCACAGTGCGCGCAGTTTCAGTCTTCGGGACAGCACCGTGAAGGTCCACCCCTGCGCCGTACGCCGTCCCGCCACGTGGTCGCCGACCGAGGGCATGTCGTGGTCGAAGCAGTGGACGGGAACGACGGCCGGGACGATCCGCGTGTCGAGATGCAGCCAGACCCGCAGGCGGACGATCCGGCCGGAGTCCCTGATGCGGGCGGTGACCATGCCGGTCAGGTCGTGCCGGTCGAGAACCGCTGGATCGGCCAGGTCCGTGCAGCCCTCGGCGAGTTGCTGCGGCGCGAGGGGGACCGGCTCCTGCCGGGGGCGCCGTTGCGGTTTCGGCCAGGGGTCGTCGATCACGACGGCCCGGCGACGCGCTGTCGTCGTGCACTGCGGGAAACGCCCGGTCAGGGACAGCGAGTCGGTGGCGGCGAAGCCGACGAGCCCTGAGGACAGCCGGGCGAAGTTCTCCCCCCGGGAGTCCTTGGTGTCCGTCCACACGAGGTCCACCGCAGTGCCGCGAGGGAGGCGCGCCAGCTCCGCGTACCGCTGGACGTCCGGCTTGTGGGTGATGCCCTCCTCCCGGAACGGCTCGACCTGTACCTCGCCGCTGCGGGCCTGGGGTTCCTTCCAGCCCTGCATGCTGCACAGCAACGGTGAGTCGTGGCGTTGCCGGGTGCTCTGCAGGCTCGCGGTCACCCACCGGGGGAAGCCGTCGATCGCGGGGACCTCGATCTGCCAGACGGGTTTGCCCGCCGAGGTCTCCCTCAGGTGCGCCAGCTGATAGGGATCGGCGCCCGCTGCCGGCTCGTCGTCCGGGTCGCCCTCCGTCCCGCCGGTGCCGCCCTCGAACGCCGCGAGCCACCGGACGTTGCGGCGGTCGAACGGTTCGCCGCCGTCACAGGGCGCCGCCAGCCGCAGCCGGCTCCCGCCCGGCCGGAACTCGGCGTGCACGATCAGCCCGGCGGGATCCCGCAGACACGCCTCCTCGAGTCGCTCCCAGTCCGCCGGCTCCCAGGCGGAGGCACCGAGCACGAAGCACCGGCCGGGGGTGGTGACGAAACGATGGGCCGGTCCGAATCCCGAGCGGTCGGCGGCGCTGCCGCAGAGCACCAGACGCACCCGGCCGTGTGCGGGCCCGTCCGTCACCCCTGTCGTCGCCGCTTCCACGGCGAGCTCCGGCAACCCGGCGTCCTGTGGCAGCCAGTGCTGGAGCTCGGCGTCCCACACCGCCAGCGTCGTGTGATCCGCGCATCCTCCGCCCTCGGGCGCGAACGCGCGGGACAGGTCCGGATCCCAGCGACGGCGTGCGGTGATGGCACGGTCCGTCTTGGCACGGTCCGTTTCGCCACGGGGGTAGACGTCGTGGGCGATGCCCGTGACATCCAGCCGCAGCAAGGGAAACGTCTCGGTGGGCCGGAGCCGCGCCGAGCGCACTTCCCCGTCGTCCGGCTCGGGGGCGGCGAGTGGCGCGACGCCCGATGCCTTGGTGTCGCCCGGGCGGATGCTGACCGCCAGCGTCTGGCCCGGGCGCCACGCCCTGTCGCGTGCGGAGAGGCCGAGGCGGACGGTCACCGGCTTGGCCAGTCCGCAGTTGATCCACAGCAGCCTGTGCGCGGCGGTGTCGCGTACGGCGCACACGGTTCCCAGCACGAAGGCGCCCTGGGGCGGGAGGCCGGCGTCCGTACCGGTGGCGAAGAGGTCGTGCACTGTGACCCGCCGTCCTTCGGAAACCGCCACGTCCAGACGCGTGCGCTGCTGGTACACCACGGCCTGACCGGTGCGCCGGTCCACCGTGGCGGCCTCCACCAGCCGCGGGTCCGCCGTGAGCTCGTCCAGATCCTCGCGGAGCGGTGGAAGGGGCGCCGGCTGGTGGCTCCGCCGCCACAGCCGGATCATCACGTCGGCCAGGGGCACGCCCGCCGCCTGCACCTGCTGGTCGGCCGTGTCGCGCAGGAACTGGGCCAGCGCGGTCTCCGTTCCCCGAGCGGTCACCCGGCTCCCGTACACGCCGAAGGGGTTGCCGCGCTCCGCGGTCAGCGGCCCGTGCCCCCACTTGCGGTAGAGCGAGCGGATCGTCAGCAGGCGCAGGTGATTGGCGCTCTCCGCGGGGAGTTGCGTGGCGGTGCCGAGTTCCTCGAAGAGCCGCTCGTAGAAGAACTGCGCCCGGCCGCTGACGTCGACGATGACCTTCACCACGCGCTCGAGAACGCTGAGCAGGCGCTGCTGGGAAGCGGGGCCGCCGACCGGGGACCGGAACATCTCGAGCATCCGGCCGCGTACGGGCCGCGGCAGGTGACTCGCGCTGTTGAGCGACTCGACCAGGTCGATCCAGGCGGTGACCCATTCCTCGTGGTGGCCTATGTCACCGTGATCCGGTCGCTGGAGCAGCGCCGCCAGCCTCTGGGTGTTCAACGTGACCGGTGTGATCCCGTACTTGTCCGACGCGGCGGCCAGGTCCCGCAGTCCCTTGTCCATGAGCTCCCACTCCTTCACGGAGAAGGAATGGCGTTCCGGGTCGGTGGGACCGCTGAGCACGAGCGCCCGGGGAATCAGGGCGGACTGGATGTCGCGTGGGGGGATCACGAACTCCGGGCCGTTCTCTCCCCAGTCCCAGCGCAACAGCCCGACCCGCTCCTCGCGGTAGATCTCGCGGCTGAGGAGCGATGCGTCGACGGCCGTCCGGGTGAACGGGTTCTCCTGCTGTTCGAGGGCCAGGGACAGCAGGGTGCGGGCGGGCGGTTCATCACCGCAGAACCACCGTCCTCCGGCCTCTGTCCGGTGGGGGCCGGTGCCCCCCGAGGAGGATTCGAGCACCCACAGCAGACCCGCGTTGAGGGCTTGGCCCCTGTGCACCAGGAGCTGTTGCAGTGCCGCGGACCCGGGGACGCCCCGCTCGGTCGTGTACAGCGTGGAGACGACGCGCACGATCTCGCCGGGCGGGACCATGGGGCGCAGGCCCTTGCCGATCCTGTCAACCTGGCTCCTGCCGTGCAGCAGGAGCGGGGCGAGGTGTCCGGTGAGTTCGCCGAAGCGTCGGGCATCGGACTGCGCGAGGTCGAGCAGCGGCTTGCGGCGGCTCATGACGTCACGGATGTGGAGGACGAGCAGCAGCAGATGGTCGGGAAGGCTCCCGCCCGGGGTGGTGACCGTCAGCAGCCTGGCCGCCAGCAGTCCGGCGGCGAGCAGACGCACGAGTTGCTCGGGTTCGATTCCGCTGAGTCTGAGCTGGGCGTTCTCCTCCTCTTCCTGCCGCTTCCGGTCTTCCTCCTCGCTGAGGGCGGGCCGGTCGCCGGACGCGATGTCACGGCCGGCCGGGGAGCCCGGACGTGCCCCGTGCGGCCGGGGCGCCGGAAGCATCCAGGGCGACCAGACCGATGCCGCGTCGCTCGGTGCGGTCTCCTCGGCAGGGCCGTCGGAGAGCAGCAGGCTCGGCGCCTTCTGGTACGCGCGCAGTCCGTGCAGTCTGCCCACATGCGTCAGGGCCAGGGCGTACGTGTCGTGGGGAACCGACACTCGGCACTGCTTCCGCTGCTGGTTCTGATGCTGCTTCTTGGGCGGGGCGTCAGGCGCCCGCCACCACCGGGCGAGCCGTCGCGTCGTCCGCCGCGGGGCGAGTTCGGCGGCGAGCGACCACAGCGCCGCCTGCCACAGCACCGACGGCATGGCCGAGTGCTGCTGCCCCGCGACGCCGCCCAGGCGCGTATAGGCGGCTTGCCGCATGGTGACGGCGACGGTGCGGTCGGGGGCCCGCCGCGACGACCTCGCCTTCTCCAGCCGCCCGAGTAACCGGGTGCCGGCCAGGGCTTCGGTCTCCAACTCGTCGAGGAGGCTGTCCGGTACGCCGGTCTCGTCGTCGGCTTCCGGGGTGACCGGTGAAAGGGCATACGCCGCGTCAGGGGCGAACATGACACGGGCGGCCGTCATGAGGAGGTCGGGTTCCAGGTCGAGGGCCCCGTGCGAGGCCTGGACCAGGGCTTCCCACACCGCGTCGGCCTCGTCGGGCGAGAGCGCCGCCCGCAGCTCCGCCGCCTGCAGCAGGGCCAGTCGGCCGTACTCGCCGGCCAGAGCGCCCTCCAGCAGGGACGCGTTCCCGTCCACGGGTTCCCGGACCGCGTGGGGATCGAGCCGGACCAGGAACCGGGCGACGGTGAGCGCCAGAGTGGGCAGGGGCTGCTGCAGCAAGTCGTGGTACGGCTGAGCCGAGGAGGTGGGGGCGTCGGCCTCGGGCACCGCCTCGCGCAGGACGTCTCCCAGCAGGTCGACCGCCTGGGCCGGCTCACCGCAAGCCGCTGTTCTCAGCAGGGTCGCCGTGCGGGGCGCCAGGCGGGCCGGCAGGACGGAGGCGATGTCGCGGTAGAGATCGCCGGCGTGGTCCGTGACCTCCCTGCTGACACCGGCGAAGCGGCGGTGCGCGGCCAGGACATGGGGCAGGGCGTGCAACGCGGTCGCCGTCTCCGCCTGGCCCAGGTAGTCGATGGCGGCGCAGACGAGCTCCTCGGCATGATCGGCGTCGACGGGCTCGCCCAGGGCCGCGATCACGTCGAGGTGGGCGGCGGTCTCCTGGGCCGAGAGACCGAGGGCAGCGCAGAAGTACCAGTTCTCGAGCACGCGTGTCCCTTCGCGTTTCAGACGCGCGCCCACTACCGGGCGGCTGCTGATGTCTTTTGGAGATACCTGATCAGAATATGGAGTGAACTTCCGTCCATCAGCTGGTTCTTCCGAATTGAACATACGGGGCACGGAATTCGGTAGGGTGCGGCAGAGTCGGCCGCAGTGCACTCCGGTGTTCGGCCAGGCCGTGTTCGAGCTTGTAGTCGTATACGCCGTCGTACGGTTCGAGTCCGGCGAGGCGGCGCATGGCCGGCTCCATGGCGCACAGCCACCTGGCGTCCGCTTCCGTCGGCTGACGTCGGGCCAGCAGCGCCCAGCTGCCCGGGCACCGGCCCTCGCGGTCCAGTTCCCGGACGTCGCGGCGGATGAGGCCCGCTCGGTCGAGGGCGATCGCCACGTCGGCACGCCACAGGTCGGCCGCGGTGAGGTGCTCCGCAGCGCCCTCCGCCCCGTCCTCCGCTTGCGCCCGCGCAACTTCCGCGGCCCGCAGCACGGCGTACGACAATCCCTCTCTCGACCAGTCGCCGAACGCGGGGTCCCGCCACTGGCCGTTGCGGAGCAGGCCCAGTGCCACGGCTTCGATGACGGTGGACGCCACCCTGAGCCCCCGGAAGTCGGCGGGCACCGGCAGCCCCTGCCCTGCGGACGCCGCACTCAGCCAGCGGCCCAGGTCCGCGTCGTCGACAGCCGCGAGGCACAGGGAGGCGTGGCGGGCGGGTGCGGCGCGCCACGCGGCGTGCGCGGTCGACAGTTTCCGGTACGCGGCCGGCCAGGACAGCATCAGCGTACGGAGCCGGTCCGCCTCCTCCGCCACTTCGCCCCAGCGATCGGTGCGGTTGAGGTCGTCCACGACGGCGTCGGCGTCGAACTGCGCGGCGTTCGCCGTGACCAGTGAACGAGGATCGTCGCTGATCGTCTGCCACAACTCGGCGGCGGCGGAAGGCGCCGACTCGCTCCGCCGTGGGGAGGTGGTCAGGACGGGGTCCTCGGATCGGCCCGGAGTGCGTGCCCTCACGACGTACTCGTCGAGTCCCAGGTCCCGGGCGATCACGTCGGCCGCTTCCAGGACGGTGTCGGACGGCTCGTCGTGTCCATGGACCTGCACCACGATCAAGCGCAAGTCCCATTCCAGGAGGCGTAATTGCCTCAGGTCGTCGACAAATCCGTGGTCCGTGACCGCCGTTGCCCGCTTGCGTACGATCAGGCCGACGCCCCGGTCGGGCGGCTGGAGGGTCCCCGGACTGTGGTGGCGCGGTCTGTAGAGCGGGACGAGGACACCGGCCAGTCCGGCCCGGTTGCGCGGCAGGCGCCCCGGATGCGCGTCGTGGTCGTAGGCGTACCAGCGCCGCGGTTCGAAGGGGCCCAGACCCTGGTCGAGTCTGGCCTGGTGCAGCAGCTCCTCCAGGTCGTTCATCGGTTCTGTGAGGTCGTCGCCGGAGGGATCGGCGAGGACGTCCCAGACGAAGGGCGGCGCCTTCGGTGTGTGCGGTCCGGTGGGGTCCGGCGACGGCGTGGACAGACACCACCGTGTGTCGAGGGAGACCCGGAACTGCTCGTCGGGCAGTACCCGTGCCTGCGGAGCCGAACCCCGGGCGATCCGGTGGGCGGCGGTGGACAGCCCGGACGGCCGCCGCCGCCGGCGCAGGCCGACGGACAGACGGTTGCCGTCCCGGCCGCCCGTGTAGAGGACCGGAACGGCCCTGGAGCCGGCGAAGGCCTCGGACGACCGGCGGAGCGCCACGTCGATCTCGTGTCCTTGCGCCAGGCTCGCGAAGAAGAAACCGGCGAACCGTGCCGCCCGCTCGTGGCTCACCCTGCCCTGGACGGCCACGACATGGGGCACTCCGTCCCGTGCCATGCGCTCGGCGAGGGACAGCGGCATCGACGCTGACACGGTCCCCGTGGCCGAGCCCGCGCCGTCGCAGGCCAGCAGCACGACGAGGGGCACCTCGCAGTCCACCAGCCACCGGGACAGGAGGCCGCCGTCGAGCAGCGTGGCCCGGGTCGACCCCGGCCGGTCGGCGACGACCAGGCCGCCCTCCGTGTGGTGGCCGCCGAAGTAGAACGCACCCGCGCCGATGAGCCGCGGGCGGATCGTCTCGGCCGAGGCGGGGGAGTCGATCGTGGCGACCGTCAGGTGCGAACCGAGCAGCGCCGACTGCACCAGCCGGCTGTCGGCTCCCGCCGTCTCCTGATCACCAGGCGGGGGCACGGAGTGAGTTCCCCTGGGCGTCCGGATGTCCCCGTGGACCCGGGTGGCGTCGGCGATCACCACCGGTCCGGGCGCGCGGTCGGCCCTAACAGGTACCTCCCGGTCGGGCAGGACCTCCCGGACCAGGGTGAACCGCGGGTCCGTGCCGAGTTCGCCGTAGGGAACCGGCGCCGACTGCAGATCGCGCACCCAGGCGTCCCAGACGGCGGGCCCCGCGTCGGGTCCCGGCACCCGAACGCTCTCCCAGCGCAACTCGGCCAGTGAGACGGGCTGTTCCTCGACCGGCGCCGGCAGCCGCAGCCGGATGCGCAGCTTCCGGCTCGCGCCCAGCACCGCCACTTCGCTCCGGAAGCGACGACGGACACTCGGCGGGAACAACAGCTTCGCGAGGAGTGTGCGAAGCACGTCGTTGTCGTCGGAGTCCCACGCGGTCCGCAGAGCCCTGCCGACCGGCGCGGGGGCGTCCGGCGGATGCGGCGCGGGGCCGCCGCCGTCCGCGACCACGGCCGTGACCCTGCGAGGAGTCTCGCCCCACTCGAGGTGGATGGTCAGCTCGCGTACCTCTGCCATCACGCCCCCTCCTCCCCGGCACCACGCCCCCCATGCGCCCCCGTCGGCCATGGGGACAAAAGAGCTCAATGGCGCGCGTGTTGTCGACAACCATGCCATGATCCCCTCATCCCCGCCCATCGCCGCCGTCCGGTCGGCGGACCGCCGGTCCTCAGGGAGCGCTGCCCCACATGAACGTCATCGCGCACGCGCCGGAACCGCGACGCACCACCAAGGCGAGGCTGCGCGCCTTCAAGGACTCCGACCTGTGGGCAAGCCCGGAGCTGGAGGACGAGGCACGCCAGGCGCTGGAAGCCCTGTTGGCCGCCCCGGACATGCCGGCTGAGGACTTCGAGCAGGCACTGGACGAGATCCTGGTCGACCACGAGAACGCGATGGAACTCTGGAACCGCTTCCTGCGACGGTACGAGCAGGAGGAACGCTCCGCCACGCCGACCGGAGCACCGCCCGACGTGGACGACGACTGGCCGGACGATCTCCGACCGGACCGTTCCGGGGAAAGCCGGCGGACTTCTGCCTCCGACATCGCGTACGCCCCGGACTCCCGTGCCGACGCGACGGCCGACCGGTTCCTGAACCTGTGCCTCACCTGGCCCCTGTCCCAGCGGGTCGTGCCTGCGGAGCGCGCCCTCGGTGCAGGCCGACACTACGAACTCCTCGTGGACATCGGCGCGTTGTCCTCCGCCAGCCTGCTGGCCCAGCAGGCCCGCCCCTTTCCCGCCGACCTCCTGGGCCCTTCCCACGACGGCCACTGGCTCACCGTCTCCGTCCGCAGCGACGACTTCGAGGTCTCCCCCGCGCACCATCACCTGTTCCTGCCCACGACGGGGGACAGCTGGGTCTGTCACTGCTCGCCCGGCGAACCACACACCTGCGAGCCGGAGCACCGCGGCGCGCATCTGCGCGTTCCCGTGGTCGCACCGCTGGAGCCGGGTCCGGCCCGGCTGCGCCTGCTGGTGGCCCACCGCGGCAACCAACTCCAGTCGGCGTCGGTCACCTTCTGCGTGTCGCCGCAGGAAGGACCGGGCGGTTCCATGTCGGCGCAGGTCGACTACACGCTCACACCGGGGTTCGTGGGTCTCTCCGCTCTCCCGCCGCGGACGGCGCACGTCCGCGTCGCGCGGGCATCGAACGGCTCGATCGCCGTGGATGTCGACGGAGCGGGCGAGCCGGTGAGCACCTTCTGGCTGACCGAGTTCCAGGTAAGGGGAGCGCTGCGTCGGGCGCGCAACGCGCTCATGGCCGTCCACGCCGAGGTGACGGCGCCGGGGGTGCTCAGCAACCTGCTGGACGACGCCAACGGCAAGCCCTGGAACGACTTCCGCGACGACCTCGAGAACCTCGCGACCGTGGGCTGGGACCTGCTCTGTCTGCTCGCTCCGCGACGTCCGCAACGAGAGGCCCTGCGGAGCGTGCTGGGCAGCCCGGCCAGCATCCAGATCTGCCGCCAGGAGCAGCAGGATCTGACCTTCCCCTGGGCACTGGTCTACGACATTCCGGTCGACCCCGACGCCCCGTGGACACTCTGCGAGAAGGGCATGAACGACACGCTGCCCGACGGCACCCGTGCGTGCCCCGACGCCGGCAAGCACCAGCTCAACACGCTCTGCCCCTACGGATTCTGGGGCTACCGGCACTTCATCGAGCAGCCGCCGTCACGCGCTCCGGGGCAACGCCTGACGCTGCTGGCCGGAAGCGGCACCGGAGCACCCGGTGTGACGGTCGCCCGAAGTCTCGCCCTCGACAGCGCCGAATCGGAACGCCACATGACGGAGCTCCGTGCGCGGTTCGACGACCGGCTCGTCGACTGCCACGGACGGGACACGCTGCTCACCGCGCTGGCCGACGTCACGGACTGCGTGTACTTCTACTGCCACGGTCGCAGCTCCCGTCCCGACAGCGAGGCGCCCGGCACCACGGTCCTGGAGATCGGTGAGGCGGACCGGATCACACCACAGGCGCTCGCGGCCTGGGCCGGCACATGGACGAGCTGGGACCCCAAGGCGCCTCTGGTGTTCCTCAACGGCTGCCACACGGTGGACAGCGAGCCCGCCACCTGGCTCAGTTTCGTCGACGCCTTCACCGGCCTGAGCGCTTCCGGAGTCGTCGGTACCGAGATCTCCGTGACGCAAGCTCTGGCGAGCGAGGTGGCCGAGCTGTTCTGGAAGTCCCTGCTGGAGCAGCAGTCCGTCGGATCGGCCCTGCACGCGGCTCGCACGGCACTCCTGCGCAAGGGCAACCTCCTTGGCCTCGCCTACACCGCGTACTGCTCGAACGCCCTCAGACTCCGCCCGGCCCCCGCGTGATCGGCCGGTGTGACGTCAGGCCTCCCGCACATCACCCATCCAGTCACCGGGCCGGGACCCGGTCTGCGGCGGCACCGTACCGACGGCGGACTGCTCCCGGGCGCCGGCCGGTTCACGTGCGGCCGCCGCGTCGGCCTTGCGCTCCGAACGGTCCACCCACGACGCGACGACGAAGTAACCGAAGAAGCCTGCGGCCAGACCCAGACCGTAGGCGGCGAACAAGTCGGGTTCGGCGAACTGGGTGTTGACGACGGCTCCTCCGCCGAGCGCCGCGATCACCGTGACCAGGTCACCCACCCGCGATCCCGCGGAACGCCGCAGTGTCCGGTAAGCGATCCACCCGATGACCAGGCCGAACGCCCCCGCCCCCCAAAGGCTCAGTGCCGACACCTGCATTGCCCCTCCACCGGTCCTGGTGACCCACACGAACAGAGCGAGAACGGTACCGGCAGCAGTGCCTGCCGATACCCCGTTTCCACCTTTCGCCCCGGCCAGTGGGCTTCCCCCGCCCACCCGGACGCACACGGCCAACGCGGACCCGCCTCCGCCGCGCCGAACCGGACGCCGGGCCGCCCGGTAGGCACGCCGTCGTGTCAGTTCCCGGCCCAGAGCCCCCGCACATGCCCCAGGTGCCGGGTCATCACCTCGCGCACCGCGTCGGTGTCGCGTGCCAGCAGCTGGTCGAGGAGTTCGAGGTGTTCCTCGGCGGACGCCTCCAGCCGTCCCGCCTCCACCAGCGCGGTCAGCCCGTACAGCCGCGAACGGCGCCGCAGGTCCCGTACGACCTCCACGAGATGCCCGTTGCCGGCGAGTGCCAGCAGCCCGAGATGGAAGCGCAGGTCGGCCTCGACATAGGCGATGAGGTCACCGGCCGCGGCGGAGGTGACGATCTCGTGGGCGACCGGGCGCAGCGCCTCGAGGCCGGCGGGGTCCGCGGTGGTCGCGAGTGAGGCCGTCGTCGGGATCTCGATCAGCGAGCGGATGTGGGTGTATTCGTCGAGCTGCCGCTCCGAGACGGCGGTGACCCGGAATCCCTTGTTGGGGACCGTGTCGACCAGCCCTTCCTTGGCGAGGTCGAGCATCGCCTCGCGCACCGGCGTCGCGGAGACGCCGAAGCGGGCGGCGAGCCCGGGCGCCGAGTACACCTCGCCGGGACGCAGGTCCCCGGCGATCAGCGCGGCCCGCAGCGCGTCGGCGACCCGCTCCCGGTAACTGGGCTTCCGGCCGCCCAGTGTGGGCAGGGCGGGACTGTGCTGCGGCGCCATGGCGGTCGTCCTCCTCTGGTGGTCACGGACATTATTGACGTGTCCTGCGAACGTCCCCTACAGCACGAACCCCGCCGGGAAGGGGTCCTCCGGGTCCAGCAGGTACTGGGCGGTGCCGGTGATCCAGGCGCGGCCGGTGAAGCTGGGCAGGACCGCAGGGCGGCCGGCGACCTCGGTGGTGCCGAGCAGCCGTCCGGTGAAGCGGGTACCGATGAAGGACTCGTTGACGAACTCGCTGTGCAGCGGGATTTCGCCCCGCGCATGCAGTTGCGCCATGCGTGCGCTGGTCCCCGTGCCGCAGGGCGAGCGGTCGAACCAGCCGGGGTGGATCACCATGGCGTGCCGCGAGTGGCGGGCGGTGGCACCTGGCGCGTACAGGTGGACGTGGTGGCAGCCGCGGATGGACGGGTCCTCGGGGTGGACCGGCTCCTCCTCGGCGTTGACGGCGTCCATCAACGCCAGTCCCGCCTTGAGGATGTCGTCCTTGCGGGAGCGGTCGAAGGGCAGCCCGAACTCCTCCAGCGGCAGGATGGCGTAGAAGTTGCCGCCGTACGCGAGGTCGTACGTCACCGTCCTCCCGTCGGGCAGGGTGGCCTTGCGGTCGAGGCCGACCGCGAAGGACGGCACGTTCCTCAGCGTGACGGCCTTCGCCGCGCCGCCCTCGACGGCGACCTCGGCGACGACGAGTCCGGCCGGGGTGTCGAGGCGGATGGTGGTCACCGGTTCGGCGACCTCGACCATGCCGGTCTCCACCAGCACGGTGGCGACGCCGATCGTGCCGTGCCCGCACATGGGCAGACAGCCGGACACCTCGATGTAGACGACGCCCCAGTCGCAGTCCGGCCGGGCCGGCGGCTGGAGGATCGCGCCGCTCATCGCGGCGTGCCCGCGCGGCTCGTTCATCAGCAACTGCTTGATGTCGTCGCGGTGTTCACGGAAGTGGAGCCGTCGTTCGTTCATCGTCGCGCCGGGGATGGTGCCGATCCCGCCGGTGATGACGCGGGTGGGCATGCCCTCGGTGTGCGAGTCGACGGCGTGCAGGACGAGTCTGCTGCGCATGACCGGTCTCCCTGTGGACTACGCGTGGGCACGCGCCGGAAACGTGGTGGGTACGCGACGGGTCACGCGAGCCCCGCGGCGACGGCCTTCTCGGTGGCGGCGCGGACGGCGGCCGCCTGCTCGGGCAGCAGCGGCATACGGGGTGGCCGGACCGGCCCGCCGTGCCGGCCGACGACGTCCATGGACAGCTTGATCGCCTGTACGAACTCGACCTGGGAGTCCCACCGCAGCAGCGGATGCAGCTGCCGGTAGAGGCGGTTCGCCGTGGCCAGGTCGCCGTCGACGGCCGCGTGGTACAGCTCGGCGCTCGCGGCGGGCAGGGCGTTCGGACAGCCGGCCACCCAACCCTTGGCACCCGCGATCGCCAGCTCCAGCAGGACGTCGTCGGCACCGATCAACAGGTCCAGTTCCGGGGCGAGTTCGGCGATGCGGTAGGCGCGGCGGACGTCCCCGGAGAACTCCTTGACGGCGTGGATGTACCCCTCGCCGTGGAGCTTGGCGAGGAGTTGCGGTACGAGGTCGACCTTGGTGTCGACCGGGTTGTTGTACGCCACGACCGGCAGGCCGGCCTTCGCGACCTCCGCGTAGTGGGCGAGCACCGAACGCTCGTCGGCGCGGTACGCGTTGGGCGGCAGCAGCATCACCGAACGGCAGCCCGCGTCGCGCGCCTGCTCGGCCCAGCGGCGGGACTCCGCGGAGCCGTAGGCGGCGACGCCGGGCATGACGCGCTGCCCGCCGACGGCGGCGACGGCCGTCTCGACGGCCTTCACGCGTTCCTCGGGGGTGAGCACCTGGTATTCGCCGAGCGAACCGTTGGGGACGACGCCGTCGCAGCCGTTGTCGACGAGCCAGGCGCAGTGCTCGGCAAACCTGTCGTAGTTGACGCAGAGGTCGTCGTCGAGCGGCAGCGCGGTGGCGACGAGGACGCCGCGCCAGGGTCGGTGGTCGGTCATGAGGGTCCTCTCTCGGTGCGGTGGGTGTGCTGATCTGCGAGTACGCCGAGCGGTACGGGACTCGCGAACGGCCGCCGGGACGGGGTGAGCTGGCAGCCGATGAGTCCGGCGACCGCGGGTGCGCACATCCGGCCCTGGCACCAGCCCATGCCGGCCCGGGTGAACAGCTTCACCGTGCGCACGTCGCCGGCGCCGAGGTCTGCGACGGCCTCGCGGACCGCTCCGGCGGAGACCTCCTCGCAGCGGCACACCACGGTGTCGTCGGTGACCTGCTCGGACCAGTGCGCGGGCGGCGCGTACACGCTGTCGAGCGCGACGGAGAACGCCCGCAGGCGGGTACGGGCCTTCGCGGCCGCGGCCCACGCGCGCGGGTCCGGTGCGCCGCCGTGCAGGCGGGCAGCCGCGGACCGTCCGGCGATGTGGCCCTCGGCCAGCGCGAGGGCCGCGCCTCCGATGCCGGTGGTCTCTCCCGCGGCCCAGACGCCGGGCACGTCGGCGCGCTGCTCGTCGTCGACGCGGACGCCCGGCCCGTCGACGCGGCACCCGAGGCTGTCCGCCAGGTCGGTGTGCGCCAGCATGCCGTGGCCGACGGCGAGGGTGTCGCAGGGGATGCGGCGCTCGGTGCCGGTCCGGACCCGTCCTTCGCCGTCGAGCGCGGCGACGGTCACCGCCTCCAGCCGCTCGGTGCCGTGCGCCTCGACGACGGTGTGGTGGGCGAGGACACGTACTCGGTGCCGGGCCAGCCGGGCCGTGTACCAGGCACCTTCGGCGAGCTTGCCCGGCTGCGCCGCCAGCGCCGGGGTCCGCCGCAGGAACGCCCTGGGATCGGCGGACTCGACGAGCGCGGCCACCTCCACCCCGGCCGCGGCGAGCCCGGCCGCCACGGGAAGCAGCAGCGGCCCGGTCCCGGCGACCACGGCGGTGCGCCCGGACACGGCCAGGGCGCCCTTGAGCATGGCCTGGGCCCCGCCCGCGGTGACGACCCCGGGGAGTGTCCAGCCGGGGAAGGGCAGCACTTTCTCGTACCCGCCGGTGGCGAGGAGCACGGCGTCGGCAGGTACGGACACCGGGCTGTCCTGGTCGGGTCCGAGCAGCGCGTGCACGGTGAAGCCGTCGGCGCCGCGCTCTGCGCACCAGACGTGATGGTCCGCCAAATGCCGTACATCACTTGCCTTTACGTGGGCGTCCAGTCCGTCCCGCAGTCGCTCCCAGGTCCGCCACCGGTGGTGCAGGGCCTGGGGGCGCCGGGCGCGCAACTCCCCGGCCGGCCGGCGGTAGAACTGCCCGCCGGCCTGCGCGGCCGAGTCGAACAGCGTGACCCGGACGCCGCGCGCGGCGGCGGCCAGGGTCGCGGCGAGGCCCGCCGGACCCGCGCCGATCACCGCGAGGTGTGGTCGCTCAGTCATCGTGGCCCGTCCCCTCCTGCGTTCGGATCGCGTCACCCGGGTGCAGGGGCACGAGGCAAGCGCGTTGGTTGGGGCGGTCGTTGACGGTCACCAGGCAGTCGAAGCAGACGCCGATGCCGCAGAAGACCCCGCGCGGGCGGTCCTCGCCCCGGGTGGTGCGCCAGGCCGTGACGCCCGCGGCCCAGAGCGCGGCGGCGACGGTCTGGCCGGGCAGCGCCTCGATCTCGCGGCCGTCCAGAGTGACGGTGAAGGCCGGCCCTGGCCGGGCCCGGGCCAGGTCGAACGGGGTTCTCACGCCGCCTCCTCGGTGAACCGGTCGGGCCGGAACGGTGCCAGGTCGAGGTCGGGGGTCTGCACGGTCAGCGCCTGCGCGATGAGGTGCCCGGTTCCGGTGGCGAGTCCGATGCCCGCGCCCTCGTGCCCGCAGGCGTGGAACAGCCCGGGTGCCCGGGGGTCGGGGCCGATGGCCGGCATGTGGTCCGGCATGTATGGGCGGAAGCCCAGGTAGGCGCGGACGGCGCGGACGTCCGACAGGAACGGGAACAGCCGTGTCGCGCCCGCCGCGAGGGCCCGGAGGGCGGGCAGTGAGAACGACCGGTCGAAGCCGACCCGTTCCCGGCTCGCGCCGATCAGGACCGGCCCGGCCGCCGTGCCCTCCACGACCGGTGACGTCCGCAGGGCCGCCGAGTCGCCGGCCACGTCGGCGACGTAGTCGGCGGCGTACACCTTGTGGCGGACCATGCGCGGCAGCGGTTCGGTCACGAGGACGAACCCGCGTCGCGGGAGGACGGGCAGGGTGGTGCCCGCGAGGGCGGCGACCTCGGCTCCCCAGGTGCCGGCCGCGTTGACGACTGCCGGGGCGTGGATGTCGCCCTGGACCGTACGGACTCCGCGTACCGACCCGGCCGGGGTGCGCAGTACGGCCGTCACGGTCCGGCCGGTGAACAGGCGGGTGCCCGAGGCCCGTACGGCGTGGGCGGCGGCCAGTGCCGGCATGACCTGGCAGTCCTGGGGGTAGTGCACGGCGCCCGGCAGGCCCGGGGCGAGGTGGGGTTCGAGGCCGTACAGGGCGTCGCCCCCGACCTGCTCGGCGACCACTCCGGCGGCGCGCTGTCGGGCCGCGAACCGCTCCAGCCCGGCGAGGGAGCCGGGTGAGCCGGCCACCACCACGCCGCCCTTGGCCTCGTACTCGACGGCCGTCCCGAACTCCTGCGCGAGCTCGCCCCACAGGCGGTTCGACAGCAGCGCGAGGTCCAGTTCCGGGCCCGGTTCCTTGTCGGAGACGAGGAGGTTGCCCTCGCCCGCTCCGGTCGTGCCGCCGGCCACCGGGCCGCGGTCCACCAGGACGACGTCCAGGCCCGCTCGGGCCGCGTACAGGGCGCAGGCGGCACCCACCATGCCGGCCCCGACGACTACGACATCGCAGGTCAATGGCTGACTCACAGCAGTACTATGTCACATATCCATGGCTCTGGACATGGGCGTGAGCAGCCTCCGGACAGGGTGTGGGAGCGGCCCTCACACCCGGCTCTGGCTCGCCGTGTCCGACGACAGCCGCTGGGCGACGTAGATCGGAATGACGGAGAGCAGGACGAGGACGGCGGCCACCACGTTCACGACCGGCGCCTGCTGGGGCCGGGTCATGTTGTTGAAGATCCAGATGGGCAGGGTCTCGACCCCCGGCCCGGCGGTGAACGTGGTCACGACGATCTCGTCGAAGGACAGGGCGAAGGCGAGCAGTCCGCCCGCGAACAGCGCGGAGCGCACCAGCGGGAAGGTGATGTCGGCGAAGGCGCGGAAGGTGTGCGCGCCCAGGTCCATCGCCGCTTCCTCGTACGAGCCTGAGGTGCGCCTCAGCCGGGCGGCCACGTTGTTGAAGACGACGACGATGCAGAAGGTGGCGTGGCCGACCACCACGGTGAACAGGCCGAGGCCGACTCCGAGCGGCTCGAGTACCGTGCCGAACGCCGAGTTGAGGGCGATGCCCGTGACGATGCCGGGCAGGGCGATCGGCAGGACGACCACGAAGGAGATCGCGTCGCGGCCGAAGAAGCGGTGGCGGGCGACGGCGAAGGCGATCAGCGTGCCGAGGACCAGGGCGACGGCGGTGGCGCCGAGTCCCGCCTTGACAGAGACCCACAGCGCCTCGCGGGCGCCCTCGTTCTCCCAGGCGACCGACCACCAGTGCAGGGTGAGCCCGGGCGGCGGCCAGCTCGCGCTGCGGTCCGGATTGAGGGAGTTGACCACGACGAGCACGAGCGGGATGTAGATCACCGCGAAGCCGAACCCGGCGGCGACGCGCAGCGCGATACGCGCGGAACGGGAGAGTTGCACGACGGCTCCTCAGAGGCTGCTCAGCGCGCCCGTGCGGCGCATCGCCAGCAGGTACAGCACGATGACGACGACCGGCACCGTGCCGAGCGCGGCGGCCATGGGCAGGTTGAGTTCGATGTTGGAGTAGACCAGGTTGCCGATCAGCTGCGTCTTGCCGCCGACGATCTGCACGGTGATGTAGTCGCCGAGGCTGAGCGAGAAGGTGAAGATCGACCCGGCGGCCACGGACGGCAGCACCATCGGCAGCACGACCGAGCGGAAGGTGCGCCAGGCCCGCGCGCCCAGATCGGACGACGCGTCGAGGAGGCTGGCGGGCAGCTGCTCCAGTGCCGTGTGGATCGGCAGGATCATGTACGGAAGCCAGAGGTAGGTGAGCGTGATGATCGCCGCGAGAAGGCCGAACCCCGGTCCTGCGAGCCCGAACGGCTTGAGCATCCAGTCGGCGAGCCCGCCCTCCGAGAGGATCAGCCGCCAGGCGTACACCTTCACCAGATAGCTGGCCCACAGCGGGGTGAGGATCGTGACCACGAGCAGCGGGCGCCACTTGGGCTTCGCGATCCGGGCCGTGTAGAAGGCGACCGGGAAGGCGATCACGACGCACAGGGCCGTGACGGCCAGCGCCACTCCGACGCTGCGCACGATCACCTGGCGGAACACCGGGGTGGTGAACAGGGCCTGGAAGTTGTCGGTCGACCAGACCTTCACGACCTCGGAGGTGAAGGTGTCCGTCGTCCAGAACGCGGAGATGAACAGCACGCTCAGCGAGCCGAGATAGAGCACCGCCAGCCACAGCAGCGGCGCGGTCAGGAGCAGGGACAACCGCAGCCGCGGATGGCGGTGCAGGACCCCGGCGAGCCGCCGGACGGGAGAGCGTCCGGCGGTCTGCGCGGCAGAAGCCATCGGTCAGCCCTTGATCTCGGTCCAGGCCTGGACCCACTTGGCGTACGGCACGCACTTGACGTCCGTACGGCCGTCGAGGCACTGCTCGATGGGCGTGTTCCAGAAGGCGATGTTCTTCCAGTAGTCCTCGTCGGAGGCGTGGTACGTGGTGCAGAAGTTCTTGTCGCTGGTCAGGTCGCACGCCTTGGAGTTGGCGGGCGCCTCGCCGAAGTACTCGGCTACCTGCGCGTTGGCCTTCGGCGACACGATCCAGTCCAGCCACTTGTAGGCGCAGTTGGGGTGCTTGGCCTTGGAGGAGACCATCCAGGTGTCGGACCAGCCGGTCGAACCCTCCTTCGGGACGAAGGCCTCGACCTTGGCGCCCTCGTCGGCGGCGAGGCTGGCGATGACCTGCCAGGTGGTGCCGACCACGGAGTCGCCGCTCTTGAAGGCGGAGATCTCCTTGAGGTAGTCGCTCCAGTACTCGCCGATGTTCGCGTTCTGCTTCTTCAGCAGGGCCACGGCGGCGTCGAACTGCTTCTGGTCGAGCGCGTAGGGGTCCTTGATGCCCAAGTCCGGCTGGGTGGCCTTGAGATACAGCGCGGCGTCCGCGATGTAGATCGGCGAGTCGTACGCGGTGACGTGGCCCTTGTACTTCGCCGCGTCGTCGAAGACGGCGGACCAGGAGGTCGGCGCGGGCGTGACCTTGTCGGTGTTGTACATCAGGAGGTTGGCGCCGCGGCCGTGCGGGATGCCGTACATCTGGCCGTCGACGGAGTTCCAGGCGCCGTCCTTCAGGTCGCCGAAGACGTCCTTGTAGTTGGGCACGAGGTCCGTGTTGACTGGGGCGGCGTCGCCGGAGGCGATCAGGCGCAGGGATGCGTCGCCGGACGCGGACACGGCGTCGTACTGGCCGGTCTTCATCAGCTTGACCATCTCGTCGGAGCTGGCCGCGACCTTGGAATTGACCTTGCAGCCCGTCTGCTTCTCGAAGTCGCTGACCCAGTCGACCTTGGGGTCGTTGGAGCCGTCCTCGACGTAGCCGGCCCAGTTGATCAGGTTGACCTGGCCCTCGGTCGCACCGAGTTCGGTCGGCGCCTTGAGCTCGGGCGGGTTGAGACCGGTGGTGGCGGAGGAGCCGTTGCCGGAGTCGGAGGAGCCGCAGGCGGCGGCGAGGAGCAGCGCCGCGGCGGCGGCCGCGGTGTGGAGTGTTCTGGTGAGGCGCACGACGTACTCCATGGGGGTGAGTGCCTTGCGGCTAGGGTCGGCGGGTGTCGGGAACCGCGACGGCGTGGCGGCGGTGCCACTGCAGTCGCACCCGGGTGCCGCGGTAGGCGGCGACGTCCTCGGAGGAGGTCTCCAGGTTCTGCTGGAGGGCGGTGAGCCGGCCTCCCGCGTCGAGGTCGACCAGGAAGCGGGTCGCGTCGCCGAGGTAGACGACCTCGGCGACGGTGCCGGTGGCGGTGGCGTGTCCGGGCTCGTCGGCCTCGGCGGACTCCTTCAGGACACGGATCTTCTCGGGGCGGATGCTGTAGGTGCCCGGGGCGCCGACGATCCGGTGGGCGGACTCCCCGTCCAGCAGGTTCGAGGTGCCGACGAACGACGCGACGAAGGGGCTCGCCGGCCGTTCGTAGATCTCGGCGGGGGTGCCGACCTGTTCGATGCGGCCCAGCTTGAAGACCGCGATGCGGTCGCTCATCGTCAGGGCCTCCTCCTGGTCGTGCGTGACGAAGACGAAGGTGATGCCGACTTCGCGCTGGAGGTCCTTGAGCTCGACCTGCATCTGCTGGCGCAGCTTGAGGTCCAGGGCACCGAGCGGTTCGTCGAGCAGCAGCACACTGGGGCGGCCGACGAGGGCTCGGGCGAGCGCGACGCGCTGCCGCTGGCCGCCGGAGAGCTGGCCGGGGCGCCGCTTGCCGAAGCCTTCGAGGCGCACCTCGGCGAGCGCCTTGCGGGCCCGGACCAGCCGCTCCGCCTTGGGCACCTTGCGGACCCTGAGGGGGTAGGCGACGTTCTGCTCGACGGTCATGTGCGGGAAGAGGGCGTAGTCCTGGAAGACGGTGTGGACGTCCCGCTCGAAGGGGGCGAGGCCGGTGACGTCCTGTCCGGCGAGCTCGATCCGGCCCTCCGTCGGGGCCTCGAATCCGGCGATCATGCGCAGCACGGTGGTCTTGCCCGAGCCGGACGGGCCGAGCATCGAGAAGAACTCCCCGTCCCGGATCTCCAGGTCGACCCCGGCCACGGCCGTCGTCTCCCCGAACGACTTCCGCAGATCCTGCAGCCGGATCGCAATCCCCTCCATGGGCGGGAACCTTTCTGGCGCCCTCGCGCGTTTGACATTTTGCTAAAAATATATGAATTCATAGTTCAAAGCTCTAGGCGCCCTCAGGGTGAGGCTTGAGTCAACGCACGAGGTGGTGGCCGTGAAGGAGCAGCAGACGGGTCTCGGCGCCCGCAAAGCCATCTTCGCGCCGGTCGACATCTGCGCGCGAGTGGAGGCCGTGGTGCGCCGGATCGGCGACGCCATCGAGCTCGGGCTGCTCGGCGACGGCGAGCAACTGCCCGGCGAGAGCGAGCTGGCCGGCCGGCTCGGCGTGTCCACGGTCACCCTGCGGGAGGCGCTCATGGCGCTGCGCCAGCAGGGGCTGGTCACCACCCGGCGGGGCCGCGGCGGCGGCAGTTTCGTCTCCCTGCCCGGCCTCCCCGGCGAGGAGCGGCTCAGGACCCGCCTGCGCGGCTGGAGCACCGACGGCCTCCGCGACCTCGGGGACCACTGGGCCGCCCTGAGCGGCGCGGCCGCCCGGCTCGCCGCGCGGCGCGCGGAACCCGGCGACCTCGCACAACTACGCCGTACGGCTGAAGAATTGGCGCAAGCCGAGGACGCGGCGGCGCGCAGCCGGGCGTACGGGCGCTTCCACGTGGAGCTCGCGGCGGCGGCACACTCCGGCCGGCTCACCCGGGAGCAGGTCACGCTGCAGACCGAGGTCGGGGCACTGCTGTGTCTTGTGCTCGGCGACGACGAATATCGTGAAGGAGTCGCACCCCGTCACCGCTCCGTGATCGCGGCGGTGCAGGACGGGGCCCACGATTCGGCCGGGGAACTGGCCGAACGGTGCGTCCGGGAGTCCACGGCACGGCTCATAGCCCTGCGGCTGGCCCTGTGAGCCGCTCCGGTTCCGGTCCCGTCCGCTGGAGGGCACCCATGAGCCTCGCGAAGGCAACACTCGGCACGGCACCGGAGGAGCCGTCGCGGCACGGGTCCGCTCGGCTCTGGAGACCGTGTTTCACGCCGTGGCGCGGCACCGGGGAACGCGCGGTCGCCGGTGTTCGACGCCGTGGCGCGACATCGGGGAACGCGCGGTCGCCGGCCCGTACGCGACTACCTCTGTTCCGGCGAATGCAGCCTGACCGTCCGCCCCGGTCCATGCCGAAGGCCGGTTCGCCGGAGTGGCCGCCGCGGACGTGTACCTGCGGCACTTCGAGGACGCGGTCATGCCGATGCTCCACCGGCTCGCGGGACGGGCGCGCGGGTCAACGCCCGTGGCCGGGTCGCCGCGGCGACCGACCCCCGGCACCTGGCCGGTTCGCTCGGCACGAGGCCGGACGTCGGCCGGGCGCTTGCGGAGGGGCGGCCCGCGGACGCCGGAGGGCTGCGGCTGGTGCCGTGCGACGGCGTGCCGCTGGTACTCGTGATCGACCCCGAAGTGACGCCGCGCGGGTATGTGCGGGACGGCTCCGGCGCCGTCGGCGACCTGAACGCCGACGGTGCCGGAGCACCGGAGGTCGTCAGGCCTTCGGCGGCGGTACGACGCTCAGATGGCCCGCGGTGCGGGCGCGCCCCGGTCCGCGCGGGACGGGCGACGGCCTACGGGCCGGGCGCAGCACCAGCGTCAGCCTCGTGTAGCCCATGTCCCGCAGCGTCGGGGGCGTTTCGTCGACGACACGGCACTCGGTGGCACCCCAGCGCGGGTCGGGATGCAGCAGCGGACGGATCGCGCCGTCGTGCTCCACGGCCCGCCGGCCGACCGCGCGGATCCAGTGCGGCAGGCCCTGGCGGTAGGCGGCCTCCATGATCGGGTCCTGGGCGATGTCCCGGCGGATCGACTGGAGCCCGTGGTCGTGGCCGTGCCGCTCCACGGCGGCCGCGAAGTGGGCGAGCATCGGCAGGCACCACCGCGACTCGTGCTCGCCGAGGACGGAGCCGGCATCGGGGTGGAACAGGACGAACCTGAGGAAGTTGTCGCCGGGCATGGCCGTCGGATGCGGTCCGACACCGCGGAAAAGTGACTGGAAAGCGGTGTTGGTCAAGACCACGTCCCAGCCGCGGTCGAGGACGACGGACGGATGGGGGACGGCCGCCAGGAGGGTGGCGTAGTCCTGCAGATACGCCTGGGCCTCGAGACTCTCGGGGACGGGCCGCGGCGCGGACCGCTGCCCTCCTGCCTGATATGCCATCGGGAGGTCACCCCTCTTGCCTATGCGGCCTTCACGCGGCGCCTTGATCCTGGTGCCCCGCGCAAAGCATGTCAACTATCGTGGCATTTCATGCCGGTTGACGGCTGAAATTGGCCACAGTTGTGGCGAGACCTGGATGTGAGTTCGAACAACCCGCTACTCTCCGGGAAGTTCACGACAAACGCTCGTGTTGTGAGAAGCCTGTGAGAGACGTAGGAGATCTGTCGGTGTCGGGTGGCTTCGAGGGTCCGGGCAACGCGGTATCGGCTGTCCTGCCCGCGGTCGTGGCCCGCGTCACCGCCCTCGCCGACCGGCTCGGCGTGCCGCCCGCGGAGGTCTTCCACACCGGCCGCCTCTCCGTCGGCTCCGGCGTCCCCGAACCCGTGGTCAAGGCCCTGCTGAGCGGCCGCCCCGCGGGCGAACCGGACGTGCAGGCCCGCTTTCTGCAGCGCCTGGACCTGCTGCGCCGCACCCGGCTCAAGCCCAACGGACGCAAGTACACCCAGCAGGAGATCGCCGACGGCGCGGGCATGTCCCGCCAGCAGGCCGGGGCGCTCATCAACGGCGACCGGCGGCCCACCATGGAGCACTGCGACGCCATCCAGCGCTTCTTCCGCGTGCACGCCGGGTTCCTCACCGCCGAGGACCCCGAGGCGCTCGCGGGCGCCCTCCAGCGCACCGAGCAGGAGCTCCTCCAGAAGCTCGCGGAGCGGGAGACGGCCCAGGCCGCCGAGGACCCGCTGGAGCGGCTGCTGCAGGACCACGGCGTCCGCGGGATCGCCTGGCGGGCCGCGCAGCTGCCCACCGACCAGCACCGCGACAAGGTAGCGGAGTGGCTCGACATGCTCTTGGAGAGCGTCAAGCGGCCCGAGTCGTGATCCGGGGGAGAACTGTGGGCATCGGCAAGGAAATGCGCCGCCTGTGCGGCGAACTGGTCGCTGAGCTGGCCCTGCCCGCACCTGCGCCGCCCCCGGCCCTGTACGGCGCGCTGTGCACCGCGATGAGCAGACGCCGGGGCCGCCCCGTCCACTTCCGTACGGCCGCCTTCCCGCCCGGGACGGCCAGCGGGCTGTGGCTCGACATGGCCGAGCAGGACCTCGTCGTCGTCGAGGAGCGCACGGCCCCCGACCATCAGCTGGTGATCCTCGGCCATGAACTGTGGCACATGAAGGCCGGCCACTGCAGCCACCACGTCGAGGGCGCAGCCGTCGCGGCCCGCTTGCTGCACGACGAGGCGGACCTCCAGGCGACGGTGCTGAAGGTCGCCGCCCGCACCCGCTTCGACCTCGCCGACGAGAAGGAGGCCGAGAGCTTCGGCCTGCTCCTCGCAAGCAAGTGCCGAACCTGGCTGGCCGGTTCGTCGCTACGGGGCCCGGTGCAGCGCGACCACCTGGCAGGCCGCATCGAGGCTTCTTTGGGCTACGTAGGCCCACAGGGCTGACGCCGGCGTGGCCCTGTCCACACGGCGAGCCTGTTCCGACCGGAGGGCCTGTTCCGACCGGCGAGCCTGCTCAGACCGGCGAGCCTGCTCAGACCGGCGAGCCTGCTCAGACCGGCGAGCCTGCTCAGACCGGCGAGCCTGCTCAGACCGGCGGGCCTGCTCAGACCGGCGGGCCTGTTCCGACCGGCGGGCGTGCTCACATCAACGGGCTTGCTGAGATCAAGCCTGCTGACTGTCAGTGGCAGGCGGCAAGCTGGAGGTGCGCCCGTCGTTGTGCCGGAGCGTGCGCGCCGACCGGGCGCGGGAGATGACGACGCCGACACGGGGAGAGCCGACCGATGCAGACCGCCGTACTGACCGACCGTGAGCGCACAGCCGTCCAGGCCTATCTGCGGCTGCTGCACACCGTGCGGGCCGCCTTCGACGTCGTGGACGGCCCGCGGGAGGGCCGTCGGCCACCGGTCGTCCCGCCCGCCGTGCTCGCCGAAGCGGAACAGGCACTGACGGACGCGGGCCTGGCCGGCAACGAGGACGCGTTCTTCAGGCTGCTGAAGGACTGGTGTCCCGAGGGGTGACGAGGGCGGGCCGACAGGGCCGGGGCCGGCCGCATGGCCGCCGCCGGCGCCGTGGTCGGGCCGACGGCCGTGGATCGGCCGAAGGCGGGCCCGCGCCAACGGCGGCCGTCGTCAAGCCGAGGTCCGCGGTCCGCCCGGCCGCCGCGTGTCAGGGGTGCGGCACCGTGACGGCCGTGGCCACCAGGCCCTGCCGCACCGTCCACCGTCCTTCGAAGGAGGCGAGCCGCCGGCCGCCCACCAGCGGGCCCGGTACGAGGAGTTCGGCGTTGAAGGCGCCGCCCGGGCGTTCGCCGGGTTCCGGGAAGACCTCGATGTCGGCCTCCGTGAACTCCAGCCACAGCCCGGTGAGGGGGAACCACGCCTTGTAGACGGACTCCTTGGCGCTGAACAGGAGACGGTCCCAGTGGATATGGGGGTGCTCGTGCGCGAGCCGGCGCAGCCGGTCCCGTTCGCCGGGCAGGGAGACGGTGGGCAGGATCCCTTCCGGCAGCGCCTCGTGCGGTTCGGCGTCGATGCCCAGGGAGGCCAGGTCGGTCGCACGGACCAGGGCCGCCGCGCAGTAGCCGTCGCAGTGCGTCATGCTGCCGGCCACGCCGGCCGGCCAGCGCGGGGCGCCGCGTGTACCGGGCACCAGGGGCTGCGGCGGCACGCCGAGCTTCTCCATCGCGCGGCGGGCGCAGGAGCGCACGGCGGCGAACTCGCGGCGGCGCTTGGGCACCGCCCGGGCCACGACGGCCGCCTCCTCGGGGTAGAGGTGCGCCTCGCCGGCCGCCTCGTCGCCGTGCGCCTCCACGCTCACCACCGTGTCCGGCAGCAGTTCCCCGATCACGCGTCCTCGACCTCGGTCGGCAGGATGCGGCGCGGTTGGCCCGGCGCCTGCGGGCGATTGCGCCACTCCCGGGGGTATCCCACCGACACCTCCTCGAAGCGGACACCGTCGTGCCAGGTGGTCCGTGGAATGTGGAGGTGGCCGTACACCATGGTCTCCACGCGGAACCTGCGGTGCCAGTCCGCGGTGAGCCGGGTGCCGCACCACATGGCGAACTCGGGGTGCCACAGGACGTCCGTCGGATGCCGGTCCAGCGGGTAGTGGTTGACGAGGACCGTGGGCAGGTCGTCGGGCAGCTCGGCGAGTCTGCGTCCGGTCTCCTCGACGCGGGCCCGGCACCAGGCTTCGCGGGTCGGGTAGGGGTCTGGGTGCAGCAGGTACTCGTCGTTGCAGACGATGCCGGTTCCGTGCGCGTACTCCAGCCCCTGTTCCTTGGTTTCGCAGCCCGCCGGGAGGAACGAGTAGTCGTACAGCAGGAACAGCGGTGCGACGGCCACCGGACCGCCGGGACCGTCCCAGACGGGGTACGGGTCCTCCGGCGTCGTCACGCCGAGTTCCCGGCACAGGGCGACCAGGTGTTCGTAGCGGGCGAGGCCGCGCAGGGTTACGGGGTCCCTCGGGTGGGTCCACAGTTCGTGGTTGCCGGGAGCCCAGACGACCCGGCCGAAGCGGCCCGCGAGCGTTTCCAGGGCCCAGCGGATGTCGGCCACCGTCTCCGCGACGTCACCGGCCACGAGCAGCCAGTCGTCGTCCGATTCAGGGCGCATCTTCTCGACCAGGGCGCGGTTCTCCTCGTAACCGATGTGCAGGTCGCTGATGGCCAGCAGCTGTCCGGCACCACCGGCCGTCGACATCACCTTTCGCCCCCTCCGCGCTCACGAATGGGACCACGACAACACATCCGCGGTCCTTGTACAAGGCGGCGCCGCGCCACCCGGAACGCGCCGGGCGGCGCCGGATCGGAAACCGGCCGGCCGTGATCGGGAAATCCGTAACACCCACGTAGCACGCCGGACCCTCGCGAAGCCGTATGATCCCCCCAACACCGCCGCCACGACTGTCCCTTCGCGCAGGGCGGTTCGGTGTCCCTCCAACCACCTGGCCGGGCATGGCCTGCTTCGCCCTGCCCGCGAACCCTGAAAGGACGGCCTGAATGGTCTCTCGCGTACGCGTCTGGCTCAACCGCACGTACGCGGAGAACGTGTTCTTCATGGATCAGCTGCGGCGAAATCCCAGCGACCGGGCCGTCGAGATCCATGCCACGCACGGCGACGCCGACTCCCCCGTGCTGGCCGCCGCCGACACCGCCCACCTGGAGCCGGAGGGCCTGTCCCCGGCCGCGTACGTGGAGTACGCGCTGGACCAGTGCGCACGGCGCGGCATCGACGTGTTCGTGCCCCGGCTGCACCAGACGGCGATCGTGGCGCACCGCGCCGAGTTCGAGGCGGTCGGTACGGCGCTGCTCGCGCCGCCGCCGGAGGCGGTGGCCGTCTTCGAGGACAAGGTGATCGCGTACGAGGCCGTGCAGGCGATCGGCGTGCCGGTGCCTCCGTGGCATCGGGTGCAGACCGCGGATCAACTCGTCGCGGCTGTCGAGGAGTTGGAGGCGGACGGCCACAGGGCGTGCTTCAAGCCCGCGTCCGGTGCGGGCGGGGTGGGCTTCCGCGTCATCACGCGCTCTCCCTTCTCCCTCGTTCACCTCAACGGCTTCCCCAGCCCGTACGTGCCGCTGGACGTGGTCGTGGAGGCGCTGAAGCAGGCCCACGAGCCGGTCGACTGGATGGTGATGCCGCGTCTCGAGCAGCCGGAGGTGTCGGTGGACTGCCTCACGGGTCCCGACGACCGCGTGCGCCTGGCCGTGGGCCGCACCAAGAACGGCCGTCGCCGCGGGTTCACGCTCCACGAGCAGTGGCTGGAGCCGGCGCGCCGGATCGCGGAGGGCTTCGGGCTGCACTACCTGTCCAACATCCAGTTCCGGATGTTCGGCGACACGCCCGTACTGATGGACGTCAACACGCGTCCGGCCGGCGGACTGCACCAGCTGTCCCTGTGCGGTCTCAACGCCCCGTGGGCCGCCGTGCGGCTGGCGCTCGGCGACGACCCGGGCGAGGTGGTTCCGCCGTTCCTGGGCCAGGACTACACGGTGGTGTCCGGGCCGCGTCCGCTGCGGGCGCTGTCGTTTCCGCCGCAGCGGCTGGAGAAGGCCGAGGCTCTGCTGCCGGCGGTTCCTGCGCAGGTGCCTGCGGCGGTCGACGTCGGGGCGGCTCAGGTGCTGCCGCTCTAGGTTGCCGGTCCGGCTGCGGTCGAAGGTGGTTGCTCGCACAGTTCCCCGCGCCCAAGGGGCGCCTTTGCTCACCGGTATGGACCAATCAAGGCGTCAACCCTTGACACCCTGATTGGTCCATACCAACTTGGTTGCGCACCGTTCAGCACCTCTCTGTCCTCCTGAACACCCCCATTCCTTCAGGGAGATCGCGTGCGCAACCCACTCAGACGTCCCGGACGTCGCCTTCTGGCCCTCCTCGGCTCCGCCGCCCTCGCCCTCGCCGGAGCCGTCGCCCTGCCCGGTACGGCCCACGCGGCCAACATCCTTCCCAACCCCGGTCTCGAGTCGGGGAGCCTCTCCCCCTGGTCCTGCACCGGCAACCTGGGCTCCGTCGTCTCCTCCCCCGTGCACGGCGGCTCCAAGGCCCTGGCGGGGGCGGTGAGTTCCAGCGACACCGCCAAGTGCAGCCAGACCGTCTCCGTCAAGCCGAACACCACCTACACGCTGAGCGGCTGGGTGCGAGGCAGCCACGTCTACCTCGGCGTGGACGGCGGCTCCTCCACGTGGACGACGTCCCCGTCGGCGTACAGCCTGCTGAGCGCCACCTTCACCACGGGCGCCTCGCAGACCAGCGCCACCGTGTACGTCCACGGCTGGTACGCGCAGGGCACCTACTACGCCGACGACATCAGCCTCGACGGACCCGGCGGGGGCGGAGGCTCGGACAGCCAGGCGCCGACGGCTCCCGGAAGCCTGCGCTCCACCGCCAAGACCTCCTCCAGCGTGACCCTGGCGTGGAACGCCTCGACGGACAACGTCGGGGTCACCGCGTACGACGTCTACAGCGGCACGAACCAGGTACTGAGCGTCTCCGGTACGACCGCCACGGTGAGCGGGCTGTCGCCGAGCACCGGCTACACCTTCACCGTGAAGGCGCGGGACGCCGCCGGGAACACCTCACCGGCCTCCAACCCGGTGTCCGTCACGACCGACGCGGGCAGCGGCGGCGGCACCGGGTTCAAGCAGGCCGCGCCCTACCTGTACCTCGGCTGGGGCGATCCGCCGAGCGCGAGCTCGGTGATGAGTTCGACCGGGATCAAGTGGTACACGATGGCGTTCATCCTCTCCTCCGGCGGCTGCAACCCCGCCTGGGACGGGACGCGCCCGCTGACCGGCGGCAACGACCAGACCGTCATCAACTCCATCCGCTCCGCGGGCGGCGACATCGTCCCCTCGATCGGCGGCTGGAGCGGCAACAAACTCGGCCCGAACTGCTCAACTGCAGAGGCGCTGGCCGGCGCGTACCAGAAGGTGATCGACGCCTACGGCCTCAAGGCGATCGACGTCGACATCGAGAACACGGACGAGTTCGAGAACGCGACGGTCCAGGACCGTATCCTGAACGCGCTTAAGATCGTCAAGGCGAACAACCCGGGCCTGCGCACGATCCTGACCTTCGGCACGTCGACGACCGGCCCGACGTACTGGGGCAACCGGCTCATCGAGCAGGCCAAGGCCCTGGGCGCCGGCATCGACGTCTTCACGATCATGCCGTTCGACTTCGGCGGCGGCTCCGACATGTACGGCAACACCGTGAACGCGACGGAGGGCCTCAAGACCAAGCTGAAGTCGACCTTCAGCTGGGACGACGCGACGGCCTACGCGCACATCGGCATCTCCGGCATGAACGGCCTGAGCGACCAGCAGGAGCTCACCTCGCCGGCGATCTGGACCCAGATCCGCGACTGGGCGAACTCCCACCACATCGCCCGCCTCGCCTTCTGGTCGGTCAACCGCGACCGGCCGTGCCCGGGCGGCGGAGTGGTGAGCAACTGCTCCGGCATCAGCCAGAGCACCTGGCAGTTCACCTCGATCACGGCCGGATTCACCGGCTGATCGCAGGCACGACGTCCCCCCGGCTCGGAAGCCGGGGGGACTTTTTCGCTGGGGGTGTATCAGGGCGCGGAGTCCGGGCTCCTGATGAGTGAAAGACCGCACAGGGCCCACGGGGATCACGGGGGGTCACGGGGGATCACGGGGAAAGGGCCCACGGGGGACGGGGGAAACGGGGGACGGGGGAAACGGGGGAAACGGGGGGAACGGGGGATCGGGTCGGTCGGCCGCTGTCACGGGGAGCGACCGGCCGACCCGAACGACGTCCGCGTGCGGCCCTCCTCCCCGCCCCCGTTGCCGTCTGGGTGAGCTGACCCGCTAGTGCCGCGTGCCTCCTCCACTACCGACAACCGGTCTCGTCATGTGCCTTCCGGACCGGCCCTCGTCGAGCCACCAGTAGAACTACGTATTCCGATACGCAATTTGACGGCAGGGTACCTGGGCAGGCCGCCTGCTTCCTGGCCTCGGCAAGGCGATTCCAGGCGTCGACCACCCTCTGAACAGGTACTTCGCGCTGCGCGGCGGAAACGGCACTCCCGCTGTCGCACCCGGCCGCGGGAATGGGAGCCGCGTGGCTGTCGGTGGCGGCCTCTAGTATCCGGCGATATGACCACCACGGCCTCACCCACCTCGCCGGCGGGCTACCGCGTCATCACCGCATCCGAGATGGCGGAGAGGTTCCCGGCCTCCGCCGAGATCGAATATCCGTACCAGGACTTCGCCGACGAGCAGGAGATCCGCCTCTACGAAGGCGGGCTGAGCGTCACCGGTGACTTCGAGGCCGAGTCCGACGCCCACTGGGTGCGGTACAACGTCATCGTGGACGGCGACCTGACCGTCACCGGCGACCTGGCGTGGTGGGACTCGGCCAACGGAAATTTTCTGCTGATCACCGGTGACGTACAGGCACGCAATGTGCTGCTGACCGGCTGCCCGAACGTGGTGGTGTGGGGCGACATGACCGTGTCCGGGGGTATCCAGGGCAGCTACGGCGACGATGGCGGAGTGCTGAGCGTCGACGGCGGCACCCGGGCGCAGTTCATCATCAGCACGCTGTACTTTCGCATGAACTTCGCCGAGCAGCCGGAGGCCCTGCTCATCGCGGACCCCCACCACGTGAATGGAATCTACACAGACTGCCTGGTGGACTTCGACGCCGACGAGCTGGACGGCCTCGTACTGCCGGAACTGCTCGACGACCACGGCACCGCCGACGAGCGCAAGATCGGCGCGGCGCTGCGGGCCGGGCGGCCGGTGCTGCGGCCGGGCATACGGCCCAGCCGCGCGGCGGTGCCGGACGAGCTGCAGGCGCTGCTGCCCCAGGCCGACGAGGTCACCGAACTGGACCTGTCCGAACGCAAGTTGCAGCGGCTTCCCGAGCAGCTCTTCGCCTTCCCCAACCTGCGCGTCCTCTCCCTCGCGGGCAACGACACTCTCGGCCACCTCGACGACCGCCTCGGGGAGCTGACCGCCCTGGAGGAGCTGAACCTCGCCGAGACCGGGCTGAGCGTGCTGCCGGAGACCATCGGCGGCCTGCGTAAGCTGCGTGTCCTCGACATCTCCGACAACAACATCAAAGCTCTGCCCGAGCAGCTCGCGGACCTGCACCGGCTGGAGGTGCTGCGCGCCGCGCGCCTGACCTGCCCGGTGCCGGACGCCCTGGGCGAGCTGACCGGGCTGCGGGAGCTGGACCTGTCGTCCCTGCGCCCGGGCGAGCTCGCCGACATGGTCGACTTCCCGGCGGCCATCACACGGCTGACCGGCCTGCGGTCCCTCAGCCTCGCCCACGTGTGGCTCAGGACAGTCCCTGACGAACTGCTGGCCCTGACCGCCCTGGAAGAGCTGGACCTGCGCGGCTGTCTGTCAGCCGAACTACCCGGACTGCCCGACCTGGCCCAGCTGCCGCGCCTGCGGATGCTGCGGCTGAACGGCGAACCCAACTGGGCGTTCCAGCCGGAGCCGGATCGCGAACTGATGGCGGGGATCTGGGCGATCACCACCCTGGAACACCTGGAGATCGACCGCTGGGGCGAGAAGACCAAGGGCCATCAGGTCACACGCACGGCCTTCACCGCGCTGCCCGACGACGCGTTCGCCCGCATGCCCGGCCTGCGACGACTGGACCTGTCCTGCAACGAGCTCACGACCCTGCCCGAGTCACTCTTTCAGCTCCAGCACCTCGAAGCCGTCGACGTGCAACACACCAAGCTCAACGGACCGACCCTGGACCGACTGCGCACTGCCTTCCCGAAGGTCCGTATGGACCTACGCCACGCCGGGACCCGCACCGACGTCGACGACCCCACCTGACAGGCCCTCCATACCCTCGTCGACTCCGGCACCCCCGACGGCTCCGTGAGTCGCCGACGACACGGTGGGCGAGCGCGGTGCCGGTGCGCTTACTTGAGGTACGCCAGGCCGGGATGGACCTCTGTGTACCCCTCCACCAGCCTGCGTGCCACGTTGACCGAATCAACAAGCGGGTGCAGCGCGAACGCCTTCACGGCCGTCGCACGGGAACCGGACTCGGCCGCCGCCAGCACCTCTCGCTCGACCGCCTTCACCGCACAGACGAGACCGGTCGCATGGCCGGGCAGCGGGGCCACGGCCGCGGGATGCGCGCCGTTGGCGTCGACGAGGCAGGGGACCTCGATGACGGCGTCCGCGTCGAGCACGGAGAGGGTGCCCTGGTTGCGGACGTTGAGGATCAGCGTGGTGCGTTCGCCGCGGGCGATGGCGCGCATCAGTGCGAGGGCCACCTTCTCGTAGCCGCCGGAGAGGTCTTCGGCGTCGCGTTCACCGGCGCCGGCCGTCTCCCGGTTCTCGGCCATGTAGGTCGCCTCGCGTTCGGCGCGCGTGCGGTCCCAGGCGGTGAGGGGCGCGGCGTCGGGGCGCTTCATCTCGTCGTAGAAGCGGGCCTGCTGGTCGCGCAGGAAGGCACCGCGGGTCTTGTCGGCCTGCTGGTAGGCGCGGACGGCTTCCCGGTTGAAGTAGTAGTAGTGCAGGTATTCGTTGGGGACAGCCCCCAGGGACTGCAGCCACTCGACGCCGAAGAGCCTGCCCTCCTCGAAGGAGCCGAGCAGGTCGGGGTCGGCGAGCAGACGCGGCAGCTCGTCGCGGCCGGCGACGCGCAGGCCGCGGACCCAGCCGAGGTGGTTGAGGCCGACGTAGTCGATCCACGCCTCCCTCGGGTTCACGCCGAGTACACGCGCGATACGACGGCCGAGGCCGACCGGCGAGTCGCAGATGCCGATGACGCGGTCGCCGAGGTGGCGGGACATCGCCTCGGTGACGAGGCCTGCCGGGTTGGTGAAGTTGATGACCCAGGCGTCGGGGGCGAGGCGGGCGACGCGCCGGGCGATGTCCACAGCGACGGGGACCGTCCGCAGACCGTATGCGATGCCGCCCGCGCCGACCGTCTCCTGGCCCAGCACCCCCTCCGCGAGCGCCACCCGCTCGTCGTTCGCACGCCCCTCCAGGCCGCCGACGCGGATCGCGGAGAACACGAAGTCGGCGCCGCGCAGCGCATCGTCGAGGTCGGTGGTAGCGGCCACCTCGGGGGCGTCCGGCACACCAACGGCCTGTTCATTCAGCACACGGGCGACTGCATACAGTCGCCCGGCATCCAGGTCGTGCAGAACGACCTCCGTCACCCGGCCCTCGCCGCGGTCCCCGAGGAGCGCCCCGTACACGAGCGGCACCCGGAAGCCGCCACCGCCCAGAATCGTCAGCTTCACGCTGCACCAGCCTCTCCTGGTTCGCCTGGCACGACCAACTCGACGCCCGCCTCCTCCAGGGAGGTCCGCGTCGCCGTGTCCACCGGCGCGTTCGTCACCACAACGTCCAGGTCCTCGGGACCGCAGACCTTCGCCATGCCCGTACCCGGGAACTTCGCAGAGTCCGCGAGCAGGACGCCCTTGTCACCGGCCTTGATCATGGCCCGTTCGGCCGGCACCGCGACGACGGTCGCGGCCATCCGCTGCCCGCGCAGGTTGTCCTCGGTGAGGAAGCCGACCAGGGAGCGGTAGTCGCGGCGGACCCCGCCGTCGAGCAGCACGAGCTCTTTGCCCTCGTCGTCGGCGAGCTCCTCGTACACCACCAGGTTGCCGGTGATCACGGTGAACCGGCGGCCGTGCAGCTGCCTGGCCGGGCTGCAGGCGGTGGTACGGCTGTCGGGCAGGACGAGCAGGCCGTCCTCCTCGAATGTGAGCAGATCACGCCGGACGGCGGCGGGGCTCACCCCGAGCTGCTCGGAGAGGTCGGTCACAGCCGCGGGGCCGCCGGAGCGCAGGGCCCGCAGGATGAGTTGGTGGCGTCGTTCTGCCGGCACAGCGTGAACATTACTCGCCGTCTTCAATCCTTCCTTGCTCGCTCCCGCTCAACCATTGACCCAATCTCCACGGAGCGCAGCGAACTCGTACTCGGGCACGAGGTACACGGTCGCCGCCCGGGCGGAGGGCGCCGCTGAGGAGACGGCGACCTCCACCACGAAGTCGCCCGGTGAGACGTACGTCGGCTACTTCACGCCCGCGGCGGACTCGACGTCGGGTGTCGGTATGCAGGTGTCGGTCGACTCCACGCACGCCCCCACTGTCCGCACCGACCTGTGTTCATCGAGTGAACTCCCCTCGGGCGGTGGGTATTTCTCGGTTACACCTCTTGACGGCCGGAGTGACTGAGAGCACATTGGGCCCACTTTGAGAGCGCTCTCAAACCCGCGGGGCGCTTTCGAAGGAACCCCCGCACTCACTCCGTACCCGAGAGGCCCCCATGAGCGACACCTCCGGCATATCCGTCCCTGGCGCGCACCGCAGACGCCGTCCGCTGCGGCACGCGCTCGTCGCCGTCCTCGGCACACTCGGCCTGGCGGCGGCCGCCGCCACGGTCACCTCCCCGGCGGCGAACGCCTCCGCCCCAACTCCCCCGACGGGTTGGTCCCAGGTCTTCCTCGACGACTTCGACGGCGCCGCCGGCACGGGCGTCAGCACCGCCGACTGGCAGTACGACACCGGCACTTCGTACCCCGGCGGCCCGGCCAACTGGGGTACCGGCGAGGTCGAGACGATGACCTCCAGCACGAACAACGTCTCGCTCGACGGCAATGGCAACCTCCGCATCACCCCGCTGCGCGACTCGACCGGCAAGTGGACCTCGGGCCGCATCGAGACCAACCGCACCGACTTCCAGCCCCCCTCCGGCGGCAAGCTGCGCGTGGAGGCCCGTATCCAGATGCCGAACGTCACCGGCACCGCCGCGGAAGGCTACTGGCCGGCGTTCTGGATGCTGGGCGCGCCCTACCGCGGCAACCACCAGAACTGGCCGGGTGTCGGCGAGCTGGACATCATGGAGAACGTCCAGGGCCTGAATCGCGTGTGGGCCACGATGCACTGCGGCACCAACCCGGGCGGCCCCTGCAACGAGACCTCCGGAATCGGCAACCACACGGTGTGTCCGGGCACGGCCTGCCAGGCCGGCTTCCACACCTACACCATGGAGTGGGACCGCTCGGTGAGCCCGGAGGCGATCCGCTTCTCCGTGGACGGCACCGGCTACCATACGGTGACGGCGAACCAGGTCGACGCGACGACATGGGCCAACGCCACCGACCACGGCTTCTTCATCATCCTGAACGTGGCGATGGGCGGCGCCTTCCCGGACGCGTTCGGCGGCGGACCGGACAGCGGCACGGAGCCCGGCCACCCGATGGTCGTCGACTACGTCCAGGTGCTGCAGTCGAGCAGAGGGAGCGCTACCACTCCCCCGCCGTCCGGCAACCGTGACGCCTACGGCGCCATCCAGGCCGAGTCCTACGACAGCCAGTCGGGCACGAGCACCGAGACCACCTCGGACACCGGCGGCGGCAAGAACGTCGGCTCGCTGGCCAACGGCGACTGGGCGCTCTACAAGGGGATCGACTTCGGCTCGACCGCGGCGACGCAGTTCGTCGGGCGGGTGGCGAGCGGTGCGGCGGGCGGCGTCAGCGGCCTGGTCGAGGTGCGCCTGGACAGCCGTACCAGCACGCCCGTCGGCGGCTTCGCGGTGGCCGGCACGGGCGGCTGGCAGTCATGGAGGACGGTTCCGGCCAACATCAGCCCGGTGACGGGCACACACGACGTGTACCTCACCTTCACCAGTGGCCAGCCGGCGGACTTCGTGAACGTGAACTGGTTCAACTTCGGTCACTGAAAGGCAGGTCGACTTCCGCGGGGGCGGGCCCGTGGCGGCCCGCCCCTTCCGTCGGGAGCTCAGCGCAGCTCCGCCCGGAACGCCGCCGGTGTCAGCTCAGTGTGGTGGTGGAAGAACTTGGAGAAGTTCGCCGCGTCCGGGAAGCCGACCGCCGCGCCGACGCGGCCTGTCGGCAGGTCCGTGTGGGCCAGCAGGCGCTTGGCCTCCAGGATCACGCGTTTGTCGATGAAGCCCTTGGGGGTCTCGCCGGTGGCGGCGCGGACCGCGCGGACCAGGGTGCGGCGGGAGTAGCCGAGGGCGTCGGCGTAGGCGCTGACGCTGTGGTTGGTGGCGAAGCCCTGCTCCACCGCGTCGCGGAAGCGGGTGAAGGTCGTGTCGGACTGCCTGCGCGCGGCCTCGGCGGAGTCGGCGGCGAGGTGGGCCAGGCGCAGGAGAAACGCCGTCAGGGTGTGGCGCAGTACCGCCGTGTGCAGGCTCGGGGGGAGTGTCGTCGTGTCCTCGTACTCGTGCTGGAGCTGTGCGAGGGCCGACCGGAGGCCGGTGCGCTGGGCCTCGTCGGGGTGGAGCAGGGGCGGCAGGTCGTAGCGGTACAGGCCGGTGGCCTCGACGGTGGCGCGGGGCAGGAAGCCGGGCTGCATGGTCAGGACGGTTCCGCGGTACTCGCTGGTGCGCGGGAAGCGGTGGATCTGCCCGGGGCGGATCCACAGCAGGTCGCCGGCCGCCGCCTCGTACTCGGCGAAGTCGATCATGTGCTGGACGGGGCCGTGGTCGAAGAGCATCACGATGTGGAAGTCGATGCGGTGGACGCGGTGCAGCGGCGCGTCGGCGGCGTGCCAGGTGTGGCCGGTTCCCATCGGGCCGACCTGTATGCCGACGCCGCCGACGCTCATCTCGACCGGAAAGGGGAATGTTCTGATTCCGTCGTCGCCGCCGACGCCGTCGTCACCGTCTTCGCCTTGGGTGGTTCTGTCTGCCATGTCCTTCTCATACCGCCTCGACCGTGCCGTCCGTGTCCCACTTTCACCACAGGCTGACACACGGCGACCTTCCCACGTAAAAGTCAGACTTTTACTTTTGAACGCGTTAGAGCAGCTATCGCCCTCCTGTCTAGGATTTCTTGAAGATGAGCACGCAGGCACCGGCCGGCTTCGGATGGACCGAACTCGACCGGCGTGCCGTCGACACCGCCCGCCTTCTGGCGGCCGACACTGTGCAGCAGGCCGGGAACGGTCGCCCGGGCACCGCGATGAGTCTGGCCCCGCCGCGTACACGATCTTTCAGAAGGTGATGCGGTACGACCCGGCCGATCCCGAGTGGACCGGCCGTGACCGCTTCGTCCTGTCCCCCGGCGACACCTCGCTGACCCTCTACACGCGGCTCCACCTCGCGGTGGTCCGAGGAGCAGTCGCGGTGTACCGCGAGAGTGTCCTTCCGCCGTCCGTGCGGGCCCGCGTTGCGGTCGAGGCCGGGATCGGTCTGACGTGGTACCGGTTCACAGGTGACGCAGGACGCATCGTCTTACTTGAACACGTCGGCGTTTCCGCCGATGCGAAGACCCTGTTCGCCGAGTTCGGCCTCACCGCCGAGAAGGTCGCCGCGCCAGCGCGGGCTCTGCTCAATCCACAGACGGGCCTCGCCGCCGCACACGGTTGATCCGGACGCCAGAAAGAAGATGATCAGAGTGACCGAAGCGACCGCGGCCGCGGGAGCACTCGCTCTGCTGGACGCCGTCACGAGGTCACTGAACCGCAAGGGGGTCGACGACGAATGAGCAATGAACTGTCCGATGCGGCCGAGGCCGTGACGGCCCTTCCGGCCACCCCGCCGGCCGGCTGGTCCAACCGGCTGCGTGACCCGCGCGACCGCCGCCTGCCCCGTATCGCGGGCCCGTCCGGACTGGTCGTCTTCGGCGTCACCGGCGACCTGTCCCGCAAGAAGCTGATGCCTGCCGTGTACGACCTGGCCAACCGCGGTCTGCTGCCGCCGGGCTTCTCGCTCGTCGGGTTCGCCCGCCGGGACTGGGAGGACGAGGACTTCGCGCAGATCGTGCACGACGCCGTCCGCGAGCACGCGCGCACGCCCTTCCATGAGGAGGTGTGGCAGCAGCTCGCCGAGGGCATGCGGTTCATCCCCGGTGACTTCGGCGACGACACGGCCTTCAAGCAGCTGAGGGCGGCCGTCGACGAGCTGGACCGCTCCCGTGGCACCGCCGGCAACTACGCCTTCTACCTCTCCGTGCCGCCGAAGTTCTTCCCGAAGGTCGTCCAGCAGCTCAAGAATCACGGACTGGCCGACGCACCGGAGGGCTCCTGGCGCCGCGCGGTGATCGAGAAGCCGTTCGGGCACGACCTGGCGAGCGCCCGCGAGCTGAACGCGCTCGTGCACGACGTGTTCGAGCCCGACCAGGTCTTCCGCATCGACCACTACCTCGGCAAGGAGACCGTCCAGAACATCCTGGCGCTGCGCTTCGCCAACGAGATGTACGAGCCGATCTGGAACCGGTCGTACGTCGACCACCTCCAGATCACGATGGCCGAGGACATCGGCATCGGCGGGCGCGCCGGCTACTACGACGGCATCGGCGCCGCCCGTGACGTCATCCAGAACCATCTGCTGCAGCTGATGGCGCTGACCGCGATGGAGGAACCCGTCGCCTTCGACGCGGAGTCACTGCTCACCGAGAAGCTCAAGGTCCTCAGGTCCGTGCGGCTGCCGGAGAACCTGGGTGAGCACACCGTTCTCGCGCAGTACGCGGAGGGCTGGCAGGGCGGCGAGAAGGTGGCCGGGTACCTCCAGGAGGGGGGCATCGACCCCGAGTCGAAGACCGACACGTACGCGGCGGTCAGGCTGGAGGTGGACAACCGCCGCTGGGCGGGCGTCCCCTTCTACCTGCGCACCGGCAAACGCCTCGGCCGGCGGGTCACAGAGATCGCGGTCGTCTTCAAGCGGGCGCCGCACTCCCCCTTCGACTCCACCGCCACGGAGGAGCTCGGCGAGAACGCGATCGTCGTCCGCGTCCAGCCCGACGAGGGCATGACCGTCCGGTTCGGTTCGAAGGTGCCGGGCACGTCGATGGAGATCCGGGACGTCACGATGGACTTCGCGTACGGCGAGTCCTTCACGGAGTCGAGCCCCGAGGCGTACGAACGCCTCATCCTGGACGTGCTGCTCGGCGACGCCAACCTGTTCCCCCGTCACCAGGAGGTGGAGGAGTCCTGGAAGATCCTCGACCCGATCGAGGAGTACTGGGCACGGCACGGGAGGCCCGCGCAGTACGCCTCGGGCAGCTGGGGACCGAAAGAGGCCGACGAGATGCTCGCACGAGACGGACGGAGCTGGCGCAGGCCATGAAGATCGACCTGACCGACACCACGGCAAGCAAGATCAACAAGGCGTTGGTGCAGGGCCGCCGCGCCATCGGCACGCCCGCCGTGGGCATGGTCCTGACGATGGTGATCGTCACGGACGAGGAGAACGCCTACGACTCGATCAAGGCGGCCGAGGAGGCCTCGCACGAGCACCCCTCGCGGACCCTGGTCGTCATCAAGCGGCACGCCCGCACCCCGCGCGAGCGCACCGCCTCCCGGCTGGACGCGGAGGTCCGCGTCGGCTCGGAGGCGGGCACCGGCGAGACCGTGGTGCTGCGCACCTACGGCGAGGTGTCCGACCACGCCGACTCCGTGGTGCTGCCGCTGCTGCTGCCGGACGCGCCGGTCGTCGTGTGGTGGCCGGTGGACGCGCCCGCGGTGCCCGCCAAGGACCCGCTGGGCGCCCTCGCCCAGCGCAGGATCACCGACATGTACGCCGTCGAACGCCCGCTGACGGCCCTGGAGGCGCGGGTTGCCTCCTACGCGCCCGGCGACACCGACCTCGCCTGGACCCGGCTCACCCCCTGGCGCTCGATGCTGGCCGCGGCCCTGGACCAGGCCCGCGCGAAGGTCACCTCGGCGGCCGTTGAGAGCGAGGCCGAGAACCCGAGCGCCGAACTGCTGGCCCGCTGGCTGGAGGCCCGCCTCGGCGTCGGCGTCGACCGGATCGTCACGGCGGGACCCGTCGTCACGGCCGTGCGCCTCGGCACCGAGCAGGGCGAGATCGTCATCGACCGTCCCGAGGGGCCGCTGGCCACGCTGTCCCTGCCGGGCCAGCCCTCGCGCACCCTCGCGCTGAAGGTCCGTTCCACCTCCGAACTCATCGCCGAGGAGCTCAGGCGCCTCGACGCGGACGAGATGTACGCCGTCGCCCTGCGCGGCGAGTCCACCAAGGAGATCTCCTCTCATGTCTGACTCCCCCAAGCTCACACGGCGACCTGAGTGGGCCGCCCTGGAGGACCACCGCGCTCGGTGGACCGCGCATCTGCGCGATCTGTTCGCGATGGACCCATGGCGTGCGGAGCGGTACGTCGTGCACGTAGGCGACCTGCGCATCGACTACTCCAAGCACCTCGTCACCGACGAGACGCTGGCCCTGCTCCAGGAACTGGCCACCGCCACCGACGTGTTCGGACTGCGTGACGCCATGTTCCGCGGCGAGAAGATCAACGTCACCGAGCAGCGCGCGGTCCTGCACACCGCGCTGCGCGCCCCGGCCAACGCGGTGATCGAGGTCGACGGCGAGAACCCCGAGAACCCCGTGAACGTCGTCCCTCAGGTCCACGCTGTCCTGGACAGGATGAGCCGCTTCGCGAACCGGGTCCGCTCGGGGGAGTGGACCGGCCACACCGGCAGGCGGATCCGCAACATCGTCAACATCGGCATCGGCGGCTCCGACCTGGGCCCCGCGATGGCGTACGAAGCGCTGCGCGCTTACACGGCACGGGAGTTGACGTTCCGGTTCGTCTCGAACGTCGACGGCGCCGACCTGCACGAGGCCGTACGGGACCTGGACCCCGCGGAGACCCTGTTCATCGTCGCCTCCAAGACCTTCACCACCATCGAGACCATCACCAACGCCACCTCGGCCCGGTCCTGGCTCCTCGACGGCCTCGGCGGCGAGGAGAAGGCGGTCGCAGCGCACTTCGTCGCCCTGTCGACCAACGCCGAGAAGGTCACCGGGTTCGGCATCGACCCGGACAACATGTTCGAGTTCTGGGACTGGGTCGGCGGCCGCTACTCCTACGACTCGGCGATCGGCCTGTCGTTGATGATCGCCATCGGGCCGGACCGCTTCCGGGAGATGCTCGACGGGTTCCGCATCGTCGACGAGCACTTCCAGCGCGCGTCGGCAGACGCCAACGCCCCGCTGATCCTGGGACTGCTGGGCATCTGGTACGGCAACTTCTTCGACGCCCAGGCGCACGCCGTGCTGCCCTACAGCCACTACCTGTCAAAGTTCACGGCCTACCTGCAGCAGCTGGACATGGAGTCCAACGGCAAGTCGGTGGACCGCGCGGGACGTCCCGTGGAGTGGCGGACCGGCCCGGTGGTGTGGGGCACGCCCGGCACCAACGGACAGCACGCCTACTACCAGCTCCTGCACCAGGGCACCGAGCTCGTTCCGGCCGACTTCATCGGCTTCGCCAGGCCCGTCGCCGAGCTGAGCGACGGCCTCAAGGCACAGCACGATCTGCTGATGGCCAACCTGTTCGCGCAGGGGCAGGCGCTCGCCTTCGGTAAGACCGCCGAGGAGGTACGGGCGGAGGGCGTGCCCGAGGAGCAGGTGCCGCACCGCACCTTCAAGGGCAACAAGCCCACCACGACCATTCTCGCCACCGAGCTCACGCCGTCGGTCCTCGGCCAGCTCATCGCCCTGTACGAGCACAAGGTGTTCGTGCAGGGCGCGATCTGGAACATCGACTCCTTCGACCAGTGGGGCGTCGAGCTCGGCAAGGTCCTCGCCAAGCGTGTCGAGCCCGCCCTCACCGAGGGCGCCGACGTCCCCGGCCTCGACCCCTCCACCACCGCCCTCGTGGCCGCGTACCGCGCGCTGAAGAACGCTCAGGAGAAGTGAAGTGACCATGCAGCTGGGAATCATCGGCCTCGGCAAGATGGGCGGCAACATGCGCGAGCGGATCCGCCGCGCGGGCCACACCGTCGTCGGATACGACAGCAACCCCGAACTCTCCGACGTGAAGAGCCTCGCCGAACTGGTCGACCGGCTCGAAGCCCCGCGCACCGTCTGGGTGATGGTCCCGGCCGGCGCCCCCACCCAGTCCGTCGTGGACGAGCTCGGCGGCCTGCTGCAGGCCGGCGACACCGTCGTCGACGGCGGCAACTCCCGCTGGACCGACGACGAGAAGCACGCCGAGGAGCTGGGCGCCAAGGGCATCGGCTTCGTCGACGCGGGCGTCTCCGGCGGCGTGTGGGGACTCGAGAACGGGTACGCCCTGATGGTCGGCGGTGACAAGGAGCACGTCGCGCGGCTCCAGCCGATCTTCGAGGCGCTCAAGCCGGAGGGACCGTACGGCTATGTCCACGCCGGCAAGGTCGGCGCCGGGCACTTCTCCAAGATGGTCCACAACGGCATCGAGTACGCCATGATGCAGGCCTACGCCGAGGGCTGGGAGCTCCTGGAGAAGGTCGACTCCGTCACCGACGTGCGCGAGGTCTTCCGCTCCTGGCAGGAGGGCACGGTCATCCGCTCCTGGCTGCTCGACCTCGCGGTCAACGCGCTCGACGAGGACGAGCACCTGGACAAGCTGCGCGGCTACGCGGAGGACTCCGGTGAGGGTCGCTGGACCGTGGAGGCCGCCATCGACAACGCCGTACCGCTGCCCGCCATCACCGCCTCCCTCTTCGCTCGGTTCGCGTCCCGCCAGGACGACTCGCCGCAGATGAAGATGATCGCGGCGCTGCGCAACCAGTTCGGCGGCCACGCCGTCGAATCGAAGTAGGTCCGGCCGACCGGCCGGTGACAGCCGAGTGGAACACCAGACCGCAGGACGGCGGTCGTCAGGGAGTGTCCGCAGGTGGTGAGCCCACCACCTGCGGCAACGGTCAACCGGCAGAGGCCTGTTGACAGGCGCGCAAGGCCACGTCAGAGTCCAGGCTGATGGAGATCAACGATCTGACGGCGCCCGAGGAGCGGGTGTGGCGGGCGTTCGCGACGGGCGCGGCGGTGGACTTCCGTACGGCGGAGGACGAGGACCCGGCGGCGGGCGAGAGCTGGGGACCCGAACGGACCGTACGGGCGGCCGTGTTGCGGTATCTGCTGCTCAACGGCCCTGAGGAACAGGGAGAGATCCCCTCCCTCAAACTGGCCGGCGCGCGCATCACCGGCGTGCTCGACCTCCGGTACGCGACCAGCGAGCGCGCGGCCCGCCTGCGGCACTGCTTCTTCGACGACGTACCGCAGCTGTACGGTGCCCAGCTCCGTCATCTGAACCTGAGCGAGTCCGTACTCCCCGGGCTGGCCGCCGCCACCGTGCGGGTGGAAGGGGTACTGCGGTTCACCCGCTGCCGGTTCCGCGGGCCGGTGCGGCTCGGCGGGGCACAGGTCTCCGGGGCCGTGTTCATGGAGAGCGCCGAGTTCACCGCGCCGGACACCGAGGAGCCGGTGCTGCAGCTCAACCAGGCGTCCGTCGGGGACGACCTGTGGGCTCCCGGGCTGCGAGCCCAGGGCCGGCTTCGGCTCAACGGCGCGTCCGTCGCCGGTACTGTCAATCTCGCCGGCGCCCGCCTGCACCACCCCGGCCGTACGGCCCTTCAGGCGCAGAACCTCTCCGTCGGTGCCGACTTCCTCGGCATGCAGCTCACTGTGGACGGCCGGGCCGACCTGCGCGGAATCCGCGTACCGGGGCAGCTCAGTCTGGCGTTCGCCCGGCTGTCCAACCCGGACGGCATGGCGCTGCGCGCGAGCAGCGCGGTGATCGGGGAGCTGTGGCTGCACGAGACCCTGCCGATCGAGGGCTGTGTCGACCTTCGCCGCGCGCAGATCGAACGCATCCAGGCGGCACCCGGCATCTGGCCCGCCCATGTGCACCTGGACGGCCTGACCTACACCACGCTGGCCCCGCACGAACCGGCGGAGCGCCGGCTGCCGCTCCTGGAGCGGGAGGACGACGGCTATGTCCCGTACGTTTACGAGCAGTTGACCGCATCCTACCGCCGCGTCGGCGACGACCACGCGGCCCGGCTCGTGCAGCTCGCCAAGCAGCGCCGCCTCAGGACCACGCGTGCCTGGTACGGGCGGGTCTGGGGCTACGTCCAGGACGCCACCGTCGGCTACGGCTTCCGCCCCCTGCGCGCCGCCGTCTGGCTTCTGTCCCTGCTTGCGGTCGGCTCGGTGGCGTACGGGCTGCACCACCCCCGCCCGCTCAAGGGCTCCGAGGCCCCGCACTTCGACCCGGTGTTCTACACCCTCGACCTGCTGCTGCCGGTGATCTCCTTCGGGCAGGAGGGCGCCTTCGCCCCCCAGGGCTGGTACCAGACGCTGTCCTACGCCCTCGTCATCGCGGGCTGGATCCTGGCAACGACGGTCTTCACCGGTGTGACCAGGAACGTCAGCCGCCAGTGAGCCCCTCACCGCATGCCCGGCCGCCAGCCCCACGGGCGTGTTGGAGGCGCCGTGGCCGCGGTGGCCGCCGTCTGCGCTGGAGGAGTTCGAGGAAGACGCGGTCGACGGTACGGGTAGGGCAGTGCCAAGACGCCGTGCGCGTCCCGGTCGTAGAGGATGCGGAGGTCGCGGTACGTCTCCCGCTCGGCGTCGGTGAGGTCGTAGCGGGCGGCCAGGTCGTCGTGGCGGTTCGCGGCGATCGGCAGCAGGCGGCCGGCGGCCTCGCGGGAGCGGCGTGCCGCGGCCACGTCGTCGGCGGCCGGCGGGGTGTGCTGGGCGTGGACGGTGTCGTCGGTGGGCTCCGCGCCGACGGTGAGGGCGATCCGGACGCTGCCCGCGGCGTTGGTGACGGCACGGCCGCGCATCGGACCGTAGGAGTCGGCGACGGCCATGCTCCGGGGCTGGTGAGGGCGAGGTGGTCCGGGAGGCGTCCCAGCCGGAGAGGTGACGGCGTAAGCCTTGAGGGCTCCTACGCGTTGGACCAGCCCCGCTCGCACAGCACCAGCCGGTAGCCGTCCGGGTCCTCGAGGGTGACCCCCCATTGGTTCCAGTAGGGGTTGGGGGACGGGACGCGCTTCCCGCCGTGCTCCTCCAGCCGTGCGACCAGGTCCTCCGGCACCGGGCCGTCGACGTAGATCACCAGGAGGTCCTCCTCGGTGGGCCGGGGTTCGACGGGACGGGCGGGTTCGCGGACGAGTTCCAGGTGCCAGTCGGCGTCCGGCCAGCCCAGCATCAACAGGTCGTGCTCGCAGGGTTCGGGTCCGCCCTCGGCCCGCCACACGACGCCGAGTCCGAGCCCGTCGGCCCAGAAGCGCTCGGCCTGCGCCAAGTCCCGGGACGGGCGGGCGATACGGATGTGACTGCGGCCGTTGACGGGCATCGGGACCTCTTCTCCTGGCGTCCTCACCGGATTTGACCTGCAACGAAGCCTAAGCAGCCGGTGATCGCCGGACCATCCGTCATCGGTCCTCCGCCCCGCGCCCTAGGTCCTGTCATCACATTCCCGTCGTCCGCCCGGCGGGGCAGGCGGGAAGGTGACGACAGGACCTGACGACTTCACCCGGCGCCACGCCCCGTTTGACAGATGACATTGGCGGAAAGAACATCGGCCGGAACGAGCAGAGACGGACAGCCTGGCTCCGGCACCTGGCTCCAGCAGGCCTCCGCGCGCTCCGGCCGGTTTCAGGGGCGGCCGGGGCGCGCGGACCACGGCCCGCATCCGGCGCTCAGCCCCGGCCGGCGCGTTTGGGAATCCCGTACGCCCGCTCCACCTTAAGCCGCAGCACCAGTCGGCGGTCGCGGACCATCGCGGCGCGGAAGTCGCCCCAGTCGGGGTGCTCGCCCAGGACGTCGCGATACAGGCGGACGAGCTCGTCGACCGTCTCGTCGTGCGGGTCCTTCGCGACGGGCGAGAGGTCGGCGGTGCCCTCGGCGACCGTGTAGGCCCACCGGTCCGAGCTGGTCACGTGGTACGACGCCCGGGGGTCCCGGCGCAGGTTACGGGTCTTGGCGCGGTCGTCCGTGATCGAGATCCTGACGATCCGCTCGTCCGGGTAGTAGTGGTGGCTGACGTTCGACAGCTGGGGCCGGCCGTCCCGCTTGAGGGTGACCAGCACCCCGCCGCGGCCCTCGGAGAGGAGCCTGAGCAGTGCGTCCTGCGTCGCGTCCTGAGTCATATCAGGTCAACCGGCCCGGCCGGGCCGCGCATTCCCGGGAAGACACCGTCGAGCCAGAGAGTAGACACTGTCTACCTTCGTCAACGTCGTGCCGGCGATGCTGTTCGGCGTAGTCGCCCTCGCCCTACGCGAGCCGCGGCAGACATCCCCGGCCCCCGTCCCCCTGGACGTGCCGGGCGCGCTGCTGCTCGCGGTGAGCCTGGCGTGCCTGGTGCACACCCTCGTCGCGCTGCCGGAGTCCGGCTGGACTGCCGGGAGCGGGCTGGGCCTCGCTGCGGTCCCGGTGACCGGTACGGCCTTCGTCCGGCACGAACGCCGTACCGCGAGCCCGACCCATGTCCTCGTACGGCGGGCCACCGTCGAGTCGGCCGGAGTGGCGGGCGGGCTGCAGCAGACCGCGATGAACGTCGGGCCGGCGCTCGGCGTGGCCGCCGCGACCACCCTCATGGGACTGGGCCGGGGGTCCGGAACCGCCACTCGTCCTCCTCGCGGTCCTGGCCGCGGCCGGTGCGGCGGCCGGTCTCGCCCTGCCGGGACGTTTCGCCACCCCGATCGGCGATCACAGACATCCCGGGGACCGTTCACGTGTTCCTGCGCCACGATGAGGTCTGAGGGGCATTCCGGCGGTGTATGCCGGAGCGCGCCTCGCCGAACGCACTGCGGAGGAGAGCGATGGTACAGCTGCGACAAGAGGTCGACCCGGGCGAGGCCGGGCTGGACGCGAAGGCGCTGGACCGCCTCGACCAGCACTTCGCCCGTTACGTCGACGAAGGACGCCTGCCCGGTTTCCTGGTCGCCGTCTCCCGAGGCGGACGCGTCTCCCACCTCACCACGTACGGCCACCGTGACATCGCCGCCGGGCTGCCCGTCGAGCCCGACACCCTGTGGCGGATCTACTCCATGACCAAGCCCGTCGCCTCGGTCGCCGCGCTGCTGCTGGTCGAGGAGGGCCGGCTCTCGCTGGACGACCCTGTCGACCGCCACCTGCCGGCCTTCGCCGACCCCCAGGTGTACGTCGGCGGCTCCGGTGCCGGGATCAGGACCCGCCCGGCCGCAGGGCCGATACGCATCCGCCATCTGATGACCCACACGGCGGGCCTGACGTTCGCCTTCTACCACACGCACCCCGTGGACGGGCTCTACCGCGAGGCCGGTCTGGAGTCGGCGGTGCTGCCGGGCTCGGACCTGGCCGGTACGGTCGAGGCCTACGCGAGCCTGCCGCTGCAGTTCGAACCGGGCACGCAGTGGAACTACTCCGTCGCCACCAACGTCCTGGGCCGGGTCGTCGAGGTGGTCTCGGGACAGCCGCTCGACGCCTTCCTCGCCGAGCGGATCTTCGGCCCGCTCGGGATGACAGACGCCGGGTTCTGCGTCCCGGCCGACCAGGCGGACAGACTCGCCGAGCTGTACGGCGACGCCGACGGCGGCGGCATCGAGCCCATCCCCGGGCTCCCGCTGCACGGCCGCCCCCGCTTCCTGTCCGGGAGCGGCGGCATGGTGGCCTCCGCCCACGACATGCACCGCTTCATGGAGCTGCTGCGCCGCGGCGGCGAACTCGACGGGACCCGCCTGCTCGCCCCCGGGACGGTGGACCTCATGACCAGCAACCACCTGCCCGGCGGCGCCGATCTGCGCGCCTTCGGCAGCGCCCCCGCCCACGACGAGCCCGGCAACGAGGGCGTCGGCTTCGGCCTCGGCGTCTCCGTGGTGATCGACCCGGACCGTACGACGGCCCCCTCTGGCCTGGGCACGTACGGCTGGAGCGGGGTCGCGACGACGACCTTCTGGGTCGACCCCGGCCGCGACCTGACCGTGCAGTTCATGACGCAGGTCCGGCCGAAGGGTTCGCACACGATCTACCCGGAACTCAAACGGCTGGTCCACGAGGCGGTCACCGGCTGAGGGCCGGCCCGGCCCCAGGACCGGACGCTACCGGTCGACTCGCAGGGTGAAGTCGCCTCCCTCGCCGGCGAGTTCGCGCAGCCACACCTCGGACCGCGCCGCCTCGGCGGCCCGGTTCAGGCCCGGCGGCAGCCAGCCGTCCAGAGTGTGCCGGACGCCGAGGGCGAGCGTGCGGGAGACACAGCGGGCCATCGCGCTCTCCTCCGCGTCCCCCACCGGGTCGAGCGGATGGCTGCCCGACCACGTCCGCCCGGCACGCACATGCAGCGCCGATGGGGGGAGACTCCCCCGGTCAGGACCAGTGCGCCACCGCGTCCAGATGGGGCAGGTGGTGGTCGAGCCGCTCCCGCTTGGTGCGCAGATAGGTGATGTTGTTCTCGCACGGCGGGATCAGCAGCGGCACCGTCTCGGTGACCTCGATGCCGTGCCGCGTCAACGCCTCGCGCTTGCGCGGGTTGTTCGACATCAGGCGGACGGACTGCACTCCCAGGTCGTGCAGCATCCCGGCGGCGACGCCGTAGTCGCGGGAGTCCACCGGCAGGCCGAGCGCGAGGTTCGCCTCGACGGTGTCGAGTCCCTCCGCCTGCAGGGCCATCGCGCGCAGCTTGGCGAGCAGACCGATGCCGCGGCCCTCGTGGCCCCTCAAGTAGACGACGATGCCGCTGCCTTCGGCGACGACCGCGCGCAGGGCGGCGGCGAGCTGGTCGCCGCACTCGCAGTGCTGGGAGCCGAACGCGTCACCGGTCAGGCACTCGGAATGCAGCCGGGTGAGAACTCCCTCGGTGCCGATGTCACCGTAAACCAGTGCCACTTGCTCGTCGCCGCGGTCGTGGTCCAGGTAACCGACCGCCTCGAATTTCCCGTACACGGTGGGCAGCGGGGCATTCACAACGCGTTCGACACCCGTCCGCTGCGGTGACTTCTTGCCGAGTACACCGATTTTTTCTGTCATGATCTGGTTCCTAAGCAGAGACGAAAGGCCGTGAAGAAATGAGTGGTTCACCAATGCGGTCGGCGGCACACGGTACGTTGCCGGCGGACACCACGGAAGACGTACGGGCGCGAGGTGCCGGTGTCTCCCGGCAGGTCGCGGTCCTGCCCGTCGGGAGCTTCGAGCAGCACGGCCCGTACCTTCCGCTGGCGACGGACACGCTCGTCGCCTGTGCCATTGCCCGGGAGATCGCCGCGGCGTACCCGGTGCACCTCCTCCCTCCGGTGACGGTCTCCTGCTCGCACGAGCACGCGGCCTGGCCGGGGACCGTCAGCATCTCCTCAGTGACCCTTCACGCGGTCGTACGGGACATAGCGGCTTCGCTCCGCCGCTCCGGCGTCGACTGCCTGGTGGTGGTCAACGGGCACGGCGGCAACTACGTACTGGGCAACGTCGTTCAGGAATCCTCCGCCCGCGGCGAGCGGATGGCACTGTTCCCGGCCGTGGAGGACTGGGAAGCGGCGCGCGAGCGGGCGGGGGTGGCCACCTCGCTGCTCACCGACATGCACGCGGGGGAAATTGAGACCTCCATCCTTTTGCACACTCATCCCGAATTGATCCGACCGGGACATGAGACATCCGACTTCGTCGCGGACGACCGGCGCCATCTGCTCTCCCTCGGTATGTCCGCCTATACCGATTCGGGTGTCATCGGCCGTCCTTCGCTGGGTTCGGCGGAAAAGGGGAAGGAACTGCTGGCGAGCCTGACGGATTCCTTCGGCGGGTATTTGTCATTGCTCACCTCGGGGGACGATTCCGGGCGGAAGTAGGCGGCGTCGGCCGCGGGCCGGGCCTCCGGGGCCGGCACGTCCGTCCCGGAACCGGGGCGCAGGCCCGTGTACCAGCGGGCGACCAGGACGAGGGCGCCCGGCAGGCTCGCCGCGAAGCTGAGCACGCCGTACACGACGGCGACGGCCAGTCCGCTGCTCGCGCCGAGGCCCGCGGCGCCGAACGCCCAGGCGGTGACGCCCTCGCGGGGGCCGAAGCCGCCGACGTTCAGCGGCAGCCCCATCGCGAGCAGGGCGAGGACGGCCAGCGGGATCAGTACGGCGACGGAGGCGCCGGATCCGGCGACCCGGGCGGCGAGGACGAACATGCCGATGTGCCCGGCCAGGACTACGACGGACGACAGGGCGACACCCGGGCCGTTCCGGCGGGACAGCAGGCTCTCGCGTGCTTCGGCGAGAGTGGCGCGCAGGGCCCGTTTCCGGCGGGAGGGGGCGGCCCGGTTCCTCCGCAGGGCGGGCACGACGGCGAGGGCGCCCAGCGCGGCGAGGCAGGCGAGCGGGGCGAGCTGCCGGGCCTCGCCGAGCACGGGGGACGGCATGGTCAGCAGTACCGCCGCGCCGACGAGGGCCAGCGCGATCTGCCCCGCGGCCCGCTCCAGGACGACCGAGCGGACGCCCCGGCCGAGGTCACCGGCGCTCTGCCCGTGCCGCACGGCCCGGTGCACGTCACCGAGGACGCCGCCGGGCAGGGCCGCGTTCAGGAACAGGGCGCGGTAGTAGTCGGCGACGGCCGGGCCCAGCGGGAGCCGGATCCGCAGCCCGCGGGCCACCAGCTGCCACCGCCAGGCGCTGAACACGGTGGTGACGAGGCCGATCGCCAGCGCCGCCGCAAGGGTCGCGCTGTCGATCCGCCGCAGCCCGTCCAGGAAGACGCCGGTCCCGAGACGCCAGAGCAGCACCGCGAGTATGGCGACGCCGACGGCGGTGCCGAGGTGGGTGCGCAGGGCACGGGAGTTCAGACGGGCCGGGGCGGTCCGCAGGACGACGCGGGCCCGGGAGGCACTCGGGGTGGCTTCGGGGGCAGCGGGCCCGGGCGCGGAAACGACCGCGCCTATCCGGGCTGGGGGGACCGCGGCATCCACCCGTTCGGACGCGCGCACACCGGTCGCGCGCACACCGGCGGGGAGGACCGCAGCGCCCGGCTCGGGACCTACCGCCGTGGCCGGCGCGGAGACCGCGGCACCCGAACGCACCGCGGACGCGCGCACACCAGCGGGCAAGGCCGCAACGGCCGGCGCGGGAACAACCGCCGTGCCCGGCTCAGGCACAACGACAGCGGGCACCTTGGGGACGACCGCCTTGGCCGGCGCGGGAGTAGCCGCCGTGGCCGGCTCAGGCACAACCGCAGCGGGCCCCTTGGGGACGACCGCCTTGGCCGACGCGGAGACCGCGGCACCCGAACACACCGCGGACGCGCGCACACCAGCGGGCAAGGCCGCAACGGCCGGCGCGGGAACAACCGCCGTACCCGGCTCAGGCACAACGACAGCGGGCACCTTGGGGATGACCGCCGTGGCCGGCGCGGGAACAACCGCCGTGCCCGGCTCAGGCACAACCGCCGTGCCCGGCTCAGGCACAACCGCCGTACCCGGCTCAGGCACAACGACAGCGGGCACCTTGGGGATGACCGCCGTGGCCGGCGCGGGAACAACCGCCGTGCCCGGCGCGGGAACAACCGCAGCTGCGGGCGGAGGTACGACCGCCACGCCGGTGGTCTTCCGCCTCTGCCGGGGATGCGTGCCGCGTCGCGGCACGACCCACGCCCGCCGCGTCTCCACGCTCATGACTCCCCGCCCGTCGGCCGGGACAGCGCCAGCAGGTCACTGTGGTGGACCACGACGCTCAACTCCCCGGCCTCGCAGGCGGCAAGACGCTCGCGCAGGTAGGACTCGGCGCGCGGTGCGAGCTCCGGACGCTCTTCGACCGCCGCGCCGACCCAGCCGCGCAGCCACTGCGCCGTCAGCGCGGACTCGGCGGGGCCGAGCCGCCAGGGGCTCGGGTTGATCCGTACCGTCGCGCCGCGTTCGGAGAAGGCCTCGCACGCCACGGTGATCGCGTCCGGACCGAGCAGCCCGCCGCGCCGTTGGTGGGCGTTGAACGCCTCGGCGATCTCCGCATCCAGCGGGTCGGTGGGGGTGAGTTCGACGCGTCCGGCGACGGAGAGCGTGAGCAGGGCCGCGCAGCCGGCGCCGGTGCAGGCTGCGGCGAGGGTGTCGATCTCCTCGCGAGTGAGGACGTCGAGGAGTGCGGAGGCCGTCACCAGCGACGCGCCGGCCAGGGCGTCCGGGGTCAGCCGGGCGACGTCACCGCGGCGCGTCTCGACGGTGACCGGGCTGCCGTCGGCGCCGGACCGCGGGGAGGCGACGGCGGCGAAGTGCAGGAGGTAGGGGTCGCGGTCGTGCAGGATCCAGTGCTGCGCGCCGTCCAGTCGGGGGGCGAGCCAGCGGCCCATCGAGCCGGTGCCGCAGCCCAGGTCGTGCACGACCAGCCCGTGGGCCCGGCCGGGGAGGTCGGCGAGCCGGCTGCGGAGCGTGTCGATCAGGTCGGCCGCCCGTGCGGCGGCGTCCGCGCCCTCGCGCAGCTGAAGCCACTCGGGCGCGTAGCGGGGCTGGTCGTCCGGCCCGTCCTCGCGCAGCCGGACGGTGGCCCGCTCGCCGGGCCGGCCGGTGGGGCCGGCGCCGGCGATCACGGTGTCCGTGGACTCGGCGGCGCCCCTGGGGCCGGGCTGCGTCGGAATCTTCCCTGCGCGCTGCGTCATGGTCGGCTTCCTCATACCGCACTCCTGGGTTCGCTCGGCAGCCGGCCCAGTACACCTGCAAGGCTGCGGGCCGTCGTGGCCCAGCCGTCCAGGGCGGCCCGCCGGCTGCGGGCCGCCGCTTTCAGCCGGCGTCGTACGTCCGCCTCGCCGAACCAGCCGCGCAGTTCGGCGGCGAGGGCGGCGGGGTCCTCCGGCGGGACGAGGATGCCGGGAACGCCGCCGTCGGGGGCGCGTCCGACCGCCTCGGACACACCGCCGACGTCGGTGGCCAGCACGGGGACGCCGCGGGCGAGGGCCTCGGTGACCGCCATGCCGTACGTCTCGGCGTAGGAGGCGAGGACCATCAGGTCGGCGGCGGCGTAGCTGGCGTCGAGCTCGGCACCGGCCTGCGGGCCCACAAGGTGGATGCGGTCCGCGAGGCCGTACTTCCTGATGAGGGCCCGCAGACCGGCGACGTACTCCGGATCCTGGGTGATTCCGCCGACGCAGACGCAGCTCCAGGGCAGGTCGGTCACCGTGGCGAGCGCCTCCACCAGCCGGTGCTGTCCCTTGCGCGGGGTCACCGCGGCCACGCACAGCAGCCGGGAGACGCCGTCGGTGCCGGAGGCGGGGGGCGCGATGTCGGCGCCGGGGGCGGCGGCATGGACCCGGTCGGGGGCGAGGCCGTGGTGGGAGACGAGGCGGCGGACCGCCCAGTCACTGGTGGCGATCACGGCGGGCACGGCGCGCAGCACCGCGCGTTCCCGGGCGTCCAGCTCGGCGGCGACGGACGGCTCGAGTCCCGTCTCGTCAGCGAGCGGCAGGTGGACGAGGACGGCCAGGCGCAGGCGTTCCGCCTCCGGAACGACGATCTCGGGGACGCCGCAGGCGACCAGCCCGTCCAGGAGAACGGTCGTGCCGTCCGGCAACTCACGCAGCGTGCGCGCGAGTTCCGTACGGGCGGACTCGACCGGCCGGGGCCAGTCGCCCGCGACGAGGTGCGTGTGGACCTGCCAGCCGAAGCCGGGCAGGTCCAGACACACCCGCCGGTCGTAGGCGTTGCCGCCGCTGGGCGCGGTCGTGTCGTCGACTCCGCCCGGCATGACGAAGTGCACGGAGCGCAGGGACATGGGGATGATCTCGGCGTTCTTGAGGGCGGAGTGCTGCACGGGCACGTAGCCGAGTGTCGGCTTCTCCACCTTTTCGAGGGTCACGTCGGTCACAGCGCACGCTCGTAACTCGCCCAGGCGACGTGCGACTCGTGCAGGGTGACGGTGAGGCCGGCCAGGCCCTTGGCGCCCTCGCCGAGGGCGCCCTTGTGGACGCGTTCGGCGAGGCGGTCGGCGATGACCTTGGCCAGGAACTCGGTGGAGGTGTTGATGCCGGCGAAGTCGGGCTCGTTGTCGAGGTTTCTGTAGTTCAGCTCGCTGACGACGGCGCCGAGTTCCTGGGTGGCCAGTCCGATGTCGACGACGATGTTGTCGTCGTCCAGCTGCTCGCGCCGGAAGGTGGCGTCCACCAGGAACGTCGCTCCGTGCAGGCGCTGCGCGGGCCCGAAGACCTCGCCGCGGAAGCTGTGGGCGATCATGATGTGATCGCGGACGGTGATGCTGAACAACGGACGACCCTCCAGGTGCGGCGCGTCTGATCCCCCAGCTGATCGCTGCGGGGATGCCGTGTAGTACGGCTCTTCGCTTCCCCGTGTTCAGCCGCCTCTCACTCTTTTCTCAGGTCAGGCGCTCTTGTCGTACGGGATTGAACGGGTGTGTCGGTCGGTGCGGTCGCGACGGGTGGGTCAGTCGGTGCGGTTGGTGACGGGTGGGTCAGTCCGTACGGCCGTACCGGACCCGGTGACACAGCGCGGGGATCTCCCCGGAGGCGAGACGCGGCAGCACGTCGGGCAGTTCCTCGAAGGCGCACTCGCCGGTGACGAGGGCGTCGAGGGCCGGGTCGGCGAGCAGGTCGAGGGCGAGGGCGAGCCGGTCGGCGTAGGTGCGGCTGGAGCGGCGGGCCGGGGACACGCTGCCGACCTGGCTGCTGCGGAGGACGAGGCGGCGGGAGTGGAAGGCCTCGCCGAGCGGAAGGCTGACCCGCCGGTCGCCGTACCAGCTCAGTTCGAGGACCGTGCCCTCGGCGGTGAGGAGGTCGAGGGAGCGGGCGAGTCCCTGTTCGGTGGCGCTGGCATGGACGACGAGGTCGCACTCGCCGAGGGCGTCCTCGGGCGCGGCGAAGGCGACGCCGAGGGCCTCGGCGGTCTCGGCGCGTGCCGGGTCGGCGTCCACCAACTGGACGCGGACGCCCGGGAAGCGGGCCAGCAGGGCGGCCACCGAGCAGCCGACCATGCCGCCACCGACCACCGCGATCCGGTCGCCGACCAGGGGCGCAGCGTCCCACAGGGCGTTCACGGCGGTCTCGACGGTGCCGGCGAGGACGGCTCGCTCGGCGGGCAGGCCGGACGGCAGAGGTGTCACGGCGCTCGCCGGGACGACGTAACGGGTCTGGTGCGGATACAGACAGAAGACATTCCGACCCACCAGCGTCTCCGGTCCCTCCTCCACCACCCCGACATTGAGGTAGCCGTACTTCACCGGAGCGGGGAAGTCGCCTTCCTGGAACGGCGCCCGCATGACCGCGTGCTGGCTCTCGGGCACCCCGCCGCGGAAGACGAGGGTCTCCGTGCCGCGGCTGACCCCGGACCACAGCGTGCGGACGAGGACCTCGCCCTCGCCGGAGTCCGGCAGGGCGATGTCACGGATCTCGCCCTGACCGGGCGAGCCGATCCAGAACGCGCGTGCGGTGCGCTTCATCGGCATCCTCCTGAACGTTCGGGAAGTTGTTCACGTACCGAGGTGTGCACAGGTCGCGCACAGTACGCGGCCTTGATCGACTCTGTCACCTGGCCGGAGGAATGTGCGGTGGCCCTGAACAACACTTACGACGCGAGGCTGGTCCAGCAGGAGACCGCTGTGGGAGCGGGCGTTCAGATCCTGTTGCTGGCCCTGCTCGGTTCGGCGATCGGCATGGGGCCGGCGGGCTGGCTGACCGGCCTCGCCTTCGCCGCCGCAACCTGGGCGGTGCTCTCGAGGGCGCTGCACCGGACCCGGCCGCGCTCCTTCGGTCCCGCGAACAGAGTGACCCTCGGCCGGGCGACTCTGGTCGGGGGTGTGACGGCGCTGGTCGCCGACTCCTTCCAGAGCTCACCGCCGGTGACGCTCTTCGTGGGCCTGACGGCGGTGGCCCTGATCCTCGACGGCGTCGACGGCAAGGTCGCCCGCGCCACCGGCACGTCCACCCCGCTGGGCGCGCGCTTCGACATGGAGGTCGACGCGTTCCTCATCCTGGTGCTCAGCGTGTACGTCTCGATGTCGCTGGGTCCGTGGGTCCTGCTGATCGGCGCCATGCGCTACGTCTTCGTCGCCGCGGCCCGCGCCCTGCCCTGGCTGAACGCCCCGCTCCCGCCGAGCACGGCCCGCAAGACGGTGGCCGCGACGCAGGGCGTCTTCCTTTCCCTGGCCGCCTCGGGTTTCCTGCCGTACGCGGGGACCTTCGGGGTCGTCGCCGCGGCGCTGGCCGCGCTGGTCTGGTCGTTCGGCCGCGACATCCTGTGGCTGTGGCGGACGTCCCGCACGGAAGAGGCCCTGGTGGCGGAGGTACTGGAAATGAAGCCGGCGCCGGAGCGCGAGCCGGTGGCGTCCTGAGCGGTCCCGCTGCGCGGCACCGACCAGATCGCGCGGCCGTACGACGGCGGCCATGACGAGCCGGGCAAGATGATCACTCCTCGGTCTCCTCGATTTGACAGAGCTCGCAGCTGCCCCTGAATCTTCCCACATGACATTCATTTTCAAAAAGTCTGAAGTGGCGGAGCGGTAGTGCGCGTCGCGTTCGTCGGCAAGGGCGGCAGCGGCAAGACCACCCTGTCGGCGCTGTTCTCCCGCCAGTTGGCGCGTTCCGGCGCGCCCGTGCTCGCCATCGACGGCGACATCAACCAGCACCTGGCCGAGGCGCTGGGCCACGACGACGAGGAACACCACCTGGACGCGCCTCCCCTGGGCGCACGGCTGAACCAGATCAAGGAATTCCTCCGCGGCGCCAACCCGCGCATCCCCTCCGCCGAGGCGATGATCAAGACCACCCCGCCCGGACGCGGCTCACGTCTGCTGCGCCTGCTCGGCGACGACGAGGTGCACGCGCGGCACGTCCGCCGCGTGGGCGGCGTACCGCTGATGGTGACGGGCGAGTTCGACGAGAGCGACCTCGGGGTGGCCTGCTACCACTCCAAGCTCGGCGCGGTCGAGCTCTACCTCGGCCATCTGGTCGACGGCCCCGGCGAGTACGTGGTGGTCGACATGACGGCGGGCGCGGACGCCTTCGCCTCGGGCCTGTTCACGCGTTTCGACCTCACGTTCCTGGTGGCAGAGCCCACCCGCAAGGGCGTCTCGGTGTATCGCCAGTACCGGGACCACGCACGGGAGTTCGGCATCCGGATCGCCGTGGTCGGCAACAAGGTGACCGGCGAGGACGACCTGCTCTTCCTCAAGGAGCACGTCGGCGACGACCTCCTCACCCACCTGGTGCACTCCCCCTGGGTGCGCTCGGCCGAACAGGGCCGCCCGGAGGGCGGCTTGGACACCCTGGAGCCGCACAACCGGAACGCCCTGGACATCATGCGCGAGGCGGTCGACACCCACCCCAAGGACTGGCCGGGACTCCACCGCCACGCCGTCGAGTTCCATCTGCGCAACGCCCGGGCGTGGGCGGACAAGGCGACGGGCCTGGACCTGGCCGGCCAGGTGGACCCGGACTTCGTACCGGGCCCGGCCGCACTGAACTGACAGAACCGCCCCTTCCTTTCCCTTCACCTCGCTTCACCTCGCTTCACCTCGCTACCGGACAGGAACCCCTCACATGTCTCTCGACGTCTCCCCGAAGCTCCTCGCCGAAGCCGAGAACGGCGGCATCCGCGAGGAGGACTTCGTGGCTACCGTCCGCACGTCCCTCCCGTACGCCTACGACCTCATCGCCTCTCTGGCCGCCGAACTGCACGAGGGCAAGGCCGAGTTCACCGACAACCAGACCCCTCCGCCGTCCGAGCGGGAACGCGGCCAGCTGCTGCGCGCGCTGGCCAGCGACGCGATCCGCGGCAGCCTGGAACGCCACTTCGCCGTGACCCTCGCCTTCCAGAACTGCCACCGGGTGGCGGCGTTCCGGCCAGGGGCACAGGACGGTGATGCGTTCGCGCGATTCACGTCGGTGCGGTCGCAGGTGCTCAACCAGTCGCCGGAGTTCAGGGACTGCTGACGCCCGACGCCGGCGGGCGCTCGCCGCCCGCCGGACAGGTCCCGCGTCCGGGCACGACGGCACAGGACTTCCGGTCATACGATGGCAAGTGGGCCAGTGCACTCTCACACGCGCTCTCACACCCGGTGACGCGCTGCACCCGCGGCGCGCAGACAGGGAGCAGCCATGATCCGTTCAGCCGACGTCCGCGAGTGGCGCGACCATGAGGTGGTCGACCCGAAAGGGCGCAAGATCGGCATGCTCGAAGCGGTCTACGTGGACACGGCCACGGACGAACCGTCCATGGCCACCGTCCGGACCGGGCTGCCCACCCGCCAGCGACTGGTCTTCGTCCCGCTCGACGAGGCCGTCCTCGGGCCCGGCTATGTCAAGGTCTCCCACGCCAAGGGGGAGGTACGGAAGGCCCCTTCGATCGGGACGGACGACGTACTGCCCGCCGAGCAGGAGGAAGCGGTCTTCCAGCACTACGGCCTGGAGTACCGGCGAGGCGTCGGCGGCGAGCGCAGACTCGCGCGCCGCTGACTTGTCGGACGAGGGAAGCGGACGTGGGTCCGTCGAAGGAGGTCGTGGCGCTGCGGCCGGACGCGCATGACAGCAACACTGCGGTCCGCGCCGAGTAATATCTGTGGCCGCGAGGTGAGAAATCTCCGCGATTTACAACACTATTCCCCCACCGAAAGGGGCGCTTGGGACGATTTTCCGCCCATGGGCGATCGCGCCGTGCTACTGTCGATGCCAGTTGCAGTTGTGGTTGCCAGAAGGTTTTTTCCGACGGGCTGATCATCACGGCGACCGGAGTCCGCACAGGGCGCACTCCGAACACCGCCCCGAAGGAGAAAAAATGGCTACTGGCACCGTAAAGTGGTTCAACGCGGAAAAGGGATTCGGCTTCATCGCGCAGGACGGCGGCGGCGCCGACGTCTTCGCCCACTACTCGAACATCGCCGCCCAGGGTTTCCGCGAGCTACAGGAAGGCCAGAAGGTGTCGTTCGACATCGCGCAGGGCCAGAAGGGCCCGACGGCCGAGAACATCGTTCCCGCCTGACACGGCTGCTGACGCTGCTTAGCTGCTGGGGCCCGCACCTTGGGGTGCGGGCCCCAGCTCGCTGCATTTCAAGTCATCTCCGGGGAAATTCTTCAACCCCATATCCCATGCTCTCGGCGTCGATTCGCCGGAGCATTCGGCTCGTTCTTGCGATTCTCCGCGCTGCTCATTCGCCGCGAGAATTCCTTGGTACGCGCCATATCAAGGAAGGTTCCGCATGAACCGCGCACGTTCGAACGATCGATTCGCCCGAAAGCGCACCGAGAATTCTGGCTCCGGAAAGGGCGGCAGCCGCTCAGGGGCCGCCGCAGGCAACCGCTCCGGTGCTCCGCGCCGCCCCAAGGGACAGGGAAGCCGACAGGCCGCACCGCAGGGTGAGTTCACGCTGCCGGTGACGATCACGCCCGCGCTGCCCGCCGCCGAGTCGTTCGCCGATCTCGCCATGCCGTCGCGGCTGCTGGCCGCTCTCGGCCACGAGGGCGTGACCGTACCGTTCCCGATCCAGGCGGCGACCCTGCCGAACTCTCTCGCCGGTCGTGACGTACTCGGCCGTGGTCGCACGGGGTCCGGCAAGACCCTCGCCTTCGGCCTGGCAGTGCTGGCCCGCACGGCGGGCCGGCGCGCCGAACCACGGGAGCCGCTGGCTCTCGTCCTCGTACCCACCCGCGAGCTCGCTCAGCAGGTCACCGACGCGCTCACCCCGTACGCCCGCTCCCTGCGGCTGCGGCTGGCCACCGTGGTGGGCGGGATGTCGATCGGCAGGCAGGCCAGTGCGCTGCGCGGCGGGGCGGAGGTCGTCGTCGCGACGCCGGGACGGCTCAAGGATCTCATCGACAGGGGCGACTGCCGGCTGGACGACGTCGCCATCACCGTCCTCGACGAGGCCGACCAGATGGCCGACATGGGCTTCATGCCCCAGGTCACGGCCCTGCTCGACCAAGTACGTCCCGAGGGCCAGCGGATGCTCTTCTCGGCCACCCTGGACCGCAACGTGGACCTGCTGGTCCGCCGCTACCTGAGCGACCCGGTGGTCCACTCCGTCGACCCGTCCGCGGGTGCGGTCACCACGATGGAGCACCACATACTCCACGTGCACGACGCGGACAAGCTTCGCACGACCACCGAGATCGCGGCGCGAGACGGCCGGACGATCATGTTCCTGGACACCAAGCACGCGGTGGACCGGCTGACCAAGCACCTGCTGAACAGCGGCGTCCGCGCCGCGGCCCTGCACGGGGGCAAGTCCCAGCCGCAGCGCACACGGACCCTCGCCCAGTTCAAGGACGGGCATGTGACGGTGCTCGTGGCGACCAATGTCGCGGCGCGCGGTATCCACGTCGACAACCTCGACCTGGTCGTCAACGTGGATCCGCCCGGCGACCACAAGGACTACCTGCACCGTGGCGGTCGTACCGCCCGCGCCGGCGAGTCCGGCAGCGTCGTCACCCTGGTGACCCCCGACCAGCGCCGCGACATGAGCCGGCTCACGGCTTCCGCCGGCATCACCCCGCAGATCACCCAAGTACGTTCGGGGGAAGCCGAGTTGAGCCGCATCACGGGCGCCCGGACCCCTTCCGGTGTCCCGGTGGTCATCACCGTGCCGGTCGTGGAACCTCCCCGCCGCGCCACGGCCTCCTCGTCCCGGCGCCGCCGCGGCCGTACCGGCCAGGGCCGGCCGGCCGGCGAAGCGGCACGTGGCAGGACACGGCGCCAGTCCGCCTTCGACCCGGCGGCCTGAGGCCATCGTGACCAGAACGCTCACTCACTGTGCAGGAGGCACCTTGACACTGGTTCAGATGCATCAACGGCGGGCGACTGCCGCCCTCACGACCGGGGCCGACGACCTGGACGCGTCCGGACCCCGGGTCTGTGACGACATGACCGTCGAGGTGGCCCTGTCCGTCATGGCAAGTGCCCGAGTCGAGTATCTGCTCCTGTGCGACGCGGACGACCAGTGCACGGGCTCGGTCACCCGAGCCGAACTCGCAGTCCTCCGCGACAGCTCCACGTACACGGACCGGATCCGTCTGCGTGACGTCCTCGGCGGACCGCCGATCCGCCTCGCCCCGGTCAGCCCGCTCTCCCACTCTCTGTGAGGCATCATGCGCTGTGTCATCGCCCGGTACCCGTTCGACCTGACCAAGGACGGAGTGCTGGCCTCGATGAAGGGCGTCACGCCCGAGCCCGTCACGGGTGAGTCAGTGACCGTCGGCCGCCGCCGTTACCCCGTCAAGCAAGTGGGCGAAGTCATCACCCGGCAGGACCGCCGTGACTTCACCGTCGGCGAAGTCACCCGGGCCATGACCCGCCTCGGCTTCACCTGCCACAGCCACCCCGACGCCGCGCCCGTGACCACCCCCACTCCGCTCCAGACCGCGTCGGCACTGCTCGGCAGACCCGCCCCCCAGCACATGTGAGAAGGCGGAAGCCACCACCCGGACAGCCATGAGGGCCCTGCCGACACCCGCCGGCAGGGCCCTCACCGCGTCTCACCGGTCGGAGTAGCTGACATCGCCCACGGTCCAGGCGCTGACATCCTTGATCGCGACACGGTACATCCCGCCCGTCTCGGGGATCCCGAGGCTGCCCTGCAGGATCCGGGCGAGATGAAAATGCAGATGCGTGGGCGCCTCGCGGCGGTCGGGCGGGCCCTCCCGCCGGTCGGGGGTGAAGACTCCGGAGAACGGGCCGAGACGGTCCGAGTCCTTCAGGACCTCCGTCACACGCTGCCGCCACACGGCTTCGGGAGCCAGTCGCCCGGTGATGACGGCGCCTGCCACGACCACCGTCAGCGACATCTGATTGCTTTGCTCGGACTCCACCATGGCGGAGATGGCGACGAGCAACTCGTCTGGCTTCGACATGGAAGTCGATTCTATGCAGTGCCCGTCCGGGCCTGCCCCGACGGGACACCACAAAGAAGGACTCCGCTCCGCTCAGAGGGCGGACAGCGGCGGTATTCGCGCTGCCGACCGCGGCATAGCCGCGCGCCCGCGAGCTCGTCGAACGGGCGCAGTCCCAGCTGATCGTGTGCGCGGGCCGGTCGGGACAGCCTCAGGCCGCGTCCCGCACCCACCCCCGACGCGCTCGGACGACTTCCGCGTACCGATGCCCGGCCCCCTTGATCGTGAGCGCCTGTGCCGGCTGGCCCACGTGGACCAGCCCGAACCGCTTGTCATAGCCGTACGCCCACCCGAAATCGTCCAGCAGCGACCAGGCGACGTAGCCGGCCGGCGGGGCTCCCTTGTTGTTGACGGTGCCGGTCCCGGCGGCCGGGGCCGCGGCGCGGATCGCCTGACCGCCAGGCCATGGCCGAGCAGCAGGTGGCAGGAGGCACGGACCGCGGCGGTCAGGTCCGTCAGGCCCGGGGCCATCGTGCCCTCCAGGTGGCCGGTCCCGGTTCCCCAGCCTGCTGGTCCTCTCGCTCGGCGGAAAGGGCCGACACGAGCACGCCGTCAACGAGACGGGGGCGCCGACGTCCGGCACCGCCACTGTGCCGTCGACCGCGGTGTCGTGTCCGTGAGCCGGGGGCGGCCCCGCCCTGGCGGGGGCGGGGCCGCCGTGCCGGTCACCGTGTCGGCGTGGTGACCGGCGCCGGGGCGTAGCCGGTGGGCCGTGCCGTGAAGGTGCCGCGGCCCTGGGTGCGGCTGCGCAACCGGGTCGCGTAGCCGAACAGTTCGGCCAGCGGCACGGTGGCGGTCACGGCCGCCGAACCCGCCCGCGCGGCCGAGCCGGAGACCCGGCCGCGCCGGGCCGCGAGATCGCCGAGGACGCCGCCGACGGCCTCCTCGGGCACGGTGACCGTGACCTCGACGACCGGTTCCAGCAGGACCATCGCGCAGGCACGCAGGGCTTCCCGCAGGCCCAGCCGGCCCGCCGTGCGGAAGGCCGTCTCGGAGGAGTCCTTCACATGGGTCGCCCCGTCGGTCAGGGTGACGCGCAGCCCGGTCACCGGATGGCCGCCGAGCGGCCCGTCGGCGAGGGCGTCCCGGCAACCGGCCTCCACCGCGCGGACGTACTCCTGCGGCACCCGTCCGCCCACGACGGCAGAGCGGAACTCGAAGCCGGACCGGCCACCGTCCCCGTCCTCCTTGCCCTCCTTGCCCTCCTTGCTCTCCTTGCCCTGCTCGTCCTGCTCATCCCGCTTGTCCCACAGCGGTTCCACGTCAAGGACGACATGGGCGAACTGCCCTGCCCCGCCGTCCTGTTTGACGTGCCGGAACACCAGGCCGGACACCCCGCGGGCGACCGTCTCCCGGTAGGTCACCCGAGGCCGGCCGACGTTGACCTCAAGGCCGTGGGCGCGCCGCAGTTTCTCCACCGCGACCTCCAGGTGCAGTTCGCCCATGCCCGACAGCAGCGTCTGGCCGGTCTCCGGGTCGGTCCGCACGACCAGCGACGGATCCTCCTCGGCAAGCCGCGCCAGCGCCGAGACCAGCCGTTCGCCGTCAGCCCGTCCGTGTGCCTCGACCGCCACGGAGACGACCGGCTCGGCGACACCCGGCGGTTCGAGGACCAGTGGAGCTCCGGGCGCGCACAGCGTCGAGCCCGCGCGGGCGGACTTCAGGCCGACCACGGCCACGATGTCGCCGGCCACCGCCCGCTCCAGTCGCGCATGCCGGTCGGCCTGCACGCGCAGGATCCGGCCGATCCGCTCGGTGCGCCGCGCGCCCGCGTCCCACACCGCGTCTCCCTTCTCCAGCGTTCCCGAATAGACCCGCAGGTACGTCATCCGTCCCGTCGCCGTCGCGTTCACCTTGAACGCCAGTGCCGCGAGCGGGGCCGCCGGGTCGGCGGCACGCTCCTGCTCCGCCCCGTCGTGCGTGCCGCGCACGGCGGGCACGTCGAGCGGGGACGGCAGGTAGGCCACGACGGCGTCGAGCAGCGGCTCGATCCCGCGGTCGCGGTAGGCGGAGCCGCACAGCACCACCAAACCGTCGCCGGTACGGGTGAGGTCCCGCAGCGCGGAGGCGAGGGTCCCCGGTGCGAGCGTCGAGCGCTCGCAGAACTCCTCCAGCGCGGCCGGGTGAAGCTCCGCCACCGCCTCCTCCAGGAGTCGGCGGCGCCGCTCCGCCTCGTCGCGCAGCTCCTCCGGTACGGCGCCTTCCTCGGCGGTGTCGCTTCCGTCGGCCCAGGTCAGCGCGCGCAGGCGCAGCAGGTCGACGACGCCGGTGAAGCCGTCCTCGCTCCCGATGGGCAGCTGCACGACCAGCGGGGCAGGATGCAGCCGTTCCCGGATGGAGGCGACGGCCGCATCGAGGTCGGCGCCCGCTCGGTCGAGCTTGTTGACGAACGCGATCCTCGGCACGCCGTGCCGGTCGGCCTGCCGCCACACCGACTCGCTCTGCGGTTCCACCCCCGCGACGGCGTCGAACACCGCGACGGCGCCGTCGAGCACGCGCAGCGAGCGCTCCACCTCGTCGGCGAAGTCGACATGGCCCGGGGTGTCGATCAGGTTGATCCGGTGACCGTCCCAGGCACAGCTCACCGCGGCGGCGAAGATGGTGATCCCGCGATCGCGCTCCTGCGGGTCGAAGTCGGTGACGGTCGTGCCGTCGTGCACTTCGCCGCGCCGGTGCGTGGTGCCGGTGGCGTAGAGGATCCGCTCGGTGACGGTGGTCTTGCCGGCGTCGACGTGGGCGAGGATGCCCAGGTTGCGGACGGCGGTGAGGGGGTTCGGGTTGGAGCGCACGGCCCATGGCCTTTCGGTCGTTCGGGAAAACTGGGCGGCGCGATTCCCCGACGATTGACGGACCGTCGACAGGCGTGGCAGAGACCGGTGTCGCCGCACCGGCTCGTGGAGCGCGTCGGCGTCAGGCGTTCGTCGCGGGCATCCGGTACCGGCCGCGCAGCGGGCACCGGACGTACGAGGACACGAGGATCACCTCGTACCGGGAGCGGGGAACGACGACAGCGGTGCGGTCACACACGGCCGGGCTCCCCTCACTCGTCTGACTGGTCATGATGTGCGCGTACCGCCGCGGTGAGAGCGGCGGCGCGGGCTGCGTGGTGAGTGTAGGGAAGCCGGAGGGCGCGGGGCACGGGATTTTTTTCCGATGCGCCTGCGTCTCACTCGTGGGGTGGGACCGCGACGGGGCAGTCGATGTGACGGATCGCCGCGTGCGTGACCGGGCCCGCCTTTCCTCGGGCCCGGTACGGCTCCTTGACCGGCGCCAGGTCGCCGGGGCCGAGGCCGGTCCGGGCGCCGCCGAGTGGCGGCCGGGAGGGGCCGCCGGGTCCTCGCCGGGAACCGTCCGGACCGTGGCCTCGTCGGCGCGCGGCGGTCAGTCCCCGAGCATCAGCCGGTACGTCTCCCCGGGCCGCAGACGGACCTCGCGGTCCGGCAGCCTGACGTCGATCGGGGGGCGGTCGGACGGCGGCACCGCGATCTCCAGCCGTTCGCGCTCCAGCCTCAGCCGTACGCCCCAGTGGCCCTGGTAGCGGATGGCGAACCCGTACGACGACAGCTCCGGCAGCGGCACGGGATCGAGCCACAACGCCCCGCCCCGGGTCTCCAGTCCGGTCAGCCCGCGCTGGACGAGATCGAGGGTGCCGGCCATGGCGCCCAGGTGGATTCCCTCACCGGTGGTGCCGCCCTGCACGTCGGCGATGTCGCCCCGCAGGGCCTCCTGGCAGAACGTCCACGCCTCGGCGCGCCGGGCCCGGGCGAGGACCCAGCCGTGCACCAGGCCGCTGAGCGTGGACCCGTGGCTGGTGCGGTGCAGGTAGTAGTCGAAGGTGCGCCGCCAGACGTCGTCGTCGAGCCGGTGGCCCAGCCTGCCGAAGAGGCCGCGCAGTTCGGCCGGTGAGAAGAGGTAGCCGAGCATGAGTACGTCGGCCTGCTTGGACGCCTTGTAGCGGTTGGCCGTGTCACCCTCCGCCTCCAGGATCCGGTCGAGGCGGCGGATGTCGCCGTACCGCCGCCGGTAGCCGTCCCAGTCGAGCTCGGCGAGGTCGCCGTAGCCCTCGAACTGGCTGATGAGGCCGTCGTGGAAGGGCACGTGGAGGGTGCGGGAGACGTCGTCCCAGCGTGTGAGCTCGCCGTCGTCGACGCCGGTGCGCTCGAGAAGTTCGCGCCGCCGGGGCTCGGGAAGCGCGCGGAGCAGCTCCAGCGTGCGGCTGAGCACCCATGCCGCGGTCACATTGGTGTACGTGTTGTCGTCGAGGCCGGGTTCCCTGGCGTCGGGATATGCGTCGTGGTACTCGTCCGGGCCGACCACGCCCCGGATGCGGTGCCGTCCGAGGCTCTCGTCGTACGTGGCCGAGTCCGCCCAGAAGCGGGCGATCTCCAGCAGCATCTCGGCGCCCTCGGTGTGCAGGAACTCGGCGTCGCCACTGGCCTCGCAGTACTGCCAGACGTTGTACGCGACGGCCGACCCGACGTGGTGCTGGAGCCGTGAGTGGTCGGGCAGCCAGCGCCCGGAACGCGGGTTGAGGTGCAGCTCCTGTGTCTCCTCGCGGCCGTCGCTGCCGCTCTGCCACGGATACAGCGCGCCGCGCCGGCCGACGGCACTCGCCGCGGAACAGGCCTGCTCCAGGCGCCGGTGGCGGTAGTGGAGCAGGGCGCGGGACACCTCGGGGAAGTGCAGGTTCAGGTACGGCAGGACGAACAGCTCGTCCCAGAAGACATGGCCGCGGTAGGCCTCGCCGTGCAGTCCCCGGGCAGGGACGCCGACGTCGAGGTCGGCGGTGTGCGGCGAGAGGGTCTGCAGCACGTGGAACAGGTGCAGCCGCAGGATGCGGCCCGCCTCGCCGGGGACGTCGAGGCGGGCTCGGAGCGAGAGCTGCTCCCAGGCGGTGAGGTGCGACTCGAGCAGCTCGTCGAAGCCGGGTGCCCGGCCCGCCCGGTCGACCGCGGCTTCGAGAGGGTCGCTGATCGCCGGGTCGTGGGACGTGTGCAGGGCGACCGTCTTGTCGACGACCGCGGTACGGCCGGCGGTCAGGTGCAGGTGCACCCGTTGGGTGGCGTACGGCGGCGGAGTGTACGCGGTCAGGACCGGGGCGTCGGCGGTCAGGCGGGCCGCCATGCCGATGCGGATGTCCGACGTGCGGGTGCGGCAGCGCAGCCACACCGTGTCCGGGACGGCGGCGCCGGTGTGCACATGGGTGAGATGGTGACCGTCCAGCTCGCGGTAGCGGGGCACGCCGGAGTTGGTGACACCGCCGTCCAGCGTGGCCTCGACCTCGAGTCCGCCGGAGAATCCCTCGGGCGTGAACTCGGTGCGCAGGGCGGCGAGATGCGGGTCGGCCATGTGCACGAGACGCTGCTGGCGCACGGACAGTGCGCGGCCGTCGCCGAGTGCGTAGCGGGTGCGGCGCTCCAGCAGGCCCGAGGTCAGGTGGAGGACCAGCCGGTGGTCGGCCATCGACGCCGTGTCCGGAGTGAGCCACTGCTGCCCGTCGAGGCGGAAGCGCAGCGGCAGCCAGTTGGGGAGGTTGACCATGTCCTCGTTCTCGACCCGGCGTCCGGAGACGTGCGAAGTGAGCCGGTTGTAGCAGCCGGCCGCGTAGGTGCCCGGGTAGTGCACGTCGTCCGCGGTGCACTCCGGCAGCGCCCCGCGGGTCGCCATGTAGCCGTTGCCCAGCGTGCACAGCGACTCCCGCAGGCGCTCGTCGGCGGGGTCGTAACCCTCGTACTCCCAGGTCCAGGCCGTCACCGCGGTGCTCCTCTCGCGAGTGGTCCGGTGCCAAGGTCACACGTGTTGCGGGACGATCGCCACCGGGCATACCGCCTGGTGCGGCAGCGCGTGCCCCACCCGGCCCGGCTGGAGGCCGAACTGCCCGTGCCGGCGCCGTGCGCCGACGATCAGGCTCCCGGCGAGGTGACTGAAGCCCGGCCGCGGCGGACCGCGCCCGCGCGCGGTGCGCAACTGAGGGGCGGGGCCACCCCTTTCCAGGAAAGCGGACAAACCAGCCCACTGGGCTGAAACGCACGCATTTGAGCGAGGAAAGAGAGAAGCAAAACGAAGAGAAGGAACAA